>CALAML010000298.1 GCA_937925845.1 uncultured Acidimicrobiales bacterium | reverse complement strand
GAGGTCGCGAAGCGAGATCAGCCCGTTGCGGATGGCATGGTCGACCAGGTTGGAGCGCCGCTCCGATGCCTCGACGCCTTTGCCGCCTCGCAGTCCGGGAACGCCCTCGTCGCTGAGACGGGAGCAGAGGTAGTCAAGCTTACGGTCGTACTTCTTGATCGACCAGCCCAGACGGTGGGCGATCACGCCGTTGGTGGGTAGTGCTTCGCGTTCGGCCTGGGGGTCGCGGAGCCAGCCTTCGCCTAGGGCAGCAAGAAGCTGACGCTGCTCCGTGTTGAGCGACACCACACCGAAGTCACGGGTTTCGGTCACGTCAAAGGCCGCTGGTTCGGCTGGTTCGGTGGGGAGTTCGATGGCGTCGGGGAGAACGTAGTCGATCTCGTATTTGTGGGGTCCGGACTCAAAGCGAACCACGCCCCGGGCGCCGGCCAGCGCCGCCGCCTCGCCGGGGGGCAGCGTCGTGCGGCGACCGCCGTCGGACCACACGCTCAGCTCGCTGCGTTTTCCCTCGCACCGCACCCACCAGAGGTCCTGATGGTGCAGGAAGGTGCCAACCAGCCGATGCATAAACATGTTGGATTCGTCGATGATCAGGTCGCTGCTGCGACCAAAGCCGAGCGTTTCCCCGGGCTCGACCGGGTAGAGCTCGTCGATGAAGCTGACTTCGAGCTGGTTGGCGGCCACTATTCGGTGATTCCGAACCGTTCGAGGCCATAGGCGGCGATGGCGTTGCCGCGAATGACCTGGTAGCACTCTTCGGCGTTCATGCCGGCGGCGGCGAAGAGCCCGTGGGCCACTTTGCGCGAGTGAGGGAAGGTGCCGTCGGAATGGGGGTAGTCGGTTTCGAAGAGGATGTTCTGCACGCCCACCTCGTAGCGGCTCTTGAGCCCGAAGAGGTCGTCGAACACGCAGCCGTACACCCGGTCTTTGGCGATCTCGCTCGGGAGCTGGCCGTCGCCGCCGACTCCGCCGCGGCCTTCGCGGTAGACCGAGTCCATGCGTTCGAGCTGGAAGGGCATCCAGCCGACCTGGCTTTCGGCGTAGGCGATCTTGATGTCGGTGAAACGCGACAGGGTGCCGGAGAAGATCCAGTCGGCGAGTGACCCTTCGGCGTTTTGGGCATACAGCGACATCGAGGTGGCGAGGGGAGCATCGGG
This sequence comes from uncultured Acidimicrobiales bacterium, assembly GCA_937925845.1. Taxonomy (GTDB): domain Bacteria; phylum Actinomycetota; class Acidimicrobiia; order Acidimicrobiales; family CALAML01; genus CALAML01. Next base: position 21,625 of record CALAML010000298.1, on the reverse strand, counting down.
AGAGGTCGATGGCATCTTCGACGACGAGCCGATGTGCATCGAGACGGTGGTTTCGGTCTCTTCACAAACCGCCCACAGCGGATCCCAGTCGCCGCTGTACATGGTGGCGCAGCCGAGGGCTGAGGGGTTCTCGGAGAAGGCGATGGCGTAGCTGCCCTTGTCGGCGCAGCGGCGCACCTCTTCCACCGCCAGCTGCGGGTCCCACATCGGGATGAGGGTGAGTGGGATCAGCCGACCTTTAGCTGGGCCGCCGCACCATTCTTCGATCATCCAGTCGTTGTAGATCTGGAGGCACTGCAGGGCCAGGTCTTTATCTTCACGCTCAAGGAATCCCTGGCCGCAGAAGCGGGGGAAGATGTTTGGATAGTTGATGGCCGCTTCGACATGGTTGAGGGTCATGTCTTCCAGGCGGGCATCGCGGTTCCAGGTGCCGTCTCGAAGGTCTTCATAGACCGCGGCCACGTTGCGCTGCTGTTCGCGGGGCACCCCGGCCGGACCGTGGAGGAACCCGGTGGGGGTAACGCTGCCGTCGTAGAGCCACACATCGCAGAGTTGGCCGTCTTCGGCGTTTCGTTCAAAGCCGTAGTGGCCGCCCACGAAGGTGAGCGCCACTTTCTCCTGCACCACCCGCGGTCCGCGCTCGCGCAGCGACGGCGGCAGCTGTTCCTGCCACAGTTCACGGGGTTCCATCACATGGTCATCGACCGAAATGATGAGCGGAAGGTCTTCTTCAGCGGGCGTCACGTCATTGGCCATGACATCAATAGTAGCCGCCGGGCAGCGTCGGATCGGACCCGAGGGCGGTTGTGGCGCTCAGATCGTGGCCCGGCGTAGTGCCAGGGTCATTCTCGGGCGGCCCCGCTCCGATGTGTGGCCGCGCTCTGGTGCGGCCGCTAGTGCGAATGGCCGTGGTCGTGGGAGTGATCGTGATCGTGGGAGTGGCCAGAGGCGCGGTGTTCGGCGGCGAGGTGGCTGTGGCCAATCCCGATCGGTTGGCCCACCTTGTCTTCCTGGCCGGGAAAAGCGGCGCGGTAGGCACAGGTGTCGCAGTTGACGGTCGGTTGGCCGTCAATGGCTTCGGCGACCCGGCGGGTGATGATGTCGACAAGCAGTGGGTCGGGGCCGAAGTAGCCGGCGTCGACCACTTCGATGCCGGTGCGTTCGGTGAACTCGGCGATCTGGTTGCGGGCCCGTTCGATCAGCTTGCCGTTGCACAGGAACCCGAAGAAGAGGGCGATGCGTTTGGGTTGGCCAGGCTGGTTGGTGCCCGGCCCGCCGGTGTCCCAGTCTTGGCCGTTCAGCGCGGCCGCGACCTGGTTGAGGGCGTCGGGCACAAGGGGCCAGGTCATGCCGGTGAACCCGTTGAAGAGAAAGTCGGTCTGGACCCACTCGCCCAGCAGTCGGCTCAGTTTCACCGCATCGCTGTTGGCGTCGGGGTCGGAGGTGCCGCGAGCTACCACCACCAGGGGAAGTCCGGCTCCACCGACCGCTTCGAGGTTGGCGGCGCCGATCTGGACCAACTCGGGGCTGATGCCGAGGGGTGACCCGAAGAGGAGTTCCACGCCGGGGTGGCGGAGACGGCCCTCGACCACAATGGCCGGCACGTCGCTCTTGGAGTGGCTGGCGGCCAGGAGCATCAGGGGGATGATGACCACCCGTTTTGCGCCCCGGGCCACGAGTTCGTCAAGCACGACTCCGGCCGGTGGCGCCGTCATTTCCAGGAAGCCCACCTCCACGATTCGGTCGGGCATGGCTTCGGCTGCGAGGTCGCCGATGGTGTGCATCTGCGCCGCGCTGATCTTGCAGTGGGAGCCATGGCCCACCAGTAACACCGCATCCTCCGCAGTGGCCGGCCCCCGCGGTGGACGCTTCTCGGTTTGGGGTTCGGCTGCGGGTTTGGACGAGATAGGGATGCCGGTAAAGCGTTCGACGATCATCAGCGGCGGGCTCCGGTTGCGTTCTGGATGGTGGCGGTGAGGCGGGCGGGGGAGAGGTCGGTAGCCATGATTGCCGGTGCCGCCATGGCCTCAGCGATTCGAGCGGCCAAGCCCAGGCGGGGGGCGCCGGTTTCGCAGTCCAGCACCAGGGCGTCGACGTTGGCGGCACGAACCCGAGCCGCGGCTTCGAGGGCATCGTCGAACGCCGTCGGGGCTGGTTCGGTGGCCCGGCCGTCGGTCAGCAGCACAATGACCGGGGTGCGGTCATCGGAGCGGCGGGAAGTGGCCAGCGTGAGGGCGGCGTCGATTCCGGCGGCCAGTGGCGTGGGCCCTCCGGTCTCGAGTGTCGACAACCGGTTGCGGGCCACTTCGACGCTGCCGGTGGGTCGCAGCACCGTTTCCGCGCCCGAGCCCCGGAAGGCGATCAGGGCGACGTGGTCACGACGCTGGTAGGCGTCGGTGAGAAGTCCGAGCACCGTGCCGGTCGCGGTTTCGGCACGGTCGACAGCTCCCATCGAACCGCTGGTGTCGACCGCCAGGATGACCAGGTGACCGGTGGCGGTTTCGCGGACTGCGTGGCGAATGTCTCCGCCGGTGGCGCTGGCGTCCGGGTCGTGACGGCGGCGGTCGGCGAGTTGGCGGACCGAGCCGGCGATGGCCAGTGGTCGCGCTTCTCCGGGGACGGGTTCGATGTCACGGATCAACCGACCTCGGTCGGCGGTGAGGGTGGCGGCCGCGGCCACGGGTGGCGCCTGGCGTTGCGCGCCGATCACGATCGGTCGGGCCGGGCCTTCGCCTGCGGGCGGGGAGTCGTGACTGTCACCGGGGCCGGGACCAGTGTTGTCGCCGGCGGAGTCGTCTCGATTGTCATCCGGTTGATCCTCTTGATCCGGGCTGTCCTGGTTGGCGTGATCGGTCGGGCCCAGGGTGGAGTCGATCCGGTCGGCCAGCTCCTCGGGGGGAACCACCGGCGGATCGAACGGGTTGCGTCGGGATCGGTGGGCCAGCACCAGTGGTGCCACCCGTCGAAGATGCTCGGTAGTGGTTTCGGTGTCGCCGGCCAGCCCGGCATAGGCCGCCGCGGCCCGACACAGCACCAGGTCGGCTCGGAGCCCTTCCACGCCCACCGCCAGGGCCAGCTCCGACGCCGCTTCGAGAATTGCTGGGGTGAGCCGGGCCGGGGTGGCTGCGGCCAGGGACTCGGCGAGCGTGGCGTCGCTTGCCGGGTTCGGCGACGGCTCCTTGCTGGCGGTGGCCACGTCGGCGCCATCGAAGCTGAGCCGGCGCTGTACCGCCTCGACCCGTTCGGCCACGGTGGTCGGAGCGGTGATCTCCACGCAGAGTCCGAAGCGATCGAGGAGCTGGGGTCGAAGCTCGCCTTCCTCCGGGTTCATCGAGCCGACCAACACAAACTCGGCGCGGTGGCTGTGTGACACCGACTCGCGTTCGATGCGGTTGATGCCGGAGACGGCAACATCGAGCAGGCTGTCGACCAGGTGATCAGCCAGCAGGTTGATCTCATCGACGTACAGAACCCCACCGTCGGCCGCGGCCAACAGGCCGGGGGTGAAGCGCAGGTCGCCGTCGGTGAGGGCGGCGGCCAGATCCAGGGTGCCGATCAGCCGGTCCTCGGTGGCTCCGAGGGGGAGATCAACAAACGGTGCTTCGGGGCCGCGAATAGCGGCGAGGCCCCGGGCCAGGGTGGTCTTGGCCGAGCCCTTCTGGCCTCGGAGGAGCACACCGCCGATGCCGGGGTCGATCGAGGCCAGCAGCAGTGCCAGCTTGGCGTCGTCCTGGCCCACCACCTGGCTGAACGGAAACGCTGGCGCCGCTCCCGAGGCCCCCACCGATGTGGTCGGGTCGGTCATCGGCTCTCCTCCCAACCTTCGGCTTCGAGGATGGCCGCTTCGAGGGTTTGGCGGGCCTCGGCGGAGGCGTCCCACATGTCTCGTTGGTCGGCTTCGAGGAGCCGTTCGGCGATGCTGCGCATGGCCCAGGGGTTGGCTTCCTGGAAGAACTTTCGCATCTCGGCGTCGCCGACGTAGGCCTCGGTGACCTTTTCGTACATCCAGTCCTCGACCACCTTGGCCGTGGCGTCGTAGCCGAAGAGGTAGTCGACGGTGGCCGCCAGTTCGAAGGCGCCCTTGTAGCCGTGTTCGCGCATCGCTTCGATCCACTTCGGGTTGATCACCCGGCTTCGCACCACTCGGGCCGCCTCTTCCGCAAGGGTGCGGATCTGCGGGTTGGCCGGATCCGCGGTGTCGCCAAACCAGGCCTTGGGGGCGGTGCCGGTGAGGGCCCGCACCGCGGCCACCATGCCGCCGTGGTCCTGGAGATAGTCGTCGCTGTCGAAGATGTCGTGTTCGCGGTTGTCCTGGTTCTTGACCGCCACTTCGATGGCTGCGAACCGTCGGGCCATGGCCTCGGGGGCCGCCTCGCCGAACCGGTCGCGACCGTAGGCGAAGCCCGACCAGGCCAGGTACACCTCGGCCAGGTCGGCGTCGGTACGCCAGTTTTTCGACTCGAGGACCGGCAGGATGCCCGAGCCATAGCCGCCGGGTGGCGGCCCGTAGAGGCGGGCGTCGTCGGCACCGTTCACCCGCACCGGGTTCTGGGTGTCGTCTTCCTCAGAATCGTCGATGGCCGCTACCAGACGAACCGCGTCATCGAGCAGTTCGATCACATGGGGGAAGGCGTCGCGGAAGAAGCCGGAGATGCGCAGCGTCACGTCGACGCGGGGTCGGCCCAGCTCGGCGGCCGGGATCACCTCGAGGCCGGTGATGCGTTGGCTTTCCTCGTTCCACGTCGGCCGCACACCGAGCAGGGCCAGGGCTTCGGCCACGTCGTCGCCGGTGGTTCGCATCGCCGCCGTACCCCAGAGCACCAGGCCCACGGTGGTTGGGGCTGCACCGGTTTCCTCGATGTGTTTGGCGATGAGGCGGTCGGCCAGCATCTCACCCACCGACCAGGCGAGGGGCGAGGGGATCGCTTTCGGGTCGACCGAGTAGAAGTTGCGACCGGTGGGCAGCACGTGGGCGCCACCTCGGCTGGGGGCGCCGCTGGCTCCGGCGGCCACGTAGCGGCCATCGAGAGCACGGAGCAGGTTGTCGATTTCGTCGGTGGTGGCCTCGAGGTTTGGCACCAGGCGGCTGGCCGCCCACGCGAGGGTGGGGTCGTCGGTGGTTTGGGAGTCCCACCCGGTCGCGGCCAGCGCCTCCACCTGGGCTCGGGCTTCGGCTTCGATCTGGTCGGTTTGGGTTCGGGAGGCCTCCGCCAGCGCCACGCCCATCGACGTGGCGATGGTTTCGCGCAGTGACGGCACCGATCCCTGGGGGAGGCGGGTCACCGCCAGGACGGTCTCGATCAACGCCTCATCGGTTGGCGCCTGGCCGAGTAGGTGAAGCCCGCCGCGAATCTGGGCGTCCTTGAGGGCGCAGAGGTAGCCGTCGACGTGCAGGATCATGTCGTCGAAGTCGTCATCGACGGGGGCAATGTCGCCGAGGTCGAGGTCGCGATGGATCTCGGCGCCTACCAGAAGTTCCCACACCTGCTCGCGCAGTGCCGGCAGCTTGGAGGGGTCCATGGCCTCGACCAGGGCGTAGGTGTCGAGGAGCTGTTCAAGTTTGGCGATGTCGTCGTAGGTGTCGGCTCGGGTCAGCGGTGGCGGCAGATGGTCGATCACCACCGCGTGGGTGCGACGCTTGGCCTGGGTTCCTTCGCCTGGGTCGTTGACCACGAAGGGGTAGATGAAGGGCAGGTCACCGAGGGCTGCGTCGGGGAAGCAGCTGGCCGAGAGCGACGTGGCTTTGCCCGGGATCCACTCGAGGGTGCCGTGTTTGCCGAGGTGGACCACGGCGTCGGCTCCCCAGCCACCGTTGGTGGTGCTTTCTGCGAGCCACCGGTAGAAGGCGAGGTAGTGGTGCGGGGGCGGCATGTCGGGGGCGTGGTAGGTGCCGATGGGGTCGGGACCAAAGCCGCGGGGCGGCTGGATGACCACGAGCACTCCGCCGAGGTCGAGCCCGGAGAACACCAGCTTGTCGTTGTGGACGTAGACCTCGCCGGGGGCCGGCCCCCACACGGCTTCCACCTGGTCGCGGGCGTCGTCGGGCAGCGATTGGAACCAGGTTGCGTAGGCGCTGGTGTCGAGCCCGCCTGCCGCTGCCGCTCGTTGGGTTTCGTTGAGGGTGGGGAGGTCGTAGGTGAGGGTGTCGGCGAGTTCCGCCATCAGGTCGTCGGAGGTTTCGGGGATGCGGTCCACTCGGTAGCCGGCGTCGCGGAGGGCGTGCAGGGCGGCGATGGCTGAGGCTGGGGTGTCGAGGCCCACCGCGTTGCCGAGCCGGCTGCGTTTGGTGGGGTAGGCCGACAGCACCAGAGCCACGGATTTTTCTGCCGCCGGGGTGTGGCGCAGGTGGGCCTGCCGCATAGCCATACCGGCCACCCGTTCGGCCCGTTCGTCGTCGACCCGGGTGGCGATGATTTCGTCACCGAGACCGCGGCCGTCGTCGATCACCTCTTTGAAGGCGAAGCTGGGGCCGATGATGCGGCCGTCGAATTCGGGAATCGCTACGCCCATGGCTACGTCAATGGGGGAAAGTCCGGCTTCGTCGTCAGCCCATTCGCTGCGGGGTCGGCTGGAGGATGGGGCCTGGATCACCGGCACGTCGAGTTCAGCGAGCATCGGCACCTCCCACACCTCGGTGTTGGTGCTGCCATCACCGCTGGGCGAGTCTGTCGAATCCGTCGCCTCCGTCTTGGGTGCTGTCTTGGGCATGGAGCCGGCGGCGAAGGTGGAGGTGATCAACGCATCGATGCCGTGCTCAGCGCACAACTCCAGCGCCGGGACGTTGCCTTCTTCATCAACCCGGAGAGAATAGGTATAGACCGCGAGGGCATCTCCGCCCTTGGCCTCGATGGCTCGGCAGAGGGCTTCGACGTAGGTGGTGTTACCGGCCACCAGGTGGGCCCGGTAGAAGACGATGCCGATCAAAGGTCGGTCGGGGTTGCGGGTGGTGTCGGGGTGGCCGATGCCGGCGCCGTCCCAAACGCCCACACGGGGGAGCTCGGTGGGGGCCGCGAAACCGAATCCGGTGAGCAGCACCGTGTCCGACACAAAGCGCAGCAGCTGTTCGCTGTTGGCTGGTCCGCCGGCCACGAGATAGTGGTGGGCTTCGGAGACGATGCCGGCTGGGACGGTGGAGGCCGAGGCCAGTTCGGCGTCCGGGGTGGCCTCACCGCCGACGGCGATCAGCGGAATATGGCGGGCCTGGCACGCCTCGGTGAGTTCGGCGAAGCCGGCTTCCCAGGCCCGGGCCCCGCCAAGCAGCCGAACGATCACAAGGCGAACATCAGCCAGGAGGTGGTCGATCACCGAGTCGGTGTCGTTGGTGTTGCCGGAGTTGGCTGCGTTGTCGGAGTCGGCCGCGTCGGTCGCGTCTTCGGTGGGGGCGAGGCGGTCGGGGTTGGCCCAACGGAGGCCACCGAAGTCTTCGGGTAGGCCGTCGGCGATCGAGCGCATGGCCAGGATTTCGGTATCGGCATTGGAGAGGAAGAGGATCATGGCTGGGGGGCCACCTTCGGGGATGGGGGTGTGGGGGTTGGGGTCCGGGTCTGGGAGACGAGGCTCAGGGAGCCTGAATCAGGGGAGTCAACGAGCTGGTTCGAGGATGACGGTGCGGAGTGGGCGGAGGGAGCCGAGGCTGGTCCGGCCGAGGATGCGGTGGCATCGGGTGCGGCCGCGGCTCGCTCGGCCGCCGGCACGGTGAGACCCATCAGTGACCAGAGGCGTTCGAGGTCGACATGGTCGGTCAGGCCCGAAGCCAGCTTGGCGAAGTTGGACTGGCGGACCGATTCGAACGGTTCGGGGGCCAGGGCGATGGTTTGGCCGGCGCGGGCGGCCACCAGTGTGAGCAGTTCGCCGCGCAAGCCGTCGTTGTCGAGCACCCCGTGCAGCGTGGTGCCCAGGACCCGGCCGCAGCGGAATCCCTCGTCGGCGCCACCGAGCGTAAGCCAGGCCTCGGTCGATGCCGGGTTGGTGGGGGCAGAGCTGGCCGGCGCGGCGCCGGCCGGGGCGTTGTCGGGCCGGGCTTGCTCGGCGGCGTCGGCAACGCCCCTCAAGGTTCCGCCGGAGGCACAGTCACTAGTCGGGCTGGCAACGGGTCGGACTCGACCGTGGTGGATCTGGTAGCCGATCACCGGGTGACCCAGCGCCGTGCCGTGGTGTTGGGCCAGCACCTTGTCGTGATGAAACGAGGTGGCCACGGGCAACAGGCCGAGGCCAGTCACTGCACCCTCACCCGACTCGACCTTGTCGTCGATCGTCGTACCGAGCATCTGGTAGCCACCGCAGATGCCAAGCACCGTGGCGTCGGAGTCGGTGATGGCCTGGTCGAGACCGCGCTGGCGCAGCCAAGCCAGGTCGTCGACGGTGGCTTTGGTGCCGGGCAGCACGATCAGGTCAGGGCGACCAAGCTCGCGAACGCTGGTGATAAAGCGCACGGCAACATCGGGTTCATGGTGGAGCGGATCGATGTCGGTGAAGTTCGAGATGCGGGGGAAGCGCACCACGGCCACGTCGAGGCTGGCGCTGACCGGGTTGGGGATGGTGGCGTTGAGGGCGAGGGAGTCTTCGGCGTCGAGGCGGAGGTCATCCAGCATCGGGATCACCCCGATGGTGGGCACGCCGGTGATGGTTTCGAGTTGGTCGGTGCCGTCGAAGAGCAGCGCCGGGTCGCCCCGCAGCTTGTTGATGATGAAGGCCCGGATCAGGCTGGCCAGTTCGGGCGGAAGCACCGAGACGGTCCCGGCAAGGGCGGCAAAGACTCCGCCGGGGTCGATATCGCCCACAACTACCGCAGGGATGTCGGCGGCGTGGGCCAACCGGAGGTTGACGATGTCGTGAGGCAACAGGTTGATCTCGGCCGGGCTGCCGGCGCCCTCGACAATCACCGCGTCATAGCGTTGGCGAATGTCGGCGAGGGTGTCACACACCATGGCGAACAGTTCGGGTTTGGCCTGGTGATATTCGGCGGCCGACATCACGCCGATCGGCTTGCCGTTCACCACCACTTGGCTGGCTCGTTCGCCGGTCGGCTTCAACAGGATCGGGTTCATGGCCACTTCGGGTTCCACCCCGGCAGCCTGGGCCTGCAGGTACTGGGCCCGACCGATTTCATGGCCGGTGGCGGTCACCGCGGAGTTGAGCGCCATGTTCTGGGCCTTAAAGGGCGCAACCCGCAGACCGTGGTCGGCGAGCACGCGGCACAGGCCGGCCACGATGGTGGTTTTGCCAGCGTTGGAGGTGGTGCCGCAGACCATCAGACCTGGTGCGGCTGTGGTCATCGTCGTGTCGTCTCGCTGGTGCTCGTCGGCTCCGGCGTCGCGGTGCGGTCGCGAAGGTCGATCTCACTCTGACCAGGGTCGCCGGACCGATCGAACTCCGACGGGCCCGACGTGTCTGAGGTTCCGGTGGCGATCAGTTGTGGCCGGGTCCGGTTGAGCCAGCCGAAGACCAGCCCGAGTACGCCCCAGAGGATCGCCAGACCAGCCAACGATTGCAGGCGGAATTCCCACAGCAGGGTGGCCGGGAAGTCGGCGGGCACCGAGTCGGGGTTGTTGGGCCAGGCGATCATCAGAAAGGCGAAGCCAACAACTGCGAGTGCGGCCGCCGCGAGGGTGGCGCTGGCGCGGTCGGTCCGGCGGCGCATGGCGTGGTAGGCCGCGCCGATGGCTATGGCGAACACGATGGCGCCGAACAGGAGGGTGAAGTAGTAGATGCTGCGCTGGTTGACGGTGTTGGGGTCGCCGACCGCAGGTGGGTTGGCCGGGTACTTGATCGCCGGAAGGAGTGCGGTGGTGGCAAAGCCGATGGCCGCCAGCAACAGGGAGCGGCCAAAGTCGGTGGCCAGGGTGAGTCGGTGTCGGACCGCGGCAAACACGGTGCCGAACACCACGCCCATGAGCACGCCGTAGAGCACGGCGGCCGAGATGCCGCCCACCACCTGCGCGCCGCGCGAGAACAGCGGATCGTCGTGGTGGCTTTCGCCTCCGGCTGCGTCTTCAATGGCGATGGCCGCGTCGATGCTGTCTTCGCCAACGAGCGCCACAAAAAGCGCAGTAGCTCCGCCGGCGAGAGCTCCGGCGATCAGGGCGCGGCGTACGCTCATTCCGTAGGTAAACATGGGGTTCTCGGTATTCTCCCGACCGACGCAGTCGAAAACTGACGGTCAGGTCCGCGGGAGCGGCCCGCTGGGGCTGCTCCCGGGCGCGACTAGTGGCAGGGAACGCCGAACAGGTGACGGCCGTCGTGGAAGAACTCGTGGAAGGTTTCCCACGACTGCGCCAGGACGGCGCCGTTTTCCGAGAACACCAGGTACATCGTGGCAAAGGCCACCGCGGAGGCAAGCCAGGCGGCGACCGGTACCTGTACAGGCGTGACGGCCTCGGCATTCTGGGGCGAGATTGCGGCCATGTGTGTTTCCATCCTCGTGGTAGTTGTGAGGTTCGTCTGGAGATCTGGCTTTCTCAAAGCCCACGGGAGAGACCCCGTCATTGCTTCGAGTCACAGTTGCGGGACAGCCCCGGATTTGCACCGGTGTTCCCCATTCGAACCTCTCTGACCCTAGTTCCTCCCCGGTCCCGATGCACAACTTCGCCGCTAGGGATGGCGGTCTGGTCAGCCGCCAGCCTCCCAGCTGGCGCTGACACCGGAATCGCTCGGTCGCAACAATCCGCGCCGCCTACTTAGAACTACCGATCTACGTAGAACTACCGATGCGCGGCCCGAGGAATTCGCGATACTGGCAGTTGCGCAGCGAAAGGCACGTGTCGTTCGCATGGAAAAAGGGAAGAAGATCGTGAAAAGTTTGAGAAATATTCAGCCAAGTAAGGTCAAGGGAGTTCGGCTGCTGGTCCTGGTAGCGGTGCTGGCGATGGCCGCTGCCGCATGTCAGTCGGCAACCGTGGCCGTGGTCGAGGTGGAGGTGGTGAACGGAAACGACGCCGCCGAGTTCCTTGATCCGGGCAATCCGGACGAGGTGTATCTGGCCACGGTTACGTGGCGAACTCGCCCCGGTCAGGCCGGCTCCACCACGGTGTCGACGATTCCGATTGTGGGACTTGGTCCCGTGGTCCCAGGCAACTCGGTAACCGTGCCTGCCGCAGCCGGCTCAACGACGTTCGCCAACGTGAGCCCGCTAACGCTGGCCGCATTTAATGCTGGCACGGTGCCGGAACTGGTTGGAACCATCACGGTGGCGATGGATGCGGACAATGCCCAGACCTCCGCCATCCCTGACCCTGCCGCCACCCCAGCGTTGGATGCCTTGAGCGGTCTGATTCAGGCCGAGATCGTCGACCACCTGGAGTCACTGACCCCGAACACGGGCTCGACCATCGGTCTGGTCAATCAACTCAATGCCGGTCTGCAGGAAGTCGTGTACGGCGCCAACGGTGGGGTGAGCATCCTCAGTCACGCCGAGGCCACCCTCGGTAACTTGGCCAACGACGACCTGGTGGGTGTCTCGAGCATCTCGCTGGTCCCCACCGACACCCAGCTCTCCGCGGTGTTCTCCGGTGTAGGGGCCGGGATCTCCGATCCGGACATCGCCGGATCGATGGTGGGCGGTACCACCACCAACTACGACGCAACCGTAGCGACGACGTCGGGTACCTATGTACTCACCCGGGAGGTCACCTTCTAGCCGGCTAGCCAGCCGCCCCTTAGCCTGAAATGTCGGAAGGATGCGACAGAGCTTGTCGTATCCCTCCGACATTTGGGTTCCCGGCAATCAGAAGAGTAGGCCGACCACGTTGACGAGCACCGTGAGCACGATCGAGCCGATCAGCATGGCCTTCCAGGGGGCGTAGACCTTCACACGAGGCCCGGTTTCGTTGGGGTCGCGGCGTTGTTCCTGGGCCCGCTCGGCCTCGAGGACGAAGTCGTGCATCTTCTCTTCGGCTCGCCGGGTGGCGCCGGGGAAGAGCCGGGGCAACACGTTTAACAGCACCGTCAACACGATCGAGGCAATGGCGGAGGTTAAGAGGAAGCTACCCATGCGCGTGATCCTAGCTTCCTCCGTTCGATGTCCAGACGATCGCCATGGAGCGTGATGGAGCCGCTTCGACTTTTGACGAGGCCGTATGGTTGAGACGGTGTTGGCCGTCGACGGTGTCTCCTTTTCGTATGCGGGAACGGGTGGCCGCGACGCGACGCCGACCGCGGCGCTCGCCGACGCCAGCTTGGAAGTAGCGGCTGGGGAGTTGGTGGCGCTGGTCGGTCCGTCGGGATGTGGCAAGTCGACGCTGCTGCGGATCGTGGCCGGCCTGGTCGATTCCGGTCACGGGACCCTGACCGGCCGAATCGAGGTGGATCGTGACCGCCTGGGCTTTGTGTTTCAGGACCCCACGCTGCTCGATTGGCGCACGGTGCACGCCAACGTCGAGTTGTTTGCCGAGTTGGCCGGCGTGGCCAAACCGGAGCGTGAAGCTCAGGCCCGGGCGCTGATCGAACGGGTCGGCCTGGCCGGTTTCGAGGATCACCATCCGGCGGAGTTGTCGGGCGGGATGCGGATGCGGGTGTCGCTCGCTCGCAGCCTCGTCGCTCAGCCGACGGTGTTTCTGTTCGACGAACCGTTTGCCGCCGTCGACGAGATCACCCGCCATCGGCTGAACGACGAAGTGCTGGACCTCTTCGCTGAGTCCCGCTTTGCCGGACTGTTCGTGACCCATTCGGTGGCCGAGGCGGTGTACCTCTCGAGCCGCGTCGAGGTGATGTCGCCGCGCCCGGGGCGGATCATCGAGACGGTGCCGGTCGACTTCGCCTATCCCCGCGCACCGGAGCTGCGCTTCGAGCCCGAGTTCGCCGCCACCTGCGGTCGGGTCGCCGAAGCGCTGGCCCGAGCCACCCCGGCCTAAGAACCCCGCGGTCGCTCCAGCCGCCGCGCCGTCCAGCCTTCCGCCCGAAATGTCGGCGCTCACCTTGGAGATTTCATGGTGAGCGCCGACATTTCGGTGTGGAGTGGCGTAGATGCCGCGGTCAGACGACGGCGCGGCCGGCCCAACCGGCGATCTGCAGCAGGACCGGCGCATCGGGGCCGGGGTCGACGACATCGGAGAAGGGCACGTCTTCGTGGTCCCGGCCTTCGGCTGGAACGAACTGGATGGCCATGAGGGCGCCCCGCAGCAGGTCGTCGTCGATGGTCAAGTCGCGGCCGGTGGCGTGGGCCAGGTCCCAGCCGTGGGTAGCGAGCTCTGCGGTGTAGGTGAGCATCAACGGCACGCCAGGGATCTCGCCCCACGGCACCTCGTAGACCTGTTCTAACTTCGCTGGGTCGGTCCACGCCACCTGCGTTTGGTGGGCCGCGTCGATGAACGACTCATGCCAGCCATCATCCTGGGTTTCGGTGTCCACGCTGCTCCAGTGCTCACCCCGACCGATGGCGGCGACCCGCCGCATCACCATGACCTTGTGTTCGAGCAGATCCTTCACGGTGAACTCGGGGCACGGCGTTGGGTTGCCGAGGGTGTCGGCCGCGGTGGTCTTGATCAATTCACCCACGGCCGCGGTCACCGCCGCAAAGCCCATACGCGGGTCTTCGGGATCGGTCGGAGCGTTGTCGGTAGGGGCGGATTCCTGGTTGCTGTTGGTCATGGGAACAGTATGTGCAGGCAAACTGGCCATCTTCTGGCCAGTTTTCCTGGCACACTGAAAAACATGCGAGCCGACCGTCTCATCGCTGCCCTGTTGGTGCTCCAGACCCGCGGCAAGGTGACCGCCGCGGAGTTGGCGGTCGAGCTCGAAGTGTCGGAGCGCACCGCTCGCCGCGATCTGGAAGCGTTGGCCATGAGCGGGATACCGGTCTATTCGCGCCATGGTCGCGGTGGCGGGTGGGAGCTCGTTGGTGGGGCCCGGACCGATCTGAGTGGTCTGTCGGCCGACGAGGCGCGGGCCATGTTCCTGGCCGCCGGTGCGGCGCTGGCCTCCAACGGGGTGGACCCGACCGAGTTGCGATCGGCGATGCGCAAACTCACGGTGGCCCTGCCGGCCACGTTCCAAGCCGAAGCGGAAGCGGCCTCAACCGCAATCAAGATCGACGCCCAGGGTTGGGGTCGAATTGCCAGAGTCGATCGGGATCGGGCCGACCGCGGTCGTCCGTCGCCTCCGCGTTCCGCCGCGGCGCGGGCGGCGGAGGAACGCGAGTCGGAGTCGCTGAAGCTCTTGACCGATGCGGTGGTGTCGGGGCGGCAGGTGTCGTTGTTCTACGACAGCGCCTCGACCGACCCGGGCCTGCGCACGGTGAGCCCGTTGGGTCTGGTGACCAAGCGCAACGTTTGGTATCTGGTCTCCAACACCGAGCGCGGCACCCGCACCTATCGCTTGAGCCGCATCTCCAACATCTCCCTGCTCCAGGCCGAGGTCGATCGCCCCGACAGTTTCGATCTCGATGAGGCCTGGGCCGCGATTATCACCGAGGTGGAGTCCCGTCGCCTGGCCTGTGAGGTGGAGGCCTGGGTCGACGCTTCGGTCATCACCCCGGTGCGATGGATCTTCACCGCCCACGAAACCCTTGAACACGACCACAAGGGTCAGCGTTTCAGGATGGTGATGAGAGAAGTCCACGAGATGGCCTTAGCGGCACAGCTAGCCGGCTTCGGATCGGCCATCGAGCTCATCAACCCGTCCGACACCCTCCTCGAAGAGCTCAGGAGAATCGCCAGAGAACTCGCCGACGCGTATCTCTAGTGTCCCGACTCATAAGTTCGTTGATGAAAACGGCTGGGCACGCTCCGTCACGATCAAGGACGCAGTGACGGAGTTTCCTTGGCGAGCAACCCGCAGGGTTGCCAATGACCTGAGCGTGGCAGCTTTCCCGTTGGGTTGCCATGGTGCCCCAACCCGGAGGGTTGGCTTGAATACGCGGCGAACTTGTAGGTCGGGACACTAGCCAGTGGGGCGGCGGCCTCTTGGTGGTGGTGGGTTGCCGTGGGTGTTTGTTGGGGTGGCGATGGTTCGTCCGGGTCGGCGGAGGAGTTCGGCGGCTTCGGAGATGTCGGCGCGGCTGATGGTGGTGAGTTCGATCCGCGACAACGCTGCCACGTTGGGTTCGGCCGCGAGGCGGAGCGCCTGACGGTTGATGGCCTGTTCGAAGAGGGTGCGGGCATAGCGGGCGTTGCCGAAGGCTTCGCCGCGCTCAACCTGTTCGAAGATGGCCTTGAGTTCGGGTTCAACATCTTCGGCCACTCGGTACTCAACATCGCCGGCGGTCTTGTTGAAGATGGCGATGAGTTCGCTGGTGTCGTAGTCGGGGAACTGGATCTCGCGGGCGAACCGGGACCGCAACCCGGGGTTCGAGCGCAGGAAGGTTTCCATCGGTTTCGGGTAGCCGGCCACGATCACCACGAGCCGGTCGCGATGGTCTTCCATCCGTTTGATCAGTGTCTCGATGGCTTCGGCGCCGAAGTCACGCTGGAGAGTATTGGGCGGTGCCAGGGCGTAGGCCTCGTCGATGAAGAGCACGCCGTCGAGGGCTCGCTTCACTGCTTTGTTGGTGCGGGCCGCAGTGTGGCCCACGTACTGGCCGACCAGGCCGGAGCGGTCCACCTCAACCAGGTGACCTTTCTCAAGCAGCCCGATGGAGCGGTACATCTCGGCCAGCAGTCGGGCCACGGTGGTTTTGCCGGTGCCGGGGTTGCCCATAAACACCAGGTGGTGGCTGGTCGGTACACCGGCCAGCCCAACTTCGGAGCGACGGGCCTGGATCTGTACAAAGGCGATTTGGGTGCGGACCTGGTCCTTCACGCTGGTGAGACCAACCAGGGAGTCGAGTTCGGCCTGGATCTCAGCCATCGAACGGGTCTTGCTTGGTCCCGCCGACAGCGGGGTGAGGTTGCCGTCGTAGCCCCGTTCCTGGGCGCGGTGGCGCACCTGCTCACCGGCTTTCTCCAGGGTCTTGCGCACGTCTTTAAGCGCGTCCTTGCCGGACTTCTTCGGGCGATTCGGGCGGGGGGCCATGGGTCCTTAACCTAGCGCGCGTTCTGAATGGTCCGGGCGCTGGCGGTCGTCGAGATCAGACACCGGTTCCCATCGCCCAAAAACGGCGGCGGTTGAGGGCTCGAACCGCGGACACTAGGCCGCGGCGTCGAATTCCTGACGGACGCGACCCGCTTCGGGGTGGGCGTCGATGCGCTCGTAGAGGACTTCGCGGAAGGCTTCGGCGGCGAGGGCTGGTTGTTCAACGGTGGCCCAGCGCACCAGGCCGTCCCAGAAGCGGTCGATCAGCTCGGCGCCGGGAACGGTGCCGCCGTCGTTGGTCTTGAGGGTGATGTTGCGCAGCTCGCCGAGATAAAGCTTGAGCGATCGCACGTGGATCTCTTCGTCGATGCGGATGCGTTCGATCAGTTCGGCCGCCAGCTCCGCTTCTGCGCGGCGGTCGGCGAAGAGGTCGCCGGTGCGAAGCACCTCCTGGGTTTCGGCGAAGCCAAGTTCGGCCCGGAACTCGATGATCAAGAGGTTGGCCAGGAACGAAAACAGCCCTTCGACGGTGGCGTCGATTTCAGGCAGGTAGCGCTCGCCGGCGTCGGGGCGGCCGATGTTGTCTTCCGGCTCAACATCGGGAAAAGCGTTGGCGTCGAAGGCCAGGTCGCGGGCGGCAAACCACATCTCGTCGTGGCCGCCGATGCCCTTGTCGGGTTCGCCACCTTCGTCGAGGCCATGGGCCAGCAGCAGGCCTTTGCCGAGGTGGCCGATCGCCATCTCGGAGATGTCTTCGACGATGCCGGGCTGAAGGTCGGGCACCACCAGGTCGGCCAGCAGCCGACCGCGGGCTTCGATCTTGCCGATGATGGTCAGCGTGTTCCAGAAGCTTTGGCCCAGGTCGTTGCGCAGGAGTACCCGTTGTTGTTCGGCCGTTGGCAGGCGCAGGCCAGCCAGCAGATCGGCCGACGCATCGTGGGGTTGGCCACCACGTTCTGCCAGCGCTTGCTCCCAGGCATCAAAGGCCTGCTCACGCTTGAGTGCCCGCGGAGGCTGGTAGTTGCCGTTGGCCAGCAAGCCGCCGTGGAGCCGGATCGTCTTGCCGCCAACCGACACCTCGTGGGGCGCGGCAAAGTCATGGTCGGTCAGCAGTTCAGCTTCGGTCCAGACCAGCTTGGGGCCGGTGTCAGCCGAGGCGGGTTGAACGGTCGTATCAGCCATGATCCAAGTCTAGTGCGGGCTCGGAGTTGTGGCAGTGTCGATGTCACTAAGCGATCAGCATCAGGGCATCGTTGAGTGAGTACGTGCCGACGGAACTGTCGCCGCTCGAGCCGATGGAGCTGATGGAGCGGGGCTGGCTACTCGGCGCGGGGTTCGATGATCGGCTGGGTTTGGAACGAGTCGAGGGCGGCCAGATACTCCTTCACCACTGCGGTGTCGCCGACGTCGATGACGACCTGACCGTTGTCGACGTAGCTGTCGAAGTCTTCCGGCGTCTGGATCAGATGAAGCAGCGCGGCCCGGCCGAGGCTGACCGTCGCTTCGGCGGCCGACACCACATCGCCAGGCGGGTCCTGGCGCTGGTGGATCGCCGAGTTGGCCACGCCCACCAGATGGGTCTCGCTGGTGCCGCCTGGGCCCACGTCGGTCAGGGTCCAGATCATCGTGGCCGCACCGCGGAAGCGGGCCGGGTTGAACCGGACCCCCATCAGCTCGATCAGTTGCTCGCCAGACATGGCTCCCACGGTCGAGCCCAGTGGCGCTTTGCCCAGCTTCAACGAACCGTGGCGCAGCTCGAAGGCGCCGGTGAGGTACGCGTTGCGCCAGGTGGAGGATTCGGCCTGGTAGCCGAGTTGTTCCATGGCGTCGGCCGACAGGTTGCGGGCTGTCTGGTTGGTCGGATCATCAAACACCACGTGGTTACACAGCTCGACCACCCAGCGGTAGTCGCCGTCGTCGAACGCCGCTTGGGCTCCGGCCACCACCGCGTCGGCGCCACCCATCAGCGCGACGTACCGGTTGGCTCGCTGGGTTGGCGGTAGCGGATGCAGGTGGGATGGGTTGCCGTCGTACCAGCCGAGGTAGCGGTTGTAGACCGAACGAACGCCGTGGGAGACGGTGCCGTAGTAGCCCTGCACATGCGACTGGCCCGAGAAGCTGTCGGGCATGTCCAGTGCTTCGGAGATTTCGTCGGGGGTAAAGCCATGGTTTGCCAGCCGCAGGGTCTGATCGTGCATCCAGCGGTAGACGTCGCGCTGGAGGGAAAGGAAGGCTCGCACGTCGTCGTTACCGAAGCGGGGCCAGTGATGGCTGGCGAACATGATGTCGGTGTCGTCGCCCCACAGCAACAGCGCCTCGTTGATGTACTTCGACCAGGCCAGGGCGTCTCGGGTTTGGGCACCGCGGATCGGGTAGAGGTTGTGCAGGGTGTGGGTGCAGTTCTCGGCCATGCAGAGCAGCCGCTTCTGGGGGAAGAAGAAGTTCATCTCCGCTGGCGCTTCGGCGTCGGGGGTGTTTTGGAACACCACCCGAATGCCGTCGATATCGAGTTCGGTTCCGGTCTCGCTGACGATTTCGGTGGGGGCGATCAGCCCGCCCTGGCCGATGGGGATCGTCTGGCCCAACCCGCAGTCGACGTGGCCCTGGGGGCCGGGAGGCAGGAACGGGCCGAATTGATAGTGGGCCCGCCGGATCATGATCGGCCCGGCGGTGCCGTTCTCGCTCACCGCCTCTTCCATGAAGCCCTCGGGGGCGATGATGCGGACTTCGCCGGCATCGACCGCGGCTTGGGTGGTCACCCCGAGCACCCCGCCGAAGTGATCGATGTGGCTGTGGGTGTAGATCACCGCCACCACCGGTCGGGCTCCGAGGGTGTCGTTGGCCAGCTGCAAACAGGCCCGAGCCGTGTCTTCGGTGGTGAGGGGGTCGATCACCAGCCAGCCTGAATCGGTGGCGAGAAAGGTGACGTTCGAGAGGTCATAGCCCCGCGCCTGCCACACCCCGTCGGTGATCTCGAACAGTCCGTGGATCGAGTTGAGTTGGCCTTGGCGCCAGAGGCCGGGGTGCACGGTGTCGGGTGCTGGCTCGTCGGTGCGAAGGAAGTCGTAGCGGGCCACATCCCAGACCATGCGCTCTTCACGGGTGATTCTGCCGCCCTGTAGCTCGGCCACGAGACCCTGGCGGGCGGCGGCGAAGTCGGTGGCGTCGTCGAAGTCGACCATTACGTCCTGGCGTCGGGCCTGGGTGAAGGCGGAGGCCGGCTTGGGGTCGGTTGGCCCGGTCTCGGGTGCGGCGGTCTCAGAGTTGGTCACGGCGTTCGCTTTCTCGACAGAGACGGTGGGGTCCGGCGTTCAACTTCCGAACCTCCCGCCCGCCACCGCCGAAATGTCGGAAATCGGCGACAACGTTTGTCGTTTTCTTCCGACATTTCGGGTTGAAGGGGGGGAGTGGGATCTGCTGGCTCGGGAAGTGCGGCGCTCGGTCAACCTACTATGTAGTCATGACGGTCACGATCGAACGACCCGCCGGCTGCTTGACCCCTGTTGCCCTTGAAGAGGTGGTGAGTGATCCCGATCGCATTCGGGACCTGGCCCGGGTCAGCGGCCCCTACTTCATGCCGGCCCGCTACCTGATCGACGGTGCCGCAGCCGATGCCGCCGGTGACGGAACGGCCAAGCGGCGTGAGGTGCCGTCGTATTTGATCGGTCCCGTCTGGCGGGGCAACTGGTGCATGGGAGGCAAGGAGTTGGTGCCCGGCACCGCCGACCTCCTGACCCACGAAGGCTTCACCAGCGCGGCCAGGGAGATCTTTGCCGCCGAGGTGGTGGTGCCCGAGCAGGTGTTCGTGAACCTGACCTCGCCCATGAAGGGGAGTTCATTTTCCCACACCGACGTGCCCGAGTTCGTCGGGGTCGACCGCTCAAACGCACCGGGGTGGTTACTCCTGGCCATGGGTGCCTCAGGTTTGTTCGAAGCGGAACGCATCGCCATCGTCACCGCCGTCAGCTGGTTTCACAAGGGCGAGCGGGGCTTCTTCCGCTATTGGCCCGAGGGTCGCGACGCCGAAAGCGTGCGCCACGAGGATATGTGGAACACCGCGGTGGTGGGCGACAACGACTTCATGCACCACCAGGTCGAGCGGGTTGGCCCGAGAGAACTCGGCCCGCCCGAAGGCATGACTATCGACACCACCCTCGACCATGACGGCGAGCGGTGGCGGGTGTTGGAAGCGGGCGAGACCCTGGCCACCTACGACGAGGAACAGGTGCGGTTGTCCCTGTCGTGGAAGGCCAAGGTGTTTGCCACCGAGGCCCACCGCGAGGCCGTTGCCCGCGGCGAGGGGGCGGTAGATACCGCCACCGCGTTGGACCGCTTGGCGTCGGTGATGGACGAACCGTTGGCGGAAAGCGGACCGGACGCGCTTTCGAGCGACGCGCTCCGCGATCAGCTGTCGACCCGCTTCTCCACCTACCGCGCCGGGTAACCCCGGGCCCGCAACCCGAGCTCGACCCACGCCGCCCACCCCGAAATGTCGGGAAAATGCGACAAGGTTTGTCGTTTTCTTCCGACATTTCGGGTTTAGGGTCGGCTGGCGGGTAGCCCCAGGCCGGTTCAGCTGAGTTTGTCGAGCATGGCGCCCATCTGGGCGTGCACGATGTTCATGGCTTGGAGCGGGCGGATCATCACCTTGAACTCCACCACCATGCCGTCGTCGTCGCAGGTGATCATGTCGACGCCGTTGACGTACTTGCCTTCCATCTCGGTTTCGAACTCAAGCATGGCGCTGTGACCCTGGCGGATCTCGTTGACGTACCGGAAGGCTCCCTTGGCTTTGGCCTCGGCGTCGGGTGAATCGCCGCTGTTGGCCGTGGCGTCAGCCCGCTCGGCGTCGGTCTGGCCGACGGTGTCGTCGCCGCCGAGGGTGCCACCGGCCGCAGTGAGGTAGAGCTTGGTGATGTCGCGGCCCTTCTGCGGGGTGAATACCACCGGGGAGTAGAACACCACGTCCGGATGCAGCACGCCGTCGAGGCCACCTTCGAGGTTGCCCCGCAGGTGCTGGTGCCACTTGTCCATGCAGATGTCGATGGGCTGGGTTTCGGACATGGGAGCCTCCTCGGATCGGGAACTCCACGGTAGTGGGGGCCTGGCCGGTTGGGAATCGGGACGGGTGCCAGCGACGTCGCGACCCGGTCGAAGCTCGACTGCGAGCTGCGCCCCTAGTTGGGTGGTCGGAAAGTCATGCTGGGCTCAGACCCCCGATGCATCCCCTCACCCTGCGTCGATGTTTTCGGACATTCCGAACGAGGAGTGCCACGAAAACCTCTCCTTGAGTGAGGGGCGCCTCGGCGCCCTGAGCCTCACCGGACTAACCGACCACCCAACTAGTGGTGGCGCACTGCTGCCGCGAGTGCGGGTGCAGCCGCGGAGACTCCTGGGCAAAACTAGGCGTTCACGACACCCCTCTCCCGTGGCGTGTCGTGAACGCTGGTGGCGCAATGCAGGAACGCTGCGTTTCCCTCTCCGCACCAGGTGGCCTGTGGGGAAATGAAGTGGCTTCGCACTCCTCCCCGCCAAAGACCCCTGGATAAAAGGTAAACCGCAGCCAAGCACTTTTGCAACCTAAAGTTGCAAAAGTGGGTCGCTGGTCTGCTGACTGCACGGACGTGCGGTTTGAGGACTGCCATCGGCGGTAAGAGTGGGGTAACTTGGCACTATGGCT
>CALAML010000297.1 GCA_937925845.1 uncultured Acidimicrobiales bacterium | reverse complement strand
CATGCCTCAATTGTAGAACCTCAAGTAATCTTGAGGTCAAGGGAAATGCTGGCTTCGAATCAGACGTGTTGGTGTGCGGTCCGTTTAGGCGGCACCCGCGTGTCGGTTTTAGAGTCGCAGACATCGGCACCTGACATCGAGACCCGGGGGAACCATGACCACTGACGACGTCGTCCTGTACGAAACGGCAAATCAGATCGCCACGATCACGCGGCAAAAAGCGAGCGCCCGCTTGCTGAAGCGCGTCTCGCGACCAGACACCAGCGCAAGCGAGTTGCCCGAGTACTGCGAGGGACGAGCAGCGGGCTCCCCAGGGAGACCGAACGAGACCAAATCCGCAGCGCGCGGTCGAGGAGCGCCAGCGACGGATCCCGCCTTGCGGCGTTAAACGAGATTAATCGTGGGCATGTGGTCGTCGAGGTACCGCTGGAGGATGGCGCGGACGTGTTCGGGCGTGAGGCCGAGGGCCAGGCCGAACTCGGCGGCTGCTCCGTAGGGGATGGCGTCGATCGTGTCATCGGCGGTGACCACAAAGAGGGTGGCCCGCAGTAGTTGGATCTTGCCGACTTCGGTGAAGACTTCGAGGGCGGGTTTGAGCGATTCCACCATGTCGAGGTTGGCGAGTTGGTCGACGTCGTGGTCGAGCTGGACCCGGCCATAGGCTGGCCCGGCGTAGTGGCTCACCACTTCAACGGCACGGTCAAGGGTGCTGTCGCTGAGTTGCTCCAGCACTTCAGTCCCCGACATGTCCGCGTCGCTCGCGTTCGCTTCTGCCCGCAGCACGTTTACGACTCCAACCCGAGCCGCATCAACTGCGGTGGCCATGATCTCCGCCGTCGTCACCATGTCCCAACAGTAGAATCACTCCACCGTTAGCCGATACCGGTTGTTTTACCCAGAGGAAAACGAACTCTTACCCCTCTGGGCCACTCTCCAGGAGTCTGCGGATGGCAAAGGAGAGGGTGGCAGCAGTCCGGCTCCTGGAGCGCGACTGGGCGTTGCGATAGAGGTCGTAGGCCTCCACCGACAACAACACGTCGATCGAGCCGAGCGCGGCTGATGCGTCTTCGCGGTTCATCAGTCGAAGCTCCTTGCGGAACTGCACTCGAATCTGTTCTCGGGACAGCGCCCGGCCACTGGTGATGCTCGCCTGGAGAATCGGCTGGTTTGGGGCTCGTAGCCGGGCCGCTTTCGACACGTTCTGGGTCGCGTCAAAGAGTGTGATCCGATGGTTGATCAGCGCCTCGACCCGCTCGTCGAAGCTGCCTCGGCCCAGCCCGTGGAGGTAGCCGATATCCGCGGTTCGTTCCGATTGGTGCTCGATGGCGACCCGGAACAACTCTTCGAGATCTTCGAAGTAGCGAAACACCGAGCGGTGCGACACGCCCGAGCGTTCAGCGACTGCGGCCACACCGGGGTTGAGATCGCCTTCGTTTAACAGGTCGAGGAAAGCGTCGACGACCGCATCGCGGTTGCGGTCGCGGCGGGCGCGACGGCCGTCGAGGCTGGCGGCCTCGGCCTCGGTGGCGGTGTCGGTGTCGGTGTCGGCAGCGGCTAGCGGCTCATTGGTTGCGGAACCCATGGAGCCCAAAGTAGCGGGTGGTTGGCGTGATCACCTGTTGGTGCAGGTCAGGGATTGCTAGCGCAGGTCGTCGAAGCTGCCGTTGTTCAACCGGAGGACCCACACCAAGGTGAGGGCGACCACGTTAAAGATCAGCACCGCAAGGATGGTTCGGTTACTTGGGCGGGACCACCACCCGATCTTTGCACCGGCGACCACCACCCAGCCGACCACAACTTCCGCGACTGCGATCGGTGCTAACGGGTGGTAGACAAAGGCCGTCGACCAGTCCCCTCGCAGGAGGTGGCTTACGGCACGGGTCATTCCACAACCAGGACACCAGACCCCGCAAAGGCGCTTGGTCGGACAGATCACAACGCCGTCGTCACCCGGTTGCCAGGCGGCAAAGAGGGTGGCGAGCATCGCCGGGGCCAGCCAGAACATCCACCTGCTGAGGCGTGTGCCTGCTGTGGTGGGAGCCACATCCGGGATCGATGCGGGAACCGCGGTTACCGCGTTCTCGATCGGTGGGTGACAGCTACAGTCTCCACCGTGATGGTGGGTGCTCTGAAGCTTGGCCCTCGGCGTTGCGCTTGCCATTAGTGATTACCCCTACGAACTGCTGCCGGCACCGACGACGATGACACAACCGAAGAACAGGAGGCCGAGCACCATCAGCGCGGTGGCGACGATGCCGAGGATGCGGCCAACGTTGGCCAGGTTGCGTTGGTCTGGCGGGCGCCGACCGGCGTCGATGCCTTCGATCTCCTTGTTGCCCATGATCCAGGCGACGGGTCCAAGAAGCTGACAAAGAAGCAAGCCCAGAATTCCCATCACCAAGACGATGACGGACTGGCTGGCTTCGGGGTAGCTGGCCATTGCTCCTCCGGGTGCGCCACTAAAGCCACCGGGGGGACCACCAAATCCGGGGCCACCGGGCCCTGGGGGCGGTCCACCGGGCCCAGGAGGCGGTCCACCTGGTCCTCCTGGTCCTGGGGGCGGACCATCAGGCCCACCGATTGGCGGCTCAAAGTTACTCATGAAACTCTCCCGTTCGCAGTTGCTGCGCACTAGTTCAACAAACACGCTCTTGTCAGCGCATTCCTGGGCGGGGCAACTAGTCGTCCCCCATAGCGGCGACTTTAGCTCAAGCGTCCCGGTGAACTAGGTTTCGTTGGTTTTTGCAGGTTCGCTGGCAGCGGACCCCAGCCCCGGCCACCCTTTGCGGCAATTTCACTCACTATGAGTGGGCGTCCCCAGAGACCCCAGCAACCATTCGGTCAACTATTTCTGTTGTCGCAGTCGTTGTCGTTGCACCTTGCCGGTGGTGGTTCGGGGCAATGACTTCAGCCAATGGATGTCTCGCGGAACCTTGTAGGGGGCGAGGGTGGATCGCACGTGCTTTCGGACCTGTGCCTTCGTGAGCCTGGCCCCGGAGCGTTTGACGATGTGGGCCGCGAGTCGCTCACCAAATTCTTCGTCGGGAACGCCAACCACGGCCACGTCGTCGACATCGGGGTGGCCAAGCAGAAGCTCTTCGATCTCGCCGGGGAACACGTTCTCACCCCCGCTGATGATCATGTCGTCCTCGCGACCGAGCACAAACAGTCGCCCATCGTCATCGAAGTAGCCGGTGTCGCCGGAGGAGGTCAGCCCGTCGACCCGTTCTTTGTCGGCGCCATCGGTGTAGCTCGAGAAGCCTAGGGTCGAGCCAACAAAGATTGCGCCGGTCTCCATGGGTTGACACCCCTGGCCATCACCGTGGAGCACTTCGACCCTGCTGCCGGGCACGACCCGACCGGCGGTATCCGGATGCAGTGCCAAGTCGGCTGGTCCAGCGATCGTGGCCTGCCCCACCTCGGTTGAGCCGTAGAGGTTGTACAGGTTGGCGTCGCATTCCTCTAGCCATCGCCGCACCAACGATGGTCGGATCGCCGACCCACTTGAGGCAACGACTTCCGGGATCGAAAGCGTCTCTTCCGCGGTCGGACATGTTCCGGCCTCTTCGGAATCGGCGCCGTTGCCCTGGCCCGTTTGGGAGCGGGCATCAAGCAACCGGCCGAGCATGATCGGCACCAGGGTCAGCACCCGGGGCCGGTGCTCATCGATCGCGTCAAGAACCCGCTCGGCATCGAAGGACCGGGCCAGAACGACGGTTCCAGCCAGGGTCAGCATCATGGTGAGGTTGGCCAGACCCCACGCATGAAACAGCGGTGACGCGATGATTGCGGTGTCGCCGGTGCGGTAGGGGATCATCTGCAGGAGCCCGGTCGAGGCCACCAAGTCGGGCGGCGGTGTGTCGCGCTCGGCCCCTTTGGGCACCCCAGTGGTGCCGGAGGTCATCAAGACTGGAAGGGTGGCGTGGCGGGCACTGCCGCTGCGGCGTCGAAAAGGCGCGGGGTCGATGGTCGGGAAGCTCCAGGCTGAGTCCCGGGCCGGGTCGACCGGAATCGACAGGGCTCCGGGCACGGAGGCGGCAACGACGTCGCTGATCTCGACATCGTGAATCACCACGCTTACCCCTTCGCTCTGCACCACTTGGGCCAGTTGGGTGCCGCCAAGCGCAGGGTTCACCAGCACCACTCGACAGCCCAGCCTGGCGCTGGCGGTCAGTGCTTCCACGAAGCCCCGGTGGTTGGTGCAGGCGAGGGCGATGCGATCAAAGCGGGTAAAGCCGGCTCTCACCATGCCGCCGGCGAGGCGCTCACTCCGACGTTTGAGATCGGCATAGCTGAGGGTGCCATAGTCGTCGATCACCGCTCGCCGGTTGGCAAACCGTCGACCAGCGGCGTCGATCGGGGTCGCGATTGTGGCCCCCCATCGAGAGGCCTCGAAACCGAGCGCCATCAGGTGCCCCGGGTCCACCAGGCCAGCCCGAACCACGCTCTCCAGCGACCGTACCGATGGAGGGAGTTCGCCGATCAGGTCGTCGAGGCCACTCGCAACATCGCGACTTACTCCGGGGTTCGTGTCATCATCGGCTGGAGATAGCGGGCGCGATTCTTCGCCAGGTGTGTCGGCCCGCCGGCCCGAGAGTGTGCTCACCCCTCCATTGTGGGTGCTGCCGGGCCAAATCTGACAAGCCAAGGCCGAACCCCTCTTCGTCAGAACGGCGGCATCCAATACCCCTGGCGCAGGCACCTAGTTGACCTTTATCCAAAACACTCGACAGGTCTAGGGGTTGGGATTAGGCTTCCTGCTATCGGAATCTGATCTTGCCTCTCGACAGGCTCTCGGCAGCTTCGTCACCCCTGCGAGATGGTGGTCGCTTCCTCGCTGCGGATCCCCCTGGTCCCCAGCCCGCCCCCAAAAAGGAACCGAGACATGCACGTTTGGCGCGCCTCGTTCAGAACGCTTCTACTCCGCACCGTTGTTGGCCTGGCTCTGGCCATCGTCTCACTGGCGGTGCTCAGCCCTGCGGCCAACGCGGAGATCACCAGCGACCCAAAAAACTCCTGGGGTGTAGCCGACCTCGACGGCTCGACCACCACCAACTGGAACAGTTACGTATGGGCCATCGAGCAGATCGGCAACACCATTTACGTCGGCGGTAAGTTCGAGAGCGTGCGCGGCGGAGGCACCAACTTCTCCCAGCCCTACCTCGCCGCCTTCCATGCCGACACCGGGGAATGGATCAGCTGGTGGAGGCCCCAGTTGAACGGGTCGGTCTATGCACTCCAGCGGTCGTCCGACGGATCCAAGCTGTATGTCGGCGGCGAGTTCACCTCGGTCAACGGCCAGGGGGTGAACGCCTTTGCTGCGCTCAACCCAGCAAATGGAAACCTGGTGTCCGGCTACACCACCCGTGTATCGGGCGGAGGCCCGGCGGTGGTGCGCAACTTCGACCTCCATGCCGGACAGCTCTACCTCTCCGGGGCCTTTAAGAACATCGCTCGCAGCGGCGTCCGCCAGGACGCGTACAACGTAGCCCGTATCAACGACAGCAACGGAAGCATCGACAGCAACTGGAAGCCTCGGGTCGACGGTGGCGGGGTCTGGGGTGTGTCGGCAAGCCGCACCACCTCGCGGGTCTACCTGGCCGGGCTGTTTAACCAGGTCAACAGCAACGGCGACGCCGGGTTTGCCGTCGTGAACTCCACCAACGGGGCTGATGCCTCCGGAGGTTGGGAACTGGAGAACAACAACTGCAACAACGACACGGCACAGGGCAGCTGCGAGTCCTACCACGATGTGGCCGCCACCAGCACCGGACTGATCTTTGTTGGCGGGCTCGAACACGGGCTGTACGTGTTGAACGAATCCGACTTTTCGCTGCGCTGGTTCCACTACACCGCCGACCCGAACGCCAACTGGTTCGGCGGTGACTTCCAAGACATTGAGGTGGTCGGCAACCGCGTGTACGCCAGCTGCCACTGCTGGGGTTACCACTGGCAGAACCGCAACCTCTTCCGACACCGGTCCCCCACCGGCACCCGCACCAGCGTGCGCTCGGTGGCGGCTTACAACATCAGCACGGGTGAGCGCATCACCTCGTTCAGCCCGGTGATGAGCGGTGTCGCTGGAGCCTGGGCGATACATGGCCATTCGACCGACGGCTGTCTGTGGGTCGGGGGCCAGATGACCCGCGCCGGGTCCACCGGTGTCGACCATCTGGTCCGCCTCTGTGACAACGGCACTCCTGGCCCAGCGGCCGGCCCCCGCCTGACCCCTGGCGGTGGCGGTGGCGATGGGAATGCTGCTCCGGTCAAGGTGATCTCGTGTTGGGCCACCAGAACCGCAACCGGAGTCCGTGTCACCTGGACCCGCGCCAACAACGACAACGCCGAAAAGTTTGTCGTGGAACGACGCCGCAATGGCGGCCAATGGTTCTGGAACGGCGCCGCCAACGCCCCCGCAACCGCCGTCAACGCCACCCTCACCAACACCGGCAACTACCAATACCGACTCATCACCCGCAACGGCAACCAATCCTCAACCGCCCACAACTGCGGACCCGACGGCGGCGTCAACTGGTAGCTCGACGGCAGTTCACCGACCGGGTCAGGTTCGACCGGCCTCGATCGGGTTGACCGGGCCCAACCCTCAATGTCGGGCATCGGGACCATTATGCTGACCCCATGACGATCACGGTTCTAGCGGTTGCCGGCAACGGTGGGTGTGCGGCCCGCTGGAGCCTCCTCGACAAGCCGCTAGCGCCAGGGGTGGAGCTGGTTGCCGCCAGCTTGCCGGGGTTCGACGGTCGGGCCGTGCCGGTGCCGCCGGTCACGATGAACAAGTTCGCTCATGCACTCCGACGCCAAGCCGACCGAATCGAAGGGCCGGTGGTGGTGCTCGGCCATGGCGTCGGCGGTTCGATCGCCATGCATGCGGCCCAGATCAACGCCTGGTGTGAGGGGTTGATCCTGCTTTCACCGGTGGGGCCTGCGCTCGATACTCGGCTCTTTCCGAAGGTCATGCGACCCAAGCCGATCCGCCATGCCGCGCGTTGGGCCATCTCTTCCCCGGCGGGCCGCGCCGCCGGCAAGCTCCGTTATCGAGCGGTGCCCGGGGCGCTGGTCGACGAGGTGTTTCGGGGCTACGAGCGCTGCGACGCCTTTCCGTTCTTCTTCGACCTGCTGAACAATCGGTGGTGGCAGTCCCTCCATGCGATTTCGTTGCCGTCGGTGCTTCTGTGGGGCGGCGACGACGGCGTGCTCGACCAGAGCCACATCTCCCAGTTCGAGCGGGTGTTGCCCGAAGCCACTACCGAGATCCAGCCGGACTGGGCCCACTATCCGATGCTCGAACAACCGGCCGATTTCGGCCGAGTCGTTGCCGATTGGGCCCAGCGCCTTGCGGGGGAACAATCCTGAGGCCGCACTCCGAGCCGGATGTTGGGCGGGCCACCAGCGGCAGCCAGACACTCCCGAGTGCGCACGACGACGGTGACCACGACGTAGGCCGCAGACACAGAGGGGGTCATCGATGAGCACAGGGTCGCCAAGGGTTGTGCCGGGGCTGATGGTGTTGGGTGACGGCGGAATGGCCGCGGCTGGGGTCAGCGCCAAGGCGGCCAACCTTGATAGGGCCAGCCAGGCCGGGTTGCCGGTGCCAGCCGGTGTGGTGGTGATCGATGGCGCCGACCTCGGTGGCCTCGTCGATGTTTTGGCGCAGCAGCTGTCCAAGCCGGTCGCCGTCCGCTCGGCGTTCTCGGCCGAGGATCGCCATGACTCGGCCATGGCCGGACACTTCCTTACCGAGCTCGACGTGAACCCCGAACCTGGAGCGCTGCATCGGGCCATCGACAACGTGCGGGCCTCGGGTGCGGCCGACTTCCGGCGTGATGTTCTGGTCATGGAGATGGTCGGGGCCCGAGCTGCGGGGGTGGCGTTCAGCGAGCCGGGGTGGTCCGACGATCTGGTCAACGCCGTGGCCGGGTTGGCCGATGGTCTTGTTGGCGGCGCCGAGGCTGGCGACCGTTTGCACCTGCCGCGGCTGCGCCGCTGGGAAGGCCATGTGAAGGCGCAGGCGGGCCGCTTTGGACCGTTGGCCCGCCTTGCTCGGATCGAGGAGCCGGCCTGGTCGTGGCGCTTGCAACTTCTCCTCCGCGATCTGCGGGCCGAGTTCGGCGATGAGGCCTGGGACATCGAGTGGGCCGACGATGGCGAGGTCTGTCACCTGGTTCAGGTCCGTCCGGTCACGGTTCCGAGTCGGCGCGATGAGGTCTTCACCATGGCCAACCATCGTGAAATCCTTCCCGACCCTCCGTCGACGCTTATGACCAGCTTGATCGTCGACCATGCCAGCCGGTTTGCCGGACCCCTCGGCATGCTTTCGGGTGGCCGCGATGACCGCTTGTTTATCGAGGCGTTCGACGGCCGGCCTTACCTCAACCAGTCATTGGTCACCGACTTCCTGGTGCGGCTGGGCTTGCCGACGGCGATGGTGAGTGATGCTCTCGGCGGTGCCGACACCCGGGGTCGTCCGCTCAACCCCGCTCGCCTCTTCGTTTCCATTCCCACCTTCGCCCGGCTGGGCTTTCGCCAGGTCGGCGCCGTCCGTTCGGCCCGGGCCGCCGCGGCGCAGATGAAGTCTTCGGTGGCGCAGCGCGAGGCCGCGACCTTCGAAGAAGCGATCGGTCGAGCCGGCATCACGTATGTGAGCCTGGTCGATCAGATGGCGTCACTCGCCACCGCTATGGCGGTACCGGTTTCGGTGCTGCGACGGATCGGCGTTCTTGCCGAGCACCTCCGCACCCAGCGAAGCGCCGGCACCCGAATGGCCGACGATCTCGCGCCGCTGGCGGCCCGCGCCGCGACGCTGCCCGGCGCTGCGGAGCTCCTGCGGTCAGGTCAGCTGCCTGACGATCCGGAGCTGGTGCGGCTGTGGGAGGCCTGGCTGACCCGTCATGGCCATCGCGGTCGCTTTGAGAGCGATCTGGCGTCGCCACGGTTTGCCGAAGAGCCCGAAACGGTGTTGATGACGGTGCCGAGCGCAGCCATCTCGGACCTGGCCCTTTCCGACGATGCTTCGGCTCAGGGTGTCGGCCCCGCTCCCGCCTCAGGGCCAGCTGGCGCATCGTCGCTGTTAGTTTCGGCGAGCCGGCCGCTCTGGTGGATCGCATCGGGTCCCATGCAGGCAAGGGAACAGCTGCGCTCCGACGCCATGGCCGCCTTCGCTCATCATCGTCGGGAGCTGTTGCGGCTAGCTGGAGCTGCGGTCGGTGATGGGCGGCTTCCCGCGGTCGACGATCTCTGGTTGCTCACCACTGAAGACCTGAGGGGTCTTGATCGGGGCGAGATACTGACAGCCGCTGATATCGAACTGCGCCGGGAACAGCGTCAGGCCGTCGAGGCCATCGAGGTCCCCGACCTTCGGAGTCGCTTCGGCCCGATCAGCCATGGCGAGTCGGGGTCGTCCCGTGAGTACGGACAGGTTGAACCGGGGCTGTTCCGGGGGTTAAGCCTCAGCCCGGGACGAGTTCAGGGACGGGCCTGGGTGCTGCGCACGCCTTCGGTGACCCCGCCAGCGGACTTCGACCCCGAGGCCACGGTGCTGGTGGCCCGGTCGATCGATGCTGGGTGGATTCCCACCTTCTCCCTCGCTCGTGGTGTGGCGGTGGAGATTGGTGGCGACCTGTCGCACGGCTCCATCATCCTGCGCGAGCTCGGCACCCCGGCCATCACCAACGTGGCTGGCCTCACCGCCGAGGTTGAGACCGGAGCGATGGTCGAACTCGACGCCGCCGCGGGAACGCTCCGGGTGATCTCCGAGTCGGCCAGCTCCGCCTGACAGATCGAGAAGATGTAGCAGAACCTCAGCGTGTGTCCCGGCGAAACCCTGCTATCCCAGCGGCATCCATGGCCGCTTCCAGGTCGGCCCAGCCGGCGAAGTGATGGCCTCGCCATCCTGCAGCCTGGGCCCCATCGATGTTTGCCGCGCTGTCGTCGGTGAAGAAGATCTCGTGTGGTGCCACCGAGAGGGTCGTGGCTACATGGTCATAGATCTCCCGGGCCGGCTTGGCCACGCCGATGTCCGCAGTGTTGAAGATCCGGTCGAATCGGTCTTCGATCCCGGCCGCAGCCAGCTCGGCGGGTATCTCGTCGGTGCCGTTGGTCAACAGGCACACCTGAAGCCCCGACCCGACCGCAGAGACCGAGGAGACGGTGGCGGCAGCCTCAGGCTGGCCACGGAGTCGGTCGATGAGGTCAACCATGTCGGGGTCGATCGACCACACCGATTGTTCCAGCCACTCTTTGGCTGCTTCCGGCGCGCCCACCGCCTCGCCGATCTTGTGCACCCACTCCTTCCGGGTGATACCACCGGTCACTGCGGCGTGACCCAGGTCTGGGGCAAAGGCGACCCGGCCGAGCAGTCCGGCTTCGAGACCATGCCGCTGTTCCACCCCGGCCCGGTGCTCGGGGTCAAAGTGGCGGATCACCCCATCGAGGTCGAACACCACCGCTCGAATGGCCGCGCCATCGGATGATCCCATGAAACCACGCTACTCCGACAACCGACCGGCTGTCCGGCGCCGTAACCATTTTGATTCCGACCCAGAACGTGTCGGCTAGTTGAGTAGGGCTCTGCCGTCGATCACCAACAGGATGACCAGAAGCAGGATCACAGCGAGGTTGAGTGCCGTCATGTGCCATTTCCACTTGTGGTCAGCCCGGTGGAATCGCCGGATGCTGAAGACGTTGGCCACAAGGGCGACCACACCGATCACTACGCCGGCGACTGGACCGATTCGCGAGCTCAGTCCGATGATCGGGGCGACGAAAGGGAAGAACACGTAGGTGAGTGTGCAGCGGACCGCCGAAATCAGAATCGACGTACTGAAGGTTCTTTGGGCCTGTTCCTCGGCCTCAACCTGTCCGGACGCGCCAGCGTCGGCAGGGATGCTGCGGGGCTCTACAACGGATTCACTCACCCCCACATCATCGCATCCTTTTGCGCCGATCCCACAACTCTTCGGCAACGTTGCTTTACGACACAGCCAACTCCAGTTCGGGGACGTCCCGATAGGGTTCGGTGGTGGAAGTCGGGAAGGGTTTCGGGGCCGCGCTCGTCGTCGCCATGGTGTGGTCGACGTTCCACCTCTTTGCCATCGCCGTGCTGTCGGCAACCATCATCGACGACCTCGGAATTTCGCGCACCACAATCGGTGCGGTGGGTGGTATCAACACTCTGGTAGGTGCGGTGCTTGCGCCCTACCTCGGCCGGTTGACCGACCGACTCGGCGCCCGTTGGTCGATGGTCACGCTACAGATCCTCGCTGGTTTTGGCTTGTTGTTGACCGCCATTCCTTCGGTGGTAGCGCTGATCGCGTCCGCGGTGGTGTCCGGAATTCCGCAAGGCTGGTCGAACCCGGCGACCAACCGAGCCATCTCGCGCCATGTGGCGCCTGGCCGCCAGGGTGTCATCACCGGCATCAAGCAGTCCGGAGTACAGTTCGGCATCTTCCTCAGCGGAGCATCGCTGCCGGCGCTCAACTCGTTGTTGGGATGGCGCTTTGCGGTGGCTGGATTCGCCGCACTGGCCTTTTTGTCGGCCCTCTTCTCAGCATGGGTGCTGCCGCGCCGCCCCGCCGAGCCATCGCGCGCCGACCCGAACCATCGGTTTGAGTTGGAGCCTGCCGAGCACCCGGGGGCCACCGGCGACCGCCCTCGGGTTCCGGCGATGGTCTACCAGGTGATGACCTACGGCCTTCTGCTTGGCATCGCTGCTGGTGGCACCGGCCGGTTCCTGCCCCTGTTTGCCCAGGAGGTTGTCGGCCTTACCGAGGACCGGGCCGGTTTGATTGCCGCCATCGGCGGCCTGGCCGGAATCGTCTTCCGGGTGCTGTGGGGTCGAGCTTCGGAGACTCGGCTCGCTCCGGTCCGCTCTCTGTGGTTCATCGGTGTTGGGTCGATAGCCACAATGGTGCTGGTGATCGCCGCCGCTTCGTTGGGTGAGTGGAGCCTGTGGGTTGTTGCTGTCGCCTCCGCGGCTTCGATGGGAGCGTGGAACGCGGTCGGGATGCTGGCTGTCATAAAGGGCGTGTCGACGGACCTGTCGGGCCGGGCATCGGGCATCGTGTTGGCGGGATTCCTGGTCGGGCTCACCATCGCCTCGCCTGCGGTGGGTTGGTCGGTGGATGTCTTCGACAGCTACCAACCGGCCTGGATCACCATCGGGGTCATGACCGTGCTCGGAGCGCTCGTGGTGGCTCCGCCGGTCACTGCTGCGGTGGCTCGTCGAGACGCCGCCGCAACTCGACCACCACCTCAGCCCCAACCATCTGGCTGAGCTCACCGGCCAGGCTCTCGATCACGGTGGTTTCACCGATGTACGCCTCGCCTCCATCGGCGGGGTCGGTGCAGCACCAGGCCATGGTCTCGCCGTCGGCGCCCCAGTCCTTTCGGGACCAGCGCCGCACGGTGGCCAGCGGTCGACCGTCCTGGTCGGTGTCCCAGTCCACCTTCACCGGCAACTCCCAACACACCTCAGGCTTCCATTCCCAGGCCGGTTCATCGGCAGCCACCGCGGCGTGATGCAACGCACATCCGGCACCTCCGGAGAAGCCCGGTCGGTTGAGGAAGATGCAG
This sequence comes from uncultured Acidimicrobiales bacterium, assembly GCA_937925845.1. Classification (GTDB taxonomy): domain Bacteria; phylum Actinomycetota; class Acidimicrobiia; order Acidimicrobiales; family CALAML01; genus CALAML01. Next base: position 3,414 of record CALAML010000297.1, on the reverse strand, counting down.
GCGCCGTCGACCACCCGGGTGTTGGTGGCGTTGTCGTTCAGCACTCCTCCGGCCTGAGCTACATCATGGAACTGAAAGTGTTTGGCATCGACCATCGCGGCCAAGGCTGAAACCGCCATGGCCTCGTCGGTGTTGACCATTTCCGCTCCCACCGAACAGCACCCGAGCTGGGCTGGAGCATCCGCAACATCTGCGATCCCGTGGCAACCACGGTCCCAGATACAGGTCCAGTTCGATCGTAGGAAGTCAGGTTCGAATCGCCAGCGCACGTCGTCGTCCGCGCCGTCGACGTTGAGGCTGTCGATTTCGAGGAAGCCCGCAACAGGCTGGTTGGCACCGCTCGCCTCAGCCAGCGGTGGCGGGCCGGTTTGGTTGGCAGCGCCGTGGTCGGGCTCGCGGTGGTCGGGCTCACGTCGGTCGGGGCCGAACGGGGTGGGGTCAGCCACTTCGTCCCCAGCTCGAACTGTCGATCCCGAGCTCTTTCATCCGCCGGCGGATCTGTAGCGGGGCCTCGGGGACCGCCCCGTTCTTTAGCCCGGTTACGTGCTCGCCGTCCTCAGCCCAGATATGGCAGGTGTTGATGTTGGATGCGAACTTGGCCCGACGCTCGGCGGTAACGGACTCCGGTCCCACTTCGGCGAAGGGGTCCGCATCCCCGGCAGCCTCACCCCGTGCCTGGGCCCCAGCCTCGGCGGCGCGGGCCTTCTTCACCATGACCGACCATGTCGACTGCACCACTGCCGGGGCCATGGCCTGCAACAGCGCCGTGGTGTGGGTGCAGCCTCGGGGGCCGCCGAACAGTTCGCGGACCTTCTTGGTGAAGCCTCGGGCGATGCTGAGGCCCACCAGTTGGTCATAGGCCGGCTCGATAGCGCGACAGGACTCGTGGGGATGGTTCAGCAACCCGACCTGCACCGCGGTGATCTCCAGCGACGGCACCTCTACCCGCAGCTCCACGTGCATCTGGTGGATCTCGAGTTCCTCCGGATCGCCTTCGAGGTACAGCCCGGGCGGCTTCACGTCGGACACCACCCCGCGCACGGTCACCTCGTCGTCGCCGGTCAGGTAGACCCGGGTTTGATAGGAGCGGGTGTGGATGAGCTCAAGCTCGTCATCGGGCGGAAGCAGGGACGGAATCATGTCGGCCATGCCCCCATTCTGCCACGAACCAAAAATCTGTCACTCCAACTGTCACCATTCGACCGCGAGCCGGGTTGGTGGTGGACCTTTCTGGCGAGCAACCCGCGGGTTGCCGAAAAGCTGAGCGGAGGCCAGAGCGTTACAGCAACCCGGCGTTGCCATGGTCCAGCCCGCAGGGTTGGCGGGAATACGCGTCGACTTGTGGTTCGGGCCGTCAGGACGGAGTCTGAGGCAACAGAAGGTGGCGGTGGCTACGCTGCGCCGGTGCTTCCCCTTGTTGCGATCGATGTTGATGGAACCCTGGTCGGCCCGAGCGGCCGACCGACCGATGCAGTGTGGGCCGCAGCGGAAGCCGCTCGCCACCGGGGGCAACACCTGGCGTTGTGCACCGCGCGCTTGGCCCGCGGCAACGCGTGGGAGTGGGCCCGGCGTCTCGACCCCGACGGCTGGCACATCTTTCATGCTGGCGCCGCACTGGTACACGGTTCTCTCGGGGCCAACTCCGACCGAGTGGAGACTACCAAGACCGGCGCATCGGCCGAGAGCGCAGAGGGCGGGAGCGCCGTCCAGGCGCAGGACCTCTCGGGCGATCAGGTCTTGGCCTTCGCCAAGATCGCTAGTGACGAGGGTTGGACGCTCGAGTTCTACACCGCCACCGACTACACCGTCGCCGATGACACCCGCCTGGCTGTGGAGCATGCCGCGCTGATGGGCCTCCCCCACCTGAACCGACCCCGATCGGAGCTGAACGCGCCGATCGTGCGGGTGCAGTTTGTGGTGCCGATCGAACAGACCGAGGCGGTGTTGGCCCATAGGGTTCCCGGCACCCTCGGGACCGCGGCTACCTCACCGGTGATGGCCGACGCTGCGTTTGTGTCGTTTGTGAGCGACCGGGCTTCGAAGGGCCGGGCGCTTGCGATCCTCGCCGACAAGCTCGGCACCGAACTATCGAGGGTGATGATGGTTGGTGATGGCCACAACGACCTCGACGCCATCGAAGCCGCAGGCCATGGAGTAGCGATGGGCAACGCCGACCCAAGGGTGATCGCCGCCGCCGATCACCAGGTGGCCACGGTCGACAACGATGGCCTCGTCGAGGCCCTCACCCTCTCCGCCACCCTCTAGCCACACCCCCTGCCCACCTCCTCCAAGGTGAACCACATTCACCTTGAAGGAGCCGCGATCAAGTCCACCTTCAAGGTGAATCACATTCACCTGGGAGGTGCCAGGATCCGCGTGTTTTGGCTATCAGGTCCCCACGGTGGCGCTGGGGATGCCTCGACAAAACATTCACCTTCAAGGTGAAGAGCATTCACGTCGAAAGTATCTACACCCGCCCATCCCTTCCCGAGATAAACACCATTCACTTTGGAGTTGGGCAGGCCCAGAAAACCATGAATGGTTTTTGTTCTTCCCTCCGCCGGTCGAACGCAGTTAGAAAATTTATCACTCGCCCGCGCTGCGAGTGGTCACTTTTGGAGATGGGGAAATTCTTCATCAGAGATAGTGGCCTTTTTTTGTGAACTCCGGCACAGTGGGGACAAGGACGGAAACCATGCTTCGAAAGAGGCCCGATTTGCTGCCCGGTTGTTCCGCGACCGCCAGCCAGGAGGTAATGCGTTATGTCCACTCGTACCCGAGCCAATAAGGCTCGGAACCCGGGAGTAGCGGGTACGCACAAGCCGGCAAAGTTCGACCGCCACGTCGAACACCGCAAGGTGCGACGAGCCGCCCATATGGCCCTGAGCCAAGTGGAGGAGCCCGAAGATTTGGCCCTCCCCCGACCCCACCATCTCACCGAGAAGGTGGACCCCCATGACCGCCAGATGCCTGAGGTACGAAAACGACGATTCCGGGTGTGGAAGACGCGAGCATGGAAAAGACGATCGAACGAGCGAGCTATGCGAGCTGCCGCATGGCGCAACACCGATGACGACTTCAGCGACCTGATCGACCCAGAAGTCGATACGAGTTTAAGTGAGTACGAGCACCGGATCGGGCAGTACTCCTGATTCGGGGCTAGTGCGACAAAGTCAGACCTTGACCAGCACCCCATCTCCTCAGGAGGTGGGGTGCCGTCGCGTCCATGCCGGCGCCAAACGCCTACCGCGCGCAGTCGCCCACCACCCGCTAGGCCGCGAACAGTGATGTCGACAACATCACTACGACTGCACGATCCGCTCGCCGAAACCGCTCACAAGAGCGAGCGGCGATGTGACAGATTCCCACCCGCCCCGCCCTACCTTTTTGGTCTGGGTCTTCTACTGTTCTCGA
>CALAML010000296.1 GCA_937925845.1 uncultured Acidimicrobiales bacterium | reverse complement strand
GTGGTGGTGAGATCGATGTCGAACCCACCCTCACGCTCGCGGGGCAGGAAGAGGTCCCGGACCACACCACCAACAAGGTAAATACGGTGGCCGGCCTCGGAAAACATTTCGGCGAGCGGTGCGGCCGCTTCAAGAATGGGTTTCGCCCGGTCAGGAATCACCGAATCACGGTACCTGCCCCCACCCCGACAACACCTAACGGATATTGGTCCGGGTGCTCTGTCTGCCCTCCGGGCGAGCCGGAACCCCCAAGGCCCGCCAGGGCCGACGGGTTCCCTTGCACAGGAGCCTTTGGCTGGCAGGAACGCAGCTGCGCCCTACTTGGTTGGTTGGGCTTGGTCTCGGTGGGCTTTTACTTTTTTGACCGTTTCAATGCCGGGGCCGCCCTTTGTTGGGGGTTCTGGTCTTCTGTTTTCCCCTAACAACGCGGCGGTGAAGGATTCTGTGGCTGCGGTTAGGGCTTGGAGGTCGTAGCCGCCTTCGAGGAATGCGAGGACTCGGCCGGCCGGTACCACCTGGGCCAGGTCGGCGACCATGTCGGCGTAGTCGGCGGCGGCCAGGCCCATCTGGGTGAGGGGGTCGGCTCGATGGGCGTCGAAGCCAGCTGAATAGAGCAGCCATGTGGGTTGGAAGCGCTCCAACTCTGGCAACACCACCTCATTGAGTGCAGACCGATACACATCGCCGGTGGTGCCAGCCGGGAACGGCACGTTCAACGTGGTGCCCCACCCCTCGCCGATACCCATCTCCGACAGATCACCGGTGCCCGGATAGAAGGGAAACTGATGCAGCGACACAAACAGCACCCGAGGGTCATCAAAGAACAAAGCCTGGGTGCCGTTGCCGTGATGGGCATCAAAGTCGACAATGGCCACCCGCTCGCCGCGCTCCGCCAAGCTGGCTGCGGCAATCGCCACGTTGTTGAAGAGGCAAAACCCCATCGACGTATCGGCCAACGCATGGTGACCCGGCGGGCGCACCACACAGAAGCCGGCCTCGCCCTCTCCAGCCTCAAGCCGGGCGATGGTCTCCAAGCCGGCGCCAGCACCGAGCAGCGCAGCATCGAACGAGGCCGACGAGACAGCAGTGTCAGCATCCAGGCGCCCCTCACCGCGCTCCACCCGCAACCGGACCTCCTCAATGTGCTGGCGAGGATGCATCAGAGCCACCTGATCGATCGAGGCCGGTGACGGCTCGAAGAACGTGATGGCATCACCCAACGGCTCCAGACCAGCCAACACCGCGGGGATACGTTCGGACCGTTCCGGATGGCCGCGACCAGTGTCATGGTCCAAAAAGCGCGAATGTGTCGCTACGACGATCCCCATCCACCTAGTATCGCCGCCCCAGCCCCAGGGAACGAAATGCAACCACTGAAGGAACCCGAAGGGTTCCCGGAGGCCCTTGGGGTTCCTGCCAGCCAAAAGCTCCTGTGCAAGGGAACCCGTCGGCCCAGGAACCCGAAGGGTTCCCGTGGGCCTTTGGGGTTCCGGCTGGCCCGGAGGGCAGATAAAGCTCCGTGCCAAACGGCTCGCCCGGAGGGCCGGTAGGGTCGAACACCCGCGTCGTAGCCCACGGGAGGACTCCGGTGACCCGGTCCCGCCGCCAATTCAGACCCCTGATTCGATCAACCGCGGCCGAGACCCACAACAACGACGAACCCACTCGCAGCGGTACCGGCGCCAGTCTCCGGCCCGCCCTACGTTCGGCACTGCGGCCGATGTTTCGGTCGACATCGCCCTCAACGGTCGGCACGGTTCGAGTTGAACCTTGGCGAGGTCGTAGCGACATCGCAGTGGCGGCTGCCCGCAGCCCACTAACCCCGATCATGGTTGAAGACCTTGAGGAGGCGGCAAAGACTCTGGCCCAAAATGGCGTCCGAGAGCTTATATCCGACGCCCTTCGACCCGACCAAGAGCACGTGTTTGTGGCCGCGGGCTTTCACCCTCTTCATCACTTGGCGCTCTTGCGCTGGTCAAACCCTGAGTACCGCCCCGCCCACCATCGTTCGATGCCATCCCGCCCGAGCGGAGCCAGCCCCGCCTCGGCGGATCCCGGTGCCGACGCGGTCGACGAAGTTAAGTGTCTCGACGCAGGCTTTCGATTGGGCCGCATCAACCGCTGGAAGGCCGGCCCACTGCTGGAAGTCGACCATCTCGCCTTCGATGACTTCTGGCGATTCGACGAAGAGGCTCTGGCCGAGTCCTGGCAGGCAACCAGCGCATCACACCTACGAGCCATTTTTCGCCGCGACCACAGCACCGACTCGGAACGAGTGGTGGCCTACGCCACCTTCGGTTTGAGTGGGACTTCCGGCTACCTCCAACGGCTTGCCGTCGACCCCGTTGAGCGCCGCCAAGGCCTGGCCACCGCGCTGGTGGCAGACGGCATGCGCTGGCTCAGCCAGCGGCGAGCCCGCAGCTGCCTCGTGAACACCCCGATCGAGAACGAGGCCGCACTCAAGCTCTACCGACGGTTCGGCTTCACCCCCGAACCCCACGGCCTCACCATGCACTGCCGTCGCCTGACCCTCACCGACTCCGGGGCACACTCCCCACGCGCTCGACGGCAGTGGTCAGATTGGCGCGGCCGGCGATGACGCGGACCCCTTCGAACGGCGACCCCACACCCTTGAGGGCCGCCTCAGGTGCCCGGTCGAGACGGGTCATGACCCTGCTGATCGCGACCGCAGTCGTCACCATGCTCACCTGGATAGGCCTAGCGCCCGCGAGCAACCTGTTGTCGAGATCGGCGCCGGCTCAGGAGAGTGCTCAAGACAGCGCGGAAGAGGAGCCTCCGGAAGACTCGCCGCTTAGTGAGCTCGAAGAACTCGAAGGAGCTGACGAGAGTATCGCCCCGCAGCCACTCAACGAGGTCGTCGGTGGCACCAACACCTCGGCGCCGCTGCGGCTGGTGAGCCAGTCGTCATCGGTGGAACCGAACGGCGAGTTCACAGCCGAGTTCGGAATCGGCGACGGCCTGGACGATCAGCCCAACCTGGTGCTGAGAGCCCACCTGCATGAGCGGGTCGCCGACCGAGCCGAGTTCGCCGCCAGCATCGATGGCGAACTGGGTGAAGAACTCACCCAGGTGCCGCTCACAATTGCCGGCCCCCTCGCATCGCTGCGGATCCCCCTCACCACCAACGAGGCGGCAGACCAACGGGTGCTGCTGACCGAAGGTGGTGTGTACCCGCTTCGCATAGAGCTGGTGCAGCTGGCAACGGTGACCCTTGAAGCGGTCGACCCTGAACGCGCGGAAGTGGATAGTTCCGAGACCGACAGTGCTGACGGCGAGGGCGCTGAAGTCGAGGGTGCTGAGGTGGACAGTGCCGAGGTCAACAGTGGTGAAACCGATGACGAGGGAGCGGAGGCGGAACCGGAAGGCGAGGTACTCGCTGAACTCATCACCCACCTCGTGCGGGTGCCCGAAACCCAACCCGGAAATCGACCGCTGCTGGTCACGCTGGTGGTGGACCTCCACGAGCCGTTGATCCTCGACGACCTCACCCCCGTCACCATCACCTCGGACCGACAGCGCACCACCGAACTGGTCGGCGCTCTGGCCGAGTACCCCCGGGTCATCGCCACGGTGCGACCCACCCCCCAAATCGTCGACCGGCTCATCAACGCCGGCGGCGACCCCGACCGGGTTCTGCTCGATGACCTTCGCCTTGCGACCCAGAACCGTGAAGTGCTGGCCTCGCCCTATGTACGGATCGACACCGGCGCGTGGCTCAACGCCGGCCTCGAAGACGATCTCGTTGAACGTCTCACCCTCGGTACCGACACCCTCGCCGAGGCCCTCGGCGTGCGACCCGACCGGCGCATTCTGATTCACGACGGACGCATCCCCGCCAACCTGCTGGCCGAACTCCGCACCCTCGGCGTCGACGCCCTGGTAGTCGACGAAGTTCACCTCGACACCCTCGACGACGAGGCTTACCCGCTCACCATGTTGCAGAAGTTCCAGCTGGCCGAGCCCGAACGCGGCACCTCGGTGGCGGTGGCCGCCGACAGTGCCCTCTCGTCACACCTGCGTAGCGAAGACCAGGTGCTCGGAGCTCAGCACGCACTTTCCGACATGGCGGTACTCGCCCTCGAAGCACCAACGATCGAACGGGCCGCGGTGGTCAAACCGCAGGGCGATGAACTCTTCACCGGCGACGCCCTGCGCACCCTCCTCGCCGGAATCGCGGCCAACCCGCTGCTGCGACCGGCCACCCTCGACCGGGTGTTCGACCGGGCATCGCTGGCGCGGGAGAGCTCCACCGACGCCGAAGGCGACATTCTTCAACGTCGACTGCGCTCCGACCCGGTCTCGTCGATCGGCGAATTCCCCGATGCCCTGGAGGCGGCCAACAGCCAACTCGAGGCGTATCGCGAAATGGTCGGGCCTGAGAGCGTTCGGCCGACTCCGTGGGAGCAGATGATCCGGCTCTCGGCCGCCAGCGAACTCGAACCGGCCGACCGGGAAACGCTGCTGCGCCGGGTGAACAACGAGATCCGCAGCCAGACCCGAGGCATCGAAGTGCCCGAAAGCCAGTCGGTCACGCTCACCAACCGATCCGGCGCCATACCGATCCGAGTCCGCAACTCGCTCGGCTACGCCGTGCAGGTCCGCATCGAGGTTGAGTCGGACAAACTCGGCATCGCCGAATCCGACCGGGCCCGCGTGGTCACCCTCGAAGAAGGCACCAACGCCATCTCGCTCGACGTCGAAGCCCGAAGCAGCGGCGACTCCCGCCTCAACGTCAACGTCACCTCCCCCGACGGCCACCTCGCCCTCGGCGACGGTCGGTACACCATTCGCTCCACCTCGGTTTCCGGCTTCGGAATCGCTCTGTCGGTGGGCGCCGGACTCGTGCTGGTGGCCTGGTGGTTCCGTCACCATCGGGATCGGCGCCGCGACCGCCGACTGGTTCGCGCCGCAGAGGAGTCGTCGGCTACGGTTTGAGCTCAGGCAACCCGCCAGAAGGGGAGGGGATATGAGCAACGGATCGGTACACATCGTCACCGACAGCGCATGCGATCTCAGCAGCGAAGAAGTTGAAGACCTTGGGGTGACCGTGGTGCCGCTGAGCATCCGCTTCGGCTCCGAGGAGTTCACCGACCGAACCGAACTTTCCGTGGCCGACTTCTACAACAAGATGGCCAATAACGACCACCTGCCGGAGACCGCGGCGCCATCACCGGGCGCCTTTGAAGACGCCTTCCGAGCCGCGGCCGACGCCGGGGCCAGCGAGATCCTGTGCATCAACCTGTCGTCGGACCTGTCGGCCACGATGGGTGCAGCCCGAACCGCAGCCAAAGCGTTCGACGGCGAACTGCCGGTCGAGATCCACGACTCGAAGTCGATCACCTCCGGACTCGGCACCCAGGTGCGCGAAGCGGTGCGGATGGCCAACGACGGCTCCAAGACCGCCGAGATCGTCGACCACCTCAACGACCTCCAGGGCCGTCAAGTGGTGTGGGGTCTGCTCGACACCCTCGACAACCTGAAGAAGGGTGGCCGCATCGGCGGCGCCCAGGCCATGATCGGCTCGCTCCTGCAGATCAAGCCGGTGATCGACATCAGCACCGGCGCCGTCGAGGAGTTCTCCAAGCAGCGCACCCGCAAGAAGGCGGTCGACTGGCTCCTCACCCAAATCCGTGAGGCCGGAGCGATCGAACACCTCTGCCTGATGCACGGTATGGCCCCCGACTTCGACGCCATGATGGCCAAACTCGGCGAAGAACGCGACACCTCGGAAATCCACACCGGGCACATCGGTGCCGTCATCGGGGCCCACGGCGGACCCCGGGTGATCGGCGCCACCTTCATCAAGGCCAAATAGCGCCGAAGCCCCGAAATGTCGGAAGAAACCGACAATTCCTGTGGCATTCTTCCGACATTTCGGCGGGGTGGTGGCAAATTCAGCTGCCCAGTTGCCGCGTCCGGCCCGGTGTAGATTCGGGAACTGGTGTCCGAACGCACTCCTGCATCGAATCCGGCCGGGAACTCCCTGAGCGGACTACTCCTCGCAGACAGGTACCGCCTCACGTCGCTCATCGCCAACGGGGGTATGGCTCAGGTCTGGGAAGCGCACGACCGCGTTCTGGGACGCGACGTGGCGGTCAAACTTCTCCACGACCATCTGGCCGCCGACGCCGTCTTTGTGGAGCGATTCCGCAACGAAGCGGTGGCCGCCGGCCGTCTGGCCCACCCCTCGATCGTCTCCATCTTCGACGTCTGTTCCGACGAACGCCGCGAAGCCATCGTGATGGAACTGGTTCGGGGCCAATCGCTACGCCAGTACCTCAACGACGTGGGCCAGATCGACCCCCAGCAAGCGGTGCCGTGGATGATCCAGGTGGCCGACGCCCTCACCGCGGCCCACGAACAGGGTGTGGTGCACCGAGACATCAAGCCCGGCAACATCCTGATCGTGAACGTGCATCGGGTGAAGGTGACCGACTTCGGAATCGCCAAAGCGAGCACCGCAGCCGACCTCACCGAAACCGGAATGATGATGGGTACCGCGAAGTACCTGGCACCGGAACAAGTTGCGGGCGACCCGGTCGACGGGCGGGCCGATGTGTACGCCCTCGGCATCGTCGCCTATGAATCGCTGTGCGGAGTGGTGCCGTTCTACGGCGACAACGACACCGCCACCGCAGTGATGCGCCTCCAACGAGACCCGGTATTCCCCCGCCAGTATCGGCCCGACATCAGCCCCGAACTCGAAGCGGTCATCATGACGGCGCTGGCCCGCGACCCCCAGCACCGATACCGCAGCGCCGAAGCGTTCAAAGACGCACTCCGCACCACCGACACCAACCTCTACCCCACCGGTGCCGCCAGCCAGGACGCGGCCGGCGATCCACTCGTGGTGTTGGTCGACGAACCCCACCCCCAGACCGGCGTGCCCACCGCGTCGGCCGAAGCGCTGCCGGTGATCGACCTCGACTCAGCCGAACAACACCAGGCCGGTGCCAGCACCATCCAACCGGATGCCGGTCGCTACGACGGCTACGCCGATGCGGATGGCGGCTACAGCGACGCCGACTACTACGGCGACGGGTACGCCGAAGCGGACCCGGCATACGCCGACGCCACCGCCACACCGGGACACGATCCGTACGCTGCGGGCGAGTACAACGACTCCGACGACTACGACGACGAGGCCAACCGCGCGGTCCGACTGCCTGAAGAACGAGGCCAACAGGCCCAACCACTCCCCCGTCAGAGCCGCACGCCCCAGCTCAACATGCACAACGCCGGCCTGGCCCTCATCGCCCTCCTGGCCATCGCCGCTCTCGGTGTTGCTGGCGCCCTCTTTGGCCGCACCAACCCCGGCGCCTCGGTCGCCGACTCGATCCGAGACACCTTCGGCTTCGGTCGATCCGACACCCCCAACGCCGAAGACCCCATCCCGGTCGAAAACGAATCCCAGTCGGCAAACACCGCGGCCATCGCCACCATCACCTCCTTCGATCCGCCGCCCGGCGACGGCGAGGAAATCGAATCCCGCCTCACCCAGGCTGTCGACGACGACCTCGAAACGTCATGGCGCACCGAGCGCTACAGCCGAACCCGTGAGTTTGGTGGCCTCAAATCGGGAGTGGGAGTGGTGCTCGAACTCGAGGAGGTGGCTGAACTCGACACGCTGATCGTGCAGTCGCAGACGCCGGGATGGGACGCCCAGGTGTACCTCAGCGACGACCGCCAGGACCTGCTGTCGAACTGGGGCGACCCGGTCGGCACCATCAACGAGATGAACGACCGGGCCGAGGTGGACCTGGGTCAACGCGAAGCCCAGCACGTGCTCATCTTCCTCACCCGCCTCGCCGAAACACCAGCGGACGACGGCCGCTTCTTTGCCGCCATTTCGGAAATCGAAGTGCGCACCGGCTGAGCGGGTTCACCCGGCTCCGCACCCGATCGGACTGGCTCGACCCGACCACTCCGCCCGGGGCTACCTAACACGGTGAACGAAATCCAGTAGTTTCGAAGTATCACGCCGCAAGCCACAGATGAAACCCTGGTCGAAGCCGCCAAGGCCGGTGACCGGCGCGCCATGGACACCCTCCTGCGGCGCCACTATGAGCGGGTTTACGCCATCTGTCGCCGCATCGCCGGGAACGACGCCGACGCCGCGGACGCAACCCAGGAAGCGTTGATCGCCATCACCCGGCGGCTCGACTCCTTCGACGGCCGGGCCAAATTCAGCACCTGGAGCTACCGGGTAGCCACCAACGCCTGCCTCGACGAGCTCCGACGCCGCAAGCGCCGCCCCACACCAGGCCTCCCCGAGTTTGAGAGCGGCGAAGAGGACCACCGCCACCACGAGGAAGGCCAGCCCGGAATCGACCGGGCCGAACAGCTGGTGCTTCGTGATGAACTCGATACCGCGTTGGCCGAGCTCAACGAGGACTTTCGTATACCGGTCATCCTGCGAGATCTTTGTGATCTCGACTACGCCGAGATCGCCGAGGCCACCGGTCTACCCGCAGGTACAGTTCGATCCCGAATTAGCCGAGGACGCAAGCAACTGGCTGGAATTCTCGAATCCGGGAACCAAGAGCAGGCGCAGAAGCGTCAAAGCGGACAACCATGAGCAACTTCGACGACCTCTCCCCCGACGAACTGGCCGCCGCCCGGTTCGACTCGGAACTGCCAGATGATCTGGTAGCGCGCGTCGACGCTGACCCCGAACTTCAGGCCCTGGTGGCCGAACAGGAAGCGGTGGCCAACCGGCTCCAAGCCTTCACTCCCCCGCCACTTCCCGCCGAAGATGTTAAGGAACGCCACCTCGCCGCGGCCATGGCCGCCTTCGACGAACTGCACGGCCAGGCGGCGTCGAACCAGAGCGACAGCAACGAAGATGAAGACGATGCCGCGACCGCCGCCCCCACCGGCGCAGTAGTGGCGACCACTCCACGCAAGCAAGCCACCTCACCCACACCTCCCCCGGCCTCGCTCGATGCAGCCCGGCAACGCCGACGAGGCCCCAACCCCGGAGTTTGGATCGCCTCGGCCGCCGCAGCACTCCTCCTGGTTGTTGCCGCCGTCGGCCTAATCGCCATCACCAACAGCGACAGAAGTAACGATGGCTCCGAGACCGCAGCATCCGACGGCGCTCAAGAATCCTCCGACGATGGATCGGGCGATGACGGATCCGCAGCTGATGATGGATCGGGAGATGACGGCGGCGAGGGGCTTGCCAGCGAGGAGGCCCCGAACCAACCAACGGACACCAGCGACGCCGCGGCCACCGCCGAGGCCTCCGGCGAAGCAGATGCCGATGATGAAGCCATGGAAGAAGACGACTCAAGTGACGCCGCCATGGAGGAAGACGATGAAGCCATGGAAGAGGCCGACGACGAGGCTATGGCCGAGGACGACGGCGGAGACGAGGCCATGGCTGAGGACGGTGGGTCCGCAGCGCCCGAGGCCGATGCCGCAACCGCCGACGATGACGGCGAGGACGTGGTCGGTGATGACGGCGACGGTCCGACCAGCATTGCGCTGACCGACTTCTTTGGACGAGAGGACCTGGTTCGGTCCAGCGATGTCCCAACCCCATGCACCGAAGAGATCGAAGCCCGCTATCGGGAACGCTACGACGGATCGG
>CALAML010000295.1 GCA_937925845.1 uncultured Acidimicrobiales bacterium | reverse complement strand
CGAAACCCCGCCGGTGGCCACCTGTCTGTTCGGCAAGGAAATCCCACCGGTTGGCGGCGACACCCTCTTCGCCAACCAGCACCTCGCCTACGAACGGCTACCGGAGGACCTCAAGGAACGGGTGAAGGACCTGGCGGTGGTGCACACCACCAAGGGCATCTACGGCGACGGCGGCGTGTACGACGCGGCCAACGACGTTGAGACAGGTCGCAGCATGGAGATCGTCCAGGGGCCGGAGCGTTACTACGGCGAGCATCCGCTGGTGCGAATCCATGACGGAAACGGCCGTCCGGCTTTCTACTCAACGCTCGGTTACGTGCAGGACGTGGTGGGGATGGACCAGGGCGAAGCCATCACCCTGCTCGCGGAAATCCAGAAGCATCAGGTGGCCGACGAGGTGATCTACCGCCACCGGTGGGAACCCAACATGGTGGTGATCTGGGACAACCGCAGTGTGTTGCACCGGGCCACCGGCGGCTACGAAGGCCACGCCCGGGTGCTACGACGCACCACCATTGTCCCCCGCACCGCGGCCTAACGTGCAACGGGTGATGCTCCTATGTTTGTCAAGTGGTTGTTGGTGGGTTTTCTAGGAGTCGGTAGAACTGGCGGGCGAGGACTCGTTTGAGGCATCGGCGGGCGTGTCGTGGGGTTCGTCCTTGTGCTTTCTTGTTGGCCATGTAGGTGCGGGTTTCTTGGTGGGTTCGTGCTCGGCTGAGGACGACGGTGTGTAGGGCCCGGTTGAGTTGTCGGTCACCGGATCGGTTGAGGCGGTGCTGGCCCTGGTTGGCGCCGGAATCGATGGGGATGGGGCATGCTCCGGCGAGTTTCGCGAATTTGGCTTCGGTAGGGATCCGCCCTTTGTGAGACCAGGCGATAAGGATGGCTGCTGCGGTGCAGGGGCCGACTCCGTGTTCGGCACGGAGGTGTGGCGCTTTCGTTTCTGTTTGCAGGTCAAGCCGCTGGTAGAGCTCCTGGATCTGTTTGTTGAATGTTTGGATGCCCTTGGCGGCGAGACGCAACGCCATTTTGGTGTTGGTGGTTTCGTCGAAAAGGTTGGCTGGGTCTTTGGAGGGGCGCAGGCTGGCACATGTGCGGATCAGGTTGGCGTTGGTGAGGTCTCTTAGCTGATCACGCAGCTCGGCGGGGGCGCGCAGAAGCAGCGACTTGAGATGGTTAATCATCTGGGTCCGTTGCTTCGTGAGGAGTTCCCGTAGTCCCAGAATGGAAGCGAGAGAGTTCGAGTCGCCATCGGCGTTGCGTGGGGTCGCATGTTTGGTGCGGCCCAACACTTCGCGGGCGGCACGAATGGCATCTAGGTTGTCGGTCTTGGCGCCATCGGGTGCTGCTGGACCGTTGGGGAAACTGAACTCGATCACCCATTCGCCAGCATCATGTAGCGCTTGAGCAAGTCCTTTCCCATAGGTTCCCGATCCCTCGATGGCCCAAGCACGGCGATCGGCATCGGTGTGGGTGTCAGCCCACTCGAGGACTGATGTATAGCCGCCGGCGCGGGTGGTGAAACGCTCACCAATCTCGCTACCCAAACTCTTTGAGTGAACGATCGCGGCGCTGAAGGTGTCTCTGTCAGGGTCGACGCCTATGACATGGTCGGTTAAGTCGGTAAGAATGGACATGGTGGCCTTCCGTAGTGGGTGGGTTGCTTGCTGGTGTCGGCCAACCAGAATCGCTAAGGCAAGACTGTGATGGGTCACCCAGCAACCACTGGGGACAAGCTCCTGATCAGGCCAATAAGCGGTTTGGGCCGGCACCAGTACTTGACGGACAGATCACCCGAAGGACACGAACAAACGGTCTGTCAGACACAGAGTCACGACAAGCACTGACACCAGCCAAGCCGATCAACAACCGGCCCACCCCATCCTCACAGTCAGACACCCGTCGCGGGTTTACCGGTTGGTTGCCAGCTCGCGATTTACTTGCGGGACTCCATTAGCGGCATGACCTTTTCGCCGAACTCTTTGGTGGCGACCGGGTAGTCGTCAAAGACACACATGGTGCCCTTCACGCCGGGGATCTGGGACACCTCATCGAGGCGGGCGGCGATCGTGGCGTGGCTGCCGGCGATAGCGCCGATGTTGAGGTTAAAGGCCTGCTGCATCTCGGCGATCTTGTCGGCGGTGGCGCCGGAAGTGTCCATCTCGGCGGCACCGATCAGGAACTTGATGGCCTCGAGGTCGGCGCCCTCCTGGTAGTGCTGCCACTTGGCCTGAGCCTCTTCATCGGTGTCGCCCATGGTGATCTGGAACAACACGTACACCCCGACGTCGCGGCCGGTCTTCTCGGCGGCGGCCACCAGGCGGGCGGCGTCGGCCCGCACCACGTCGAGATCCTCGGTGCCGATGATGAACTGGTAGTCCCCGTAGGTGGCACAGAACTCCATGCCCCGGTCACTCTGGCCGGCGCACACCAACGGCACCTTGTTGTCCTTGGGCGGTGGCGAGAGCTGGCAGTCGTCCATCTGGAAGTACTCGCCCTTGAGGTTCGACACCCCGTCGGTCCAGAGTTCCTGCATGACCTGCACGTACTCGCTGCCGTAGTCGTAGCGCTTTTCGAAGTACCAGTCGCCGGGCCACTCGCCCATCTGGCTGTACTCGACCTGGTTCCACCCCGACACGATGTTGATGCCGAACCGACCATCGCTGATGTCGTCGATGGTCGACGCCATTCGAGCCACCATGGCCGGGTTCATCGTGGGCAGCGCCACCGACGCAAACAGGTTGATCTTCTCCGTGGCCGCAGCCAGCCCAGCCATCAGCGTGAACGACTCCAGGTTGTGATCCCAGAACTCGGTGTCGCCACCAAAGCCCTTGAGCTTCACCATCGACAGCAGGAACTCAAAGCCTTGGGCCTCGGCCTCGACCGCAGTCTTGCGGTTCAGCTCGAAGCTCGGCATGTACTGCGGAGCAGTCTTGGACATCATCCATCCGTTGTTTCCGATGGGAATAAAAATGCCGACGTCCATGGCGATGCCTCTTCTATGGGTTGGTGATCGGTGCTTGATTCGTAGGGATGTTGTAGCACGCAACCCCCGACGATGCGCCGGGTTCTGAATCGGTGCGGCCGACCAGAGTCCTCTAGCTCGCGGAACGGGCCTCGAGATGGTCGAGGATCTCATCGAGCGAAACCACGTCGCCGTACTTGGCATCGATATCGAAGAGGTTGGCATCGTGGATTTCGGGGGTGCGGTCGCCGCAAGCCTCGGGCACCACCACTGGAATCAGGTTGTACATACAGGCATCGGTGGCGGTGGCCCGCACACAACCACTGGTGGAGACGCCGCCGATCAGAACGGTATCGATGCCGGCACCTCGAAGATCGTCAGCCAGCGTGGTGCCAAAGAACGACGAAGCGGCCTGCTTGGTAACTATCCGATCCTCAGGTGCGGGTGCGAGTTCCGGAAGCCAGTCGCCCAGGGAGTTGCCCTGATCAAACGATGCCAAGGCCCCCACCTTGCGATAGAAGACGCCACCGTTTCCACCGCCCTCTTCGAACTCGACACGGCTCCAAAACACGGGGATACCTGCGGCCCGAGCCTGGCTGACCAAAGTGAGACAACCATCGATGGCCGCCGTGGAGCCAAGGTGTAGCGGCGACCCCTCGGTGAAATAGGCCCGGCACATGTCGACCACCAGCACTGCGGGACTCTCGCCAAACCCGAGCCGACGATTGAACCCGGCGTCGCGGTAGCTGCGGCCCACCGAGTCGCTGATCAGGTTGGCGTCGCCAGCTTCGGTGCTGTCCTTGTTGTCGCTGTCGTCATTGTCGCCCACGGTGCTCCTTCGGGCCTTGGCGAACATCTCGCCCTCTGAATCTTCCACACTCGAACGAGTCGATGCGGAGTAGGTGCCGAGCCGGCGACGAAGAGAGGTGAATGGTCTTGGCCGGGTAGCCCGGGGATGACGGAGCGCTACGCTCGTCGCCATGGCAGATCTGCTTCGTCCCCGTTCGAATGGCCCGGCCCGGCTGCGGGAGCTGCTGGCGAGGGCGCACGAAACCAAGCAGCCGCTGGTGCTGCCCGGTTGCTACGACGCCCTCGGGGCCCGTTTGATCGAACAAGCCGGCTTCGACGCCGCCTACATGACTGGTTTCGGCACTGCAGCAGGTCTGTTGGGGCGGCCCGACGTGGGATTGCTCGGCCTGGCTGAGATGGTCGACAACGCCAGGCGGATCGCCGCGGCCATCGACCTGCCGGTACTGGCCGATGCCGACACCGGCTACGGAAACCAGATCAATGTCATCCGCACCGTCCAGGAGTACGAGCGGGCCGGGGTGGCCGGCATCCATATCGAGGACCAGGTGCTTCCGAAGAAATGCGGCCACATGGAGAACAAGGCGGTGGTCGACGCCAGCGAGATGGTCGGCAAGATCGAAGCTGCGGTGGCGGCCCGCCACGACCCCGACTTTGTTCTCATCACCCGCACCGATGCCCGGGCGCCCCATGGTCTGGACGAAGCGATAGCCCGAGCCCACCGGTTTGTAGACGCCGGTGCCGACGTGTTGTTTGTGGAGGCCTTGGAAGGCATCGACGAGATCGAGACGGTGGCCAGTGAGTTTGCTGGGGTACCGATGCTGTTCAACTGGGCTGAAGGGGGCAAGACCCCGCCACTCACCTACGACCAGATCGCCGAGTTGGGCTTCGCCCTGATCATCGCCCCGATCGGCACCATGTTGTCGGCCACCCGAGCCATGCAGGGTTTCCTCACCAGCCTGAAGCGCGACGGCACCCCGGCGGAAGTGGTCGACGAGCTGATGGGCTTCAGCGAGTTCACCGACACCATCGGGCTCCCCGAGATTGTCGACCTCGAAGACCGATTCTCCTAGGACAAGCCTCCTGGATTGTAAGCGCGGGACCGATTGCGCTAGATCATCTCGCTCCAGGGCTGACCGGAGAGGTACTTCCATCCGGCGTCGGGTAGCAGGGCCACCGCGGTGCCACCGTGGGCTTCGAGGGCGAGGCGGGCCGCGTGCAGGATGGCGCCGCTCGAGGTGCCGACAAAATGACCCTCGGCCTCCATCGTTTCCCGAACCGACTCGGCGGCCACCTTGGCTTCAACCTCCCAGCGGTGAGTCACCAGCGAAAGATCGGCCACCGGCGGCTGGAACGGATCATCCTGACTTCGCATCCCGCTGATCGGGTCTTCCACATAGGGCTCCACCGAATGCACCTTGATGTTGGGATAAGCCCGGCGCATACCCCGACTGTTGCCCGTGAGCGTGCCGCCCGTGCCGTAGGCACACACCAGGTGGTCGGGAGGTGCGGCCAGGGGCCAGTCCCGGGCGATCTCCACACTGGTTCCGAACTCATGCGACGCCGGATTGGCCGGGTTGCCGTACTGGTAGACCATGTGGCCGTGTCCGGCCTCCGATAGTTCCCGGGCATGGGCGATGGCGCCGTTGGGCCCGCCCTCGACCTCGATCAACTCGGCCCCGTAGGCACGAAGCAACTGCTTGCGCTCCGGAGTCGCCGTGTCAGGTAGGCAGATCACGATCGGATGGTTGTTGATGGTGGCGATTCGGGCCAGCCCGATCCCGGTGTTGCCGGAGGTGGCCTCGATCAGCGGCTTGCCGCCCTCAAGGTGGCCCTGTTCCTTGGCCGCATGGAACATGGTCCAGGCCGGTCGATCCTTGATCGATCCGGTCGGGTTGTGCCACTCAAGCTTGGCGAACAGTCGGGTGCCGTCGGGGGCCAGATTGCGCAGCTCGACCAGGGGGGTATTTCCGGGCTTCATCGATGTCTGCTACCTGTCCTTATACATGGGGATACATCTGGCCCGGTTGGCTTGGCTGGCGGATCTGGCTGGGCCGGCGGTTCTGGCTTGGGGCACCTTGACGCTGCGGATCGAAGCGTTGATGAGACAACAGCCTACGGGGACCGGATATTTCTGACGATTGGCCCGGTGCGGCTCGGGGCTACAGCTGAGCCGACAGAAAGCCGGTGATGGTGTCCACCGCTTCGGCCAGGTGGGCCTTGCCGTTTGGGCCGGTGTAGTAGTGCGTTGCCCCCTGCACCACGTGCAGGCTCTTGTTGTCGTGGCCAATGGCATCAAAAAGACGCTGGGTATGGCTCGGGGTGCAGGCATCGTCGGCCGAGTTGCCGATCACCAAGGCTGGCACGGTGATCTCCGCCCCCGAGGTGATGGCATCGCCGCGGGCGTCGTCGTAGCTCCACTGGCTCAGCCAACTCCTCAGCGTGGCAAACCGGGCCAGACCTACCGGACCGTCATTGACCACCTTCGGGTCGCCCAGATAACAGACACCCGGCTTGCGGTCGCTCGGCTCCACCGCCGGGTCGAGCCAGCGGGGATCGGCCATGGTGCCATGCACGGTGAAGGCAAACTCCCTACTGGGTTCGTCGGAAGCCCGAATGGTGGCCAGCTCACCCTTGACCCATTCGGTGATCCGACGGTTGCGGCTGATCTGGGCGGCCCGAAAGGTGGCCAAAAAGTCTTCTGAGTAGGGCGGCTGGTTCGGGTTGGCCGGGTCGTAAAGATTCAGCGCCGGGTCCCGCACATGGGGCGCAGTTTCGTCGTGAATCGACGGGTCGATCCACTCGGTAAAGATCTGATGGCGACTCACATGGGCGGCCAACATCATGATGGCATCGGCAGCTGGCATTCGTTCAGGGTCAACCACGTAGGGATCGCCGGCGGCGGTGTCGGAGATGCCGGCACCAGCTTCGGCCAAGGCCTGGTACCACATCGACAGCGAACCACCTCCCGACCAACCGGCCAGCACAATCTTTTGGTAGCCCAACCGATTCTTGGCGTCGTAGATGGCCTCGCCGAGATCGCAGGCCACCTTCTCCATGGTGAGCGCAAAGTCGGCCCCGCGGTAGCGGGAGTTGGCCCAGAGCACGTGATGGCCGGCCGCCGCCAAGCCACGAACCATCGGCAGATACATGCCGCCGCCAACCGGATGCATAAAGACGATCAGCGTGTCGGATGGCTGATCAACCGGCCGGAGCAAGTGGCAATCCAGGCCGATGATGGCACCCCCACCGCCATAGACATCGCTGTAAGTGGCGTCTTCGAAAAACCCAACCGCATAGGCGATGCGCTCACACCCTTTCGGGGTCCCAGGGTGGTTGGGGGGCAGGTCAGACATCGGGCCTCCATTGCTCGAGGCCCGATCTTAGGCAGCGACGCCGACCCATCGCGGCGGGCTAACGGTCAGCCGCGTTCTTTGACACCCTGCTAACTTCGGTCGGTGATGACCGCCGCGACCGAAGCCGAGATTGAGCGCGAGGTCCTGGCGTGGTTCGAGGCGGCGTGGGATCCCGAAATATCGCTGGTGGAATGGCGTACGCGGCTGGTGGATTCCGGCTGGGCCGTACCGTCATGGTCGAAGGCCTGGTTTGGTCAGGAACTTCCGGCCTGGGCCGACCGGGTGGCCCATCGAATCATCCGCCAAGCGGGTGGGGTGGCCACGCCATTGGGTGGCGGCATGGGTTTGGCCGCACCAACGATGTACGACCACGCCTCGGCGGAGCTGATGGACCGCTACCTTCGCCCGACGCTCACGGGCGAGCTGGTATGGTGCCAACTCTTTTCCGAACCCGGAGCCGGTTCCGACCTGGCGGGGCTCACCACCACCGCGGTTCGCGATGGCGATGAATGGATTGTGAACGGGCAAAAAGTGTGGAACACCAGCGCCGACCACGCCGATATGGGGATCCTGGTGACCCGCACCGACTGGGATGTGGTGAAACACGCTGGCCTGTCCTACTTCGTGCTCGACATGCGCCAAGACGGAGTTGAGGTGCGGTCGATCCCACAGATGAACTACCACAGCTCGTTCAACGAGGTCTTTCTCACCGACGCCCGCATCCCGGCAGCAAACCTGGTGGGCGAGGAGGGTGACGGCTGGAAAGTGGCCCGGGGCACCCTGGCTCACGAGCGCTCCTATGCCACCCAACGCAACGTGTTCTTTCGTCCCGACGCTCGCGGTCGCGTAATTGACGAGGCCAAGGCCGAAACCGCCGAATACCTGAAGACCTACGAGTGGTATCCGCAACGCATGGGTCGTATCGATCTGATTGAACCCAGAGCTGAGGCGATGTCGATGGCCGCCGACCCGATTCTTCGCCAAGAGATGATCGCGGCCACCGCCGTTCACCGGACCGCGGAGTGGACTGCCAACCGAGCCAAGGCAGCCCGAGAGCTGGGACGGCCGCCGGGATCAGAAGGGTCGATCGGCAAGCTGGCGCTTTCTGAAGTGGCTCGTCGAGGTAACCATGTGCACTCGCGGATCGCCGGGCCGCGGGGCATGTTGCGCACCAGCGACGACCCGATGGACGCGGTGGTGGCCGAGATACTGGTGTCGACCCCGGCCCAGTCGATCGCCGGGGGCACCGACGAGATCCAACACAACATCCTGGGCGAGAACGTCCTCGGTTTGCCGAAGGAACCGGCCGCCGACCGCGGGATGCCGTTTCGAGAAGTGGGGAAACAACCGTGACCGAACGAGGTGTGAAAGAAACGGGTGAGGACGGGCCCGCAGTAGCGGTCACAGTCGGCGAGGACTTTGTGGCCACGATCGAGCTGTGCCGACCGCCGAACAACTTCTTTTCCCTCGACCTGATCGCCGGTATTGCCGACGCCCTAACTGAGCTTGATGACGACCCCCGATGTCGGGCGGCGGTGCTGCGAGCGCAAGGAAAGCACTTCTGCGCTGGGGCCGACTTCTCTAGTAGCGGCCGCCCGTTCACCACCGAAGAGCTCTACGCCGCGGCGGTGCGAATCTTCCGAACCCACACGCCGGTGGTGGCCGCGGTGCAGGGGGCGGCGATCGGCGGCGGTCTCGGCGTGGCCCTCTCGGCCGACTTTCGCGTCGCGGCGCCCGAAGCGCGGTTCAGCGCCAACTTTGCCCGGCTTGGCTTCCACCAGGGTTTCGGGTTGAGCGTGACATTGCCCCGATTGGTCGGCGAACAGCGCGCCGCCGATCTCTTGATGACCGGCAGGCGGGTCAAGGGCGAAGAAGCGGTGGAGATCGGTCTGGCTGACCGGCTGGCGAGCCTCGACCAACTTGAGACCGAGGCTCACGCGTGGGCTCGCGAGATTGCCATCTCGGCGCCGCTGGCAGTTCGGTCGATCCGCCAGACGCTGCGAGGCGACCTCGCCGATCAGGTTGAGGCGGCCACCGCCCACGAGGCTTCGGAGCAGGCCCGGCTCCGTGAAACCGACGACTTCGTAGAAGGCACCCGGGCCATGGCTGAGCGGCGGGAGCCGGAGTTCAAGGGTGAGTGAACCAGGCGCAGAGGATGCTTCAGCGGAGCCCGACCCGATCGAAGCGGTCGCTTTCGATGAGGAGCTGCGCCAGCGCATCACTCAGAACCTGAGCGGCCATTACGTGCGGACCCACCCCCTCGAAGGCCGTCGTCATGCGGCGGTGGCAGTGGTGGTGATCGACAGCGACGCCGATGAACACGGAGCCGACCCGACCGAGATCGACCGGGTACGGGACCTCGAGGGCGTGCCCGGCGTCGACCCCGAAACCCTGACCGGCCTGGTCGACGGCACCGCCGGAGGTGCGGCGATGTTGCTGACCCGTCGCGGTGGTGGGCTCTCGGCCCATGCCCGGCAGTGGGCCTTCCCCGGCGGGCGTCTCGACGACGGCGAGACTCCGTTGGAAGCAGCGCTGCGGGAAATGGCCGAAGAAGTCGACCTTCACCTCTCGGAGGCCGATCTGCTTGGCCGCCTCGACGACTACCCGACCCGATCCGGCTACGTCATCTCCCCGTTTGTGTTCTGGGCGGCCGCGCCCAACGAGCCGGTGGCCAACCCCGGGGAGGTGGCGTCGATCCACCGCATCCGCCTGCCCGAACTCCAGCGGCCCGACTCACCCCGCTTCGTCGAGATCCCCGAAAGTGACCGACCGGTGGTGCAGGTGCCGATCGGCGGCGACCTGATTCACGCGCCCACCGGAGCAGTGATGTACCAATTCCGGGCCGTCGGTCTCGAAGGCCGATCGATTCGCGTCGACGAACTCGAACAACCCGTCTTCGC
The DNA here is from genome assembly GCA_937925845.1 of uncultured Acidimicrobiales bacterium. Classification (GTDB taxonomy): domain Bacteria; phylum Actinomycetota; class Acidimicrobiia; order Acidimicrobiales; family CALAML01; genus CALAML01. The sequence goes on along the minus strand of CALAML010000295.1, from coordinate 12,358 downwards.
CTGGGGCTAGATATTGGAGCCGCCGTCGACCCGGACGATGGTTCCGGTGATGAAGGCGGCCAGGTCGGAAGCGAGGAACAGGACGACGCGGGCCACGTGATCGGGCTGGCCGGCCATCCGCAGTGGGTTGGCCACGATGCGGGCCTCGATGTCGAGGCCAGCCTCCTTCAGCGGAGCCAGCTGGGCCTCGACCCCCGGGGTTTCAATGATGCCGGGGGCTACCGCGTTCACCCGGATGCCCCGCGGGCCCAGCTCGCGAGCAGAAGCCTGGGTCAGGCTCACCATGGCCGCCTTCGACGCGCTGTAGGCCGAGATCCCGGCTCCGCCACTCAGGCCGGCCACCGATGCCATGTTGACGATGGCGCCACCGGTTCCCATCACTGCCGCGGCCTCGCGGGTCATGCTGAACTGAGACCGGACATTGACGTCCAGCATGCGGCTCACGAAGTCATCGTCGACCTCGGTGATCGGACCGGTGGTGGGGAAGATGCCGGCGTTGTTCACCAGGATGTCGAGCCGGCCGTCGGTGGCGGCGACCTGTACTGCCTCTTTCACCTGCGAGGTGTCGCTCACATCACACTCGGCGAACTCGGCCCCGAGTTCGGCCGCAACCCTTGCGCCCTCGGCGTTCAGATCGGCGACCGTCACTGCCGTTCCCGCTTCGATCAGTCGGGTCGCAATGGCCCGACCGATGCCCCTAGCCCCACCGGTCACCAACGCGGCCCGGCCGCTCAGGTCGACCAAGTCGGCGATGGCGGGGATGGCGGGGCGGTCGATCACAGCTCGACACCCACGGTTGACTGAACGTGGTCCGGGATCTCGCCGTCATGACGGTCACCGGTCGTGGCCGTGCCGGAGGGCTCAAACATCAGGATCGATCCACCCGGCGACGAAGGCTTGTGCTCAGTGCCCCGAGGCACAACAAAAGTGTCACCCTTGAACAACGAGACCTCGGATTCCTGGCCCTGAGCATCACGAAGCGCAACATGAAACTCGCCTTCGAGCACCAGGAAGAACTCATCGGTGTCTTCGTGCGCATGCCACACGTGTTCGCCCAGCGTGTGGGCGATGCGAACGTCGTAGTCGTTGACGGTGGTGACGATGCGAGGGTCCCACACACTCTGAAACGAGCCAAGGGCCTCGGAGAGGTTGACGGGATCGGGAATGGTCATGGTTCAGTCTGGCTCATCTGCAACCGCGAGTGCTTGCGGGCTGGGCTCTCGAGCCCGCGGCGCGCGAGCGTGGAGGTATGGGATTTCGTGTAGACGATGTCGTTGACTTGGCGCTGGAAGCCTCGGTCGTGGGGAGTTTCACCAAGATCGGCCACCGGCTGAGAAGCCGGATCGAGAACTGGGACGACCTGCCACGGCTCGACGGCCAGGTAGCAGTGGTTACCGGCGGCACCAGTGGCCTGGGCCGGGCCACCGCCGCGGGGCTGGTAAAGCTTGGTGCCCATGTGGTGATCACCTCCCGCAACCGAGAGCGGGCCATTGCCGTTGCCGAGGAACTCAGCGAGGAGTCCTACGACGCTTCCATTGGTTCGGCGGTAGGCCTTGAGCTGGACACTGGCGACCTCGACTCGATCCACCGTTTCATGGCTGAGGTTCGAGAGGACGTCACGGGGGTCGACGTCCTGATCAACAACGCCGGAGCTCTCACCGGCGACTACCGCACCGACGACCGGGGCATGGAGCTGACCCTTTCGACCCACCTGGTGGGTCCGTACCTGCTCACCACAGAGCTCCGAGACCACCTCAACGCCGGGGCCAGGGTGCTCTGGATGTCGTCGGGCGGGATGTACACCCAGCGGCTCGACGTCGACGCCCTGGAAATGGATGAGTCCAGCTATCGCGGCACCATCGCCTACGCCAGGGCCAAGCGGGCCCAAGTCGAGATGGTGGCCCATCTGGCTCCGGAGTGGGCGCCGGAGATTGTGATGCACAGCGTGCACCCGGGCTGGGCCGACACCGCAGGCGTCGATGCCGGCATCCCCGGCTTCGGCAAGGTTATGGGCCCACTTCTGCGCACCCCGGAAGAGGGAGCTGACACCATGATCTGGCTGGCGTCCACCGGCGGAGGCGACAGCAAACCGGGCCGCTTCTGGCTCGACCGCCGGGCCCGCGGCATCTCCTATGTGCCGGGAACCGCCAGCGGCCCCGCAGAACGAGTCCGGCTGGTCGAGTGGCTCAACGACGCAGTGGCCCTCGACTGATCAACGAGACCGGAGCCATGGCGCCCGAATCTCGGTTGGTGATCGCTATCTGATGGGACATGCTGGAGGCATGGAACCGACCTATGACGTGGTTTGGCCCCGATCGCCCCGAGGAATCCAGGCCCGCCGCAGCGCACCACGGCTCGAAAACCTTGCGGGCGCTCGGGTTGCCTTCCTGTGGGACTACCTCTTTCGGGGCGATGAGCTGTTCCCGGTCTTGGAACAGGAGCTGAGCCGGCGCTACCCCGACATCGAGATCGTGGGCTATGAAACCTTCGGCAACCTGCACGGGAAAGACGAAAAGGAGCGGGTCGCCGGTCTTGGCGAAGATCTCCATCGCCGGCACGTCGATGCCGTTGTTTCCGGGATGGGTTGCTGAGGTAGTTGCACGCCCGCCGTGATGCGGGCCGCGATGGCAGCCGAAGCTGCCGGTATCCCCTCAGTGTCGATCGTGTGCGAAGGGTTTTCCGGCCAAGCCCTGGCCACCGGGCGCGGTCACGGCTACGACGAACTTCCGCTCGCGGTCACCGTCGGCCACGTCGATGCCCAGAACGCCGAGGCCATGGCTGCGAACTTCTTGAGCCACACCGTGGACCAGATCGTTGATGGGCTCACCGCGGATCGACTGGGTGAAGCGGCTGGCAACGACGAGCCGGCAGCGCTTGATGTGGCCGTCTCCGGCACTATCGACGAGATCCTCGACCACTTCATCGAGCAGGGCTGGACCGACGGTCACCCGATAATGCCGCCGACCCGAGAGCGGGTTGAGGCATTCCTTGTCGACTCCGGCCACGATCCGTGGAAGTCGCTGGGCACCGCAACCTCATCGGGACGTGACCTCACCATCTGGTCGATCGCTGTGAACGCAGTGATGGCCGGATGCCGCCCTCATCACCTGCCGGTGTTGATCGCCATCACGGAGATACTGGCCGATCCGGCCTATGGCGCCGAGCACTCCGGCAATACCACCGGCGCTGATGCCCTGATCATCATCAGTGGCCCCAATGCCGCGCCCCTCGGCTTCAACTCCGGCGTGGGGGCCATGCGGGAAGGAGCCCACGCCAACACCAGCGTCGGCCGCTGGCTCCGGCTCTACCAGCGCAACGTCTTTGGGTTCACCGCCGACGAACTCGACAAAGCCACCTTCGGCAACGCCACCCGGGTGGTGCTGGCCGAAGACACCGACTTGCTTGCCGAGATCGGCTGGCCCACCCTCGCCGCCAACCCCGACGACCCGGACGACGCCGCGGCCGGCGAGAGTGAGGCCAACGACACCGTGACTATGGCCCGGATGAACAGCGGCACCATCATCGGCAGCGTGTTCGGATCCACACCGGAGGAGATCGTGCCGTATCTGGCCAACGGGCTCACCCGGATCGCGGCCTGGGACCTCACCCATGTGTACGGCCTGGGCCACGATCAGTTTCAGCCACTGCTGGTGATCTCGCCGATTCTGGCTCGCACCTTCGCCGCAGCCGGTTGGTCGAAGGCCGACGCCCAGCGGGCCCTCTTTGAACACGCCCGCATCCCGGCCATCACCTTCGAGCGGATGATCGGGGAGTGGAGCAACCTCACCGCCGGTCGGCGTCACCTGACCGACCTTGTCGCCGAAGGGCTGCTGCCAGCCGTGTTCGCCGAATCCACCGATCCCGACCGGTTGGTACCGATCGTGACCCGACCGGAACGGCTTCTGATCGCCGTGGCCGGGGACCCAAACCGAACCAACGCCTACGCCCTCAGCAACGACGGACCCCACGGCTGGTGGACCACCAAAGTCATCGACCACACCCCGGCCAGCGACCTTGTCTGCAACATCAACGGCGCCTGCGGACCGGAGTTGAGCTGAGATTCGGCCATCCCTGACTTGGTTGGCGACGGAGCGTCTCCTAACCTCACTATCCGTGGCTTCTTGGCGGAAATCGATCGGCATACTTGCAGCTGGGCTCGCCCTGGCCGCGGCTTCTTGTGCCAACGACACCCCAACGGAGCTGTCAGGGGGAGGCGACGCGGCATCGGCGGTGACCGTGGCCGACTCCTTGCCGACCGCTACCACCACAACGGCACCGACCACCACCACCGCCCCGCCGACCACAACAACCAGCACGGCACCACCAACAACCGCAGCTCCGATCACCACCACGGAACCAATCGATCCGGACGGCCGACGTATCGTGAGCCCGCCGGCCGGGACGCCTTTCGCCATCGCCGACGGCATCGAGATGGTGACCCCATCGGATCGGGTCGAGATGGTCGGCTTCCACGAAGCGAACCACGACGGCACCCGACAGATGGAAGTGCGACCCGGCGTAGTTCCGATCCTGACCCTCGAAAGCCGCGAACGCGGCACCCAGAGCCGCACCGCCGCCGACGTGGTGGTCGACCCCGATCTGCCGGTGTACGCACCGGTCACCGGCCGCGTGCTTCGGGCCGGGGGCTACACGCTCTACTGCGACAACCTCGACAGCTTCGTTGTGATCGAACCGGTTGGCCGTCCAGGCTTCGAGGTCAAGGTGCTTCATATCCTGGCCAACGACGTGCTTCCCGGCGATCAGGTAGAGGCTGGCATCACTCAGATCGCGCCGGGCCCAACGCCACTGCCATTCGAGAGCCAGGTCGACGAGTTCACCGGCGAACCGTCGTGGCCCCACGTGCACATCGAAGTGGTCAACACCGCCATCCCCGACATCCGCAGCCCCAACTCCGGCAGCAGCGACTGCTAGTAGTCTCATATCACGCAGCACCTCGGCTGGGTTCGGCTACCGGAAAGTACAGCTGATGAACCAGCAGGAACTTGGCTTGAAGGTGATGCGGGGTCTGGTGAAACGGCCGCGGCTGGTCGACGCCCTGTTCCGTCTCGACAAATGGGGCAACATCATGGGCCCCGACCGCTGGAGCAATCCGTACCCGATCTACGAGCGAATGGATCGAGACCTTCGGCGACTACACCATCGACGAGTCACTGCTTCGTTGGAGAGAATCACTTGCGTTTCGCAGCCCCACGACCCTGGTGGTGAAACCCGGCTGACCCGGGATCACCCAATAACTCATCTCACCTCACCTGGCTGGTCCGGCCCCAAGTCGATCCATGGCGCAATCAACAGATCTTGTGTCACCTTGAACGCAAAACAGATAACGGTGGTTCGAGCTGGCTGAGTAAAGCTCAGAGAGTGGGCCGTCGATACCGCTAGGCATGCAGGAGGACACAAGAAAACCCCGGATCGACCGGATCCAGATGTCGCTGCAGGGTGTTCTTCCGGCATTGCTGGGCATGCCGTTTGTCATGCGTCTCTGGGCCCCGTGGTCTGAGGCAATCGTTTGGACGGTGCTTTACGGTCTTGTTTCCATCTGCGGATGGATTCTTGTCTACCGCGGTGTGCCGTGGGTCGAGAGCTTTTGGTCTACCACAGTCGGAATCCTGTTCGGCTGGCAACCGATCTCGGCCTATTTCCACGACCCCGGATCAAACTCGGTCTGGATCGCGGTGACGGTCTGTGTACTTGCGATCAGCTTTGAAGTTTCCACGCTCCCGTACCTTCCCGTCTTTGAATGGCGCACCGGCGCTGCAGTAATAAGCGGGGTAATTACCGGTGTCTCGTTTGTGGAGAGCGGTCCAGTCGGGTTGGCCATGGCCCTGGTGCTGTTGGCGCTCATCTCCAACGGTTCCAACCTTCGCGCCTCCAAGGAAGAGCTCGAGCGGGCCTACGCAACCGTGGAGTCGAGTTCGCAGCGAGCCCACATGCTGGCCCATCGCGACGAGATGACCGGACTTCTTAATCGTCGGGGCTTGCTCGCAGAGATGGAGCGCATCGATGAGCGCGGCGACCTCACAACTCTTATGGTGGATGCCGACCGGTTCAAGACCATCAACGACACCCACGGACACGGCGCGGGCGACGATGTGCTGCGACGAATCGCCGAGGTGCTTCGTGAGCGTCTGGGCCCTAGCTGGTCGCTCGCCCGTCTCGGCGGTGATGAGTTTGTGGCCGTCGCCACCAGCGGCGATGAACTGGTCTCAGATATCTGCGAACCCGTGGAGTGCAGCGTCACTCCCTACGGCGTTGAGTCCCGCTTCAAAGTTGCGCTCTCCGGAGGGGTTGTCACCACGGCCGGCGACGTGGCCCACGACGCGCTTCTCAGCAGGGCCGGATACGCCATGCGCGTCGCCAAGAGAGGCGGGGGTGGGTTGGCGACCTTCGACGAAGAGCTGGCCGAGCGCTTCGAACATATGGTGGAACTCAGCAGCAGCGATCTCGATCCAGCTTCGTTTGTCGCTCTCTACCAACCGATCGTTGACGCCAACGGGGTCACCGTGGGTTGTGAGGCGCTGTGCCGCTGGCGGCGAACCGACGGCACCGTTCTGACGCCCGACCGGTTCCTTCCGCTCGTAGCGGAGAGCGGACAGATGGGCCTGCTGAACGAAACGATGCTGCGCAAAGGGTTGTCGTTTGCCGCTCGCTTCAACGATCTTGCCGACCCGCCATTCGTATCGATCAACATCGCCTCGACCCACCTGGGCGATGCCAGGCTTCTGCCGATCGTGACCGAACTGCTCACCGAGTTCAATGTCGACCCTCGGCGTCTCATGATCGAACTCACCGAGAACGACATGCTTGACCAGGAGACGGCCTGGCACCAGACGGCAACCCGTCTGCTGCATCTTGGAATCAAGCTGGCTATCGATGACTATGGGTCGGGCTACTCCAACATCGAACGGCTGAACACGCTTCCGATCTCGCACCTCAAGTTCGATCGCTCCTTCACCACCGCGTTAAGCGGGCCCCTGCGGAGCGTGGCTCGGGGAGTGGTGGAGTTCGCCGCCGAGTCCAACATCGGGGTTATCGCCGAGGGCATTGAGACCCAAACGGAGCTTGAAGAAATCAAAACGATCGGCGTCGAGGAGTTTCAGGGTTACCTCTTCAGCCGCCCGATTGAACCCGACGCGTTGGAAGAGCGCATCCGGTCCGAACTCTTCCCACACACCATTCCGGTCGAGTACGCCAGCCAGGTGGTGGTTGACGAGTCACCCGCTTGAGCGGACTCCGACTCGACTCACCGCTTCAGCAGTTGATCGACTTCGATGTCGGTCAAGTCTCGATAGGAGCCTGGCACCAGACCCTCCAGGGTGACCTGGCCAACGGCCCAGCGCACCAGTCGTAGCGTGGGATGGTTCACGGCGGCGGTCATGCGACGAACCTGACGGTTGCGGCCTTCGGTGAGCACAAGTTCGACCCAGCTGTCGGGAATCGACTTGCGGACCCGAATCGGCACCGAGCGCGCCGGCAGATCCGGAGGCTGTTCGAGCAACCGAGCCTCAGCCCTGCGAGTCATCTTGCCCTTCACCAACACCCCGTTGCGAAGTTGATCGAGTGCTCGATGGTCGGGGATGCCTTCAACCTGGGCCCAGTAGGTGCGCGGGGTGTGGTGGCTGGGTTCGGTAAGCACCGTGCGCAGCCGGGGGTTGTCGCTCAGGATCAGCAGACCTTCGCTGTCGCGATCAAGGCGACCGGCCCCGTACACGGTGGGGAGGCTAATAAAGTCGGCCAGGGTGGCCCGCGGTGGGTCGGTCCGGTCGCTGAATTGCGACAACACGTCGTAGGGCTTCCAAAAGGCAATCGTGGTCACCCTTGCGATGCTAGGAGTCTGCTCCTAGTGATGTGTCGCCTTGGCGGACCTATCACGCTGGTGCCACCCGGAACTACTTATTGCTGCGGATCACATCGAGCATCAGAGCGCTGTATGTGGCGAGCGTGCGCAGATGGGGATCGCACTCGTTCTCGAACTTCATCAGATAGCGATCATGTTTGGTCGAAAGTCGTTGGCGAATGCTGTCTGACGACAGCCTTACCTTGTCGACGGTGCCGACCTTTTCCCCGTCAAGGTCGAGAATGATCAGGCTGGCATCATCGGACCAGCTCTTGCCCTCCATGGTGCCAATCGTCTGATAGTTGGCAATGAAGTTGAACCTCAACTTCTGGAGCGTGGTGAGGTTGGCTTGACCCACCGACCCGAGCTGCTGGCTGGCCGACTCAAGGACAAGTGAAGTCATACCCTTCTTGACCCGGACCAGCGGTCGACCGTAGGGGTCGGTGGTCATGTAGGTGCTAGGCGAGCGTTGGGACCCACCCGGATCGGGCCCGAGTAGCCCCAGGAGGTTCTCCTCCCGGTCGTGGAAGGAGAACTGATGCTTGTCGGACTGGGCCATCACCAGGATGTCGACCTCAAACATCGACGCCACCTCGGTGTCTCTCTGAGCCGACAAATCGTTCACCGGGTGCTGATCAGCAAAGTTGGCTACGTCGACAGGTTGGGCCATTGCGGCAACGGGAGTCGCTGGACTGGCGGCCGCAGCTGTTGACTGCAGCGGAGGTAGAGGTACCTGGTACGTCTGCCCGTGGTGGGACACCGCGTCGGTCCATCCATGGCCGTCCCAATAACGGTACTGATACTGCCCTGCGGGATCTGGATGCCATCCGACTTCGGCCATAGTGTCAACAATACAGCCAGCCATCGATGGACATCGACCGATTCGGAGGGGAGGCCTCCCCACCCAGGGCGGAGTGTTTCCCTTAGGTCGGCGCGTAGGCCGGTTGGCTAGCATGGCGGCACCCTGAGCAACCGGAAGGCACCCCGATGGCGCGCGTAGATCCACTGTCCCGAGAGAGTCTGGGAGAGTACGAGGAATCCTTCGGACTGGTGGAGGAGGTGATGGGTTTTGTTCCCAACTCGATGTTCACCATGGCTCGGGTGCCCAACCTGTTGTCCAACTTCCAGGCCTTGGCTGGGGCGGTCTTCACCAACGGGCTCATCTCGCCCGCGATGGTGCAGATGGTTGCCAACCTGGCCAGCGCCGGCGGAGGTTGTCGCTATTGTCAGGCCCACACCGCCCACAGCGCCGAGCGGATGGGGGTTGACGAAGCCAAGCTGGCGGAGCTCTGGAACTTTGAGACCAGCGAACACTTCGACGACGCCGAACGGGCCGCGCTCCGGTTGGCGTTCCACGCCGGGCAGGTACCCAACGCTGCGACCGATGAAGACTTCGCCGAATGTCGGAAGCACTACACCGACGACCAGATTGCCGCCATTGTTTCGGTGGTGGCGCTCTTCGGCTACCTGAATCGGTGGAACGACACTATGGCCACCAACCTCGAAGACTCACCCCGGTCCTTCGGCGAGCGGGTGATGGCCGACCAGGGCTGGGAAATCGGTAACCACTGATCGCGCTGGTCGGCGGTGTATGCCTGGCTGGAGTCGGGCTAGAGGTTGGAGAGGATGCCGGCCACGGTGATGATGAGGCCCGGCATGATGACAAAGGTGCTGAGTGAGTTGATGAGGTAGCCGGGGGACTTCTCCGCGAACTGATCGCCGGCCTTGGTGATCCAGTTCAGGGTTACTCCGATGGCCTGCATGGCGGAGCCGGCGACCAGCAGCGCGGCACCAAGGGTTGCGGTGCCCGACTCGAACCCGACCGCACCGACGGCAAACGCCAGACCCAGGTGCATCGAAGACTGCATCAGGGTCTCAACGTGCGCGCTCGCGAGGTTGCGCAGGGAGGGAGACTTCGCCCGCAGAATCCCGAGGGCGACTCCAAGGAGGAAGCCGACGCTCAAGACGATGACGCCGTAGCTGATGAAGAGTTGTTGTGCATCGCTCATGGAAGAATCATAGACCATTTTGGCACGACGTGCCAAGCATGCACTAGATGTCAAGTGGGGTGTCTAGGGTGCTTTCAGTGAGGCCTTGGGCCACAGCGGCTTCACCTGTTCGAGCATCGACTCAATGAGATCGGTCAGGTCCAGGCTCGGATGGGCGAACCAGGCTCGAACCGCTCCATCGGTTCCGCCAACAAGGGCGCCGGCGATCACGGCGGCTTGGATTTCGGCGTGGGCCGGGTCGGGACCGGCATCGGGTCGTAACAGTTCGGTGTAGCGCTCAAGCCATTCCCGATTGGTGCGGGCGTAGCGACTTTGCAGCGCCGGAGTCTGGGCGACAACTCCGTAGCCGGGCAGCACCTCGTCGCGGTGGGCCTTGATGTAGTCGGTGACGGCCAGAATGCCTCTGCAGCACACGTCCCGGGTACTTTCCTCTGGGCGCCGGGTCGCCACGGTCTCGTTCAGGACCTCCATCCACAGCCGGGTCTGTTCAAAGACCAGGTCTTCCTTGTTGGCGTAGTGGCGATAGATGGTTCGTCTCGACACGCCGGAGGCTTCAGCCACGTCATCCATCGTTGTTTCGGCGAAGCCATGTTCAACAAAAAGGCCGATAGCCACCGCGGACAACTCGGCTCTCGTCTGGGCGTCACGCCGACTCTGTAGTTCGCTCATCGCCTCCATTGTGCCCTTAAGATCCACCCGCTTGCACACCGTGCCAATGTGGCACGGGGAGATCCGTCAGGCGGATACCGTTGAGTCATGCGGATTGGTGAACTCGGAGAACGGTGTGGGGTTACCACCAAGACGATTCGGTACTACGAGTCGATTGGTTTGCTGACCGAGCCCGCCCGCACCGCTAGCGGCTACCGCGACTATGGCGATGACGCGGTCGAGAGGCTCCGCTTTATTCGCGATGCTCAGAGCACCGGGCTCTCGTTGTCGGAGGTGGCTTCGGTGCTGGAGCTCAAGGGTTCCGGTGAGCGGAGCTGCGCTCACACCATGGCGCTGATCGATTCCCACGTGGCCTCGATCGATGCCCAGATCGAACAGCTCACGGCGGCCCGCCGAGAGCTGGAAGCGCTGGCCCAGCGAGCGCGAAAACTGGACCCGGCCTCATGCACCGACCCCAACCGGTGCCAGGTGATTTCGTCGGCTCGGGCCGATGCCTGATCAACCGTGGGCGGGATTCGTACCAACCCTTGACCTTCTAGTCGAGGGGAGGGTTTATCCTTGAGTTATGGCTGTACCGGAGATGTCGATTCGCACTGATCTTAGTGTTGATGGCATGACGTGTGCGGCGTGCGCCAACCGGATTCAGCGCCGTCTCGGCAAGCTCGATGCGGTCGGTGACGCTCAGGTGAACTTCGCCACCGGGCGAGCCACGGTGGTCCACGACGGCACGATCGATGATGACACCCTCGCCGAGGAAGTGGCGGCCCTCGGCTACGAGGTGATCGATTCGGGCGAAGGTGACGAGGCCGAGGCCAGACGGGCCGCTGACCTGTTCCGGCGGCTGGTCTTTGGTGTGATCCTCACCATTCCGGCCATGGCGGTTTCGATGGTGCCAGCGCTGCGCTTCGATGGTTGGCAGTGGATGGTGGCCGGACTGGCCACGCCGGTGATTCTCGGCTCGGGGTTCCCGTTTCACCGAGCGGCTTGGATGAACCTTCGCCACGGCTCAACCACCATGGACACGCTGGTCTCCATGGGATCGCTCTCAGCCCTGATCTGGTCGATGGTGGTGTTGATCGGCGATATCGGCGACGGCGAGGTGTACTTCGAGACCGGAGCGGCGATCATCACCCTGATCCTGCTCGGCAAGTGGTTTGAACTCCGGGCCAAACGTCGCAGCGGCGACGCCATTCGAGCACTCGCTGACCTCGGTGCCAAGACCGCTCTCCTCGAAGACGGACGGGAACTCCCGCTGACCGACCTCGAAGTCGGTATGCGGTTCGTGGTGCGGCCCGGCGAAAAGATTGCCACCGACGGGGTCATCGTCGACGGCTACTCCACCGTGGATGCCTCGATGGTCACCGGCGAGCCGGTACCCGTGGAGGTCAGCGCCGGCGACGAAGTGATCGGGGCCACGATCAACGCCAGTGGGTCGCTGACCGTCGAAGCGACCAGGGTTGGCGCCGACACCGCCCTGGCCCAGATCATCCGGTTGGTCGACCAGGCCCAGGGCAGCCGGGCGGAAGTGCAACGCCTTGCCGACCGGGTGTCGGCCGTGTTCGTGCCGCTTGCGATCGCCGTCGCGATCGTGACGCTGGTGGCGTGGCTGGTGGTCACCGGCGACGCCAACGAGGCCTTCACTGCTGCCGTCGCGGTTCTGATCATCGCGTGCCCCTGCGCGCTCGGTCTGGCGACCCCGCTCGGCATCATGGTCGGCACCGGCAGAGGAGCGCAGCTGGGCGTGATCATCAAGGGTGGCGAGGTCCTCGAGGACACCCGCGCGGTGGACGCGATCGTCGTCGACAAGACCGGCACCATCACTTCC
>CALAML010000294.1 GCA_937925845.1 uncultured Acidimicrobiales bacterium | reverse complement strand
GGGGCCGATGCCGTTCCAGTCGAGGAAGGCTTTCAACGGAGGTTGGCGTTTCACCCTTTCGACTCGGCCCGAGTAGGTGGCGTTCGGACCACCGACCACAAACCCCGGAGGCGGACCGACTTCAGAGCGTTTGGCGTGATCGAAGCGGGTGCCGTCGGTGAACCAGAAGTGGTAGAGCTGGTTCACCGATCGCTCGGCGCCGAAGCGGCCCATGTTCGAGAGATACACCAGCCCCATCGGGTTCACACCGTGAAAGCTCTGCAGGTGGCTGGTGGCCCGGTCGAGATGGTTGTCGCGCTGGGTGGGGTTGATGTTAAACGCGGCCGCAGCGGCGTTGGCGCTCCCGGTATTGGCTCGAGGCTGGTTCGAACCCCAGTGGATCTGAGGGTCGGGCATCGCGGCCCGGTAGAGGTCGGCCGCAGGGTCGAAGCCAAACGCCTCATCGGTACGGGCCACCTGGGCCAGGCGGGCGCGGATGCGCTGGCTGGTCGCCCGCCGAGCATTGTCGCGCTGGGTGTAAGCCAACAGCGCGTCACCCTGCTGAGGGTCATAGCGAAGGAACCCGTTGTCGCGGAACGCTCGGGTGCTGGCCATGTTGGCGTCGATGTTTTGCTGGTAGACCGCGTTGTTGGTCAAGCCATGCAGATACACCGCGGCCACCACCGACTCGCCCCGCTGCGTCATGAGGTCCCAGTCGGCATCTCCGGCCTGAATCTCCTGCGGATCGCAGTTGGTCCGCTTCGGATTCCGCACGTACCAACGCCAGGCTCGCTCGGCCCGCCGCCGCAGCTGATCGGCTTCGCCCTCCAAGCCGTCAATGGTGCGGAACACCCAGGCGGCATGAGCAAACATTCCGGCGGCGGCGATGGTCGACGAGGAACAGGCCTCCTCATAGAACCGTGGCGCAGTGATCTGGCTCGGAAGATCGGCTGAGGGGAAGCCGGTTTCGCCGGCCTTGATCAACACCCCGCCATCGGGGTTCTGCATGCGCTCAAGCCAACGCAGCTCCCACCGCACCTCGTCAATCACATCGGGGATGCCATTGCCCGACTCCGGTATGCCGACCCGGTCGTCGAATACTTCCGGATACCGCTCGAAGGAGGTCAGCAGTTGGTGAACGGGTTGGGAAGCAAAGGTGACGTACTTGTTCGAATCGCCGGCATCGAACCAGCCGCCGCGCAGATCCCTCGCGGTAGAGGGGTCATTGGGAGCGTCGATCGAGCGGGCCGCCTGGTCCTGGTTGGGCCCGAGATAGGCGGCGGTGTCGGCCCACTTTCCGGCATGTCGACGAAGGTGGGGGGTGTTGGCCCGGTTGAAATAGAAGGCCTTGAGGGCTCGCCGCAGCACGAGGTTGTACACCCCGGGACCGATGGCGAAGCGATCGCTGCGCACTCGCCGAGCGACATCAAAGACGTAGTAGCTGCCCGGGGTGCGGAGATCAGTGAAGTCGAACCACCAGCCACGATCGCCCGACTGTTCATGGATGGCGCCGTTGTTCCATCGGTGCAACTGACCACGAAAGACCACCCGGTTGTCGGACCACCGACGCACCTGGTACTGGCCTCCGGGCCGGAACGCCTGGCGGCCATTAAAGCCCCGGACCGGATCTACGATGACCGCCACCTTGGGACTGCCGGGCAGGTAGCCGAACTGGTCCACGCGGATCAGCGGTTGCACGCGAACATCCTGGGGTGGGATTGCGCCAGCCGGTTGGGCAATCGGGGCCAGCAGCGCGGCCAGCATGGCCAGGGCGATCGCGACAGCCAGGCTCATCACCGCCGAAGGCGACTGAGGGCGACAGCGGACGTGGCCGCGATTGTGGACGGGCTGCGTTGCGGCACCGTCGCGCCCCCGCTGCATCCTCGCCATTCTCGCCACCAACATCAGAGATAGTCTGCTACGAAAAGCACTGAAAGCGCACGTCGGGATGGCCGTTTCGAGGGGCACGCCCAAAACGACGGCTCTTGCTCGCGGACCCGGCCAAGCCCTCTGCCCAGACTGAAGGTTGTAGTGGAGCGGCGAGAACGCCAAAGTTGGCGGTGTTTGAGGTTCGGGCCCAAACGCCACCAGCTTCCTCAGTGAGTTGGCCCCCTCGAACGCCGGCTTACGTTAGATGGCGCCGACGAACTCGGACCACTCGGCCACCCAGCGATCCCACACCGCTTCGGGATAGTCGTGGCCCATACCGTCGATCAGCACAAACTTGGCGTTCGGAATCACCGCGGCAGTCTGTTTGCCGCCATCGGGCTGCACCAACGTGTCGCGGCTACCGTGCATCACCAGCACCGGCAGATCGATCTGGCTCAACGCTTCAGATCGGGACCCATCGGAGGTGATGGCGTGAATTTGCCGGGCGACGCCCCCCGGGCAGAAGCACCGGTCGAAGGCCTCGCCGAACCGCTCCCGCATCGCCTCTTCATCAATCCACTCAGGCTTCGAGCCGTAGATGCCCAGCGAAGTGATCAGGCCGTCGATGTACTCCTGGCGGTTGGTGGCCGGAGGTCGAAGCAGAGCGCCGATGGCCTTATCGGTTGATTCGCCAAAGCCCGGCTCACCGGTTCGTGACATCACCGATGTCATCGACAACAACCGGTCACGATGGCCGATGGCCATGCGCTGGGCGATCATCCCGCCCATCGACAGCCCCATCACATGCGCGGCGTCGATGCCGTTGGCATCAAGTACGGCCACAGCATCGGCCGCCATGTCGGAGAGCGAATACTCCTGGTCATCAAGCTTGGTACTCAGGCCGGTATCGCGATTGTCGAAACGAATCACGCCGAAACCCTCGGCCACAAATTGCTCACACCAGGCCTGCGGATAGTTGATTGATTGCGAGCCGAGCCCGTTAATCAGCAACAGCACCGGATCATCGGTGACCGACCCGAAGGTTTCGAAGTAGAGCTCGACGGCCGGGCTCTCACCGGCGGAATGTATGGCAACTGGCACGCCCGGAAGCTATCAGCCGCACCTCCGAAGTGGCGAGGTGTCTCCGCCGCAGCTCGTGTGAGAGGTCGGTGCCAAAACGCGACAGTACCGGTGGGGCGGATCCACCGGCACTGTCCTTGATGGTTCGGAAACTGTGGCAGGGATCCGAATATGTGTGGTGTTGTATTTCCTGTGGGAGGAGCATTGCGTTGTGTTGTGTACTAAGTAACGGCCTCCAGCGATGAATCTGGATAGGTCGTTACGCTCCAAAAACACTGGCACGGTAGGGCCAAACGGCTCAGGTAAAACTCCCTAGCCCAGTCGCGGGCGACGGCAGCAGTCCCGGTAGCGTCGAGACCATGGCGACCGATCCCGCACGCCCCAACGCCAGCCTCGAACCCAGTCCTGACCTCACTGCCGACGCCCCCGAGGCACCTCCGACATGAGCGATGACAACTTGGAACCGGTGACGGGCGCAGTGAGTTCGGCCGAGGTGCGCCTCGAGGTTGTGGACCCAACCGGCGATCCGGCGCAGTACGCGATGAAGCAGTACTTCGCCGAACTTGACCGACGATTCCCCGGTGGCTTCGATCCGGAGCTGGGCGACGGCAAGGTTGAGGCCAGTGAGCTCAGCGAACCAAGCGGGGTGTTCCTGGTGCTCTTCGCCGGTGACGTAGTGGTTGGCTGCGGCGGGCTCTGCGAGCTGGAACCTGGTGTCGGTGAGATCAAGCGGATGTGGGTGGCCGAGAGTCGCCGGGGACAGGGCCTTGGTGGGCGGATGCTGCGCTCGCTCGAGGACGAGGCGCAAAGCCGCGAGTTCACCATCATTCGCCTCGATACCAACGGGGAGCTCAACACCGCCATCTCGATGTACGGCAAGGCGGGCTATCACCGCATTGAGCCGTACAACAACAACCCGTTCGCCGAGCTCTGGTTCGAAAAGCATCTATGAGCGCTCGCCTGCTCATCGTCCATCATTCACCCACCGCCAACCTGACCCGGTTGTTCGACTCGGTGTGGGCCGGGGCCACCAGCCCGGAGCTTCACGAAGTGGAGGTTGTTGGGCGATCGGCCCTCGAGGCAACGGTGGAAGATGTCCTGGGTGCCGACGGCTACCTCCTCGGTACTCCGGCCAACCTCGGCTACATGAGCGGGGCGCTCAAGCACTTCTTCGACACCATCTACGAAGAGAGCCTCGAAGTCACCGCAAACCGCCCGTTCGGGATGTGGCTCCACGGCCACACCGATACCGACGGCGCCCAGCTAGGAATCGAAAAGATCTGTCGAGGCCTGCAGTGGAGGCTGGTGCAGCCCCCGCTCAGCTCCCTGGGCCCGCCCACAGAGCATGATCTCGATGCCTGCTGGGAACTTGGCGCCGCCACCGCGGCCCACCTGCTTTAAGCGCTTGCCGCCTGCACTCGACGCCAAAAGTTTGCACTTTTCGGGGTCAGACCCGGAAAAGTACAAACTTTTGATGGTTTGGGCTTGATACCCACAAATTCAGGGTGTTCTGGTGCTTTGAAATGGATTCAAATAAGGCGAAAAGCAAGAAAAGCTAGTGTTGCTGAAGAAATTTTGGCAGGGTGGGGGAACGAAACCGGCCACTGAGACGTCTCATGTTGCAGCGACCGTTTCCGGGGGAACCTGCGATGCCAACTCAACCGAACCGCCACCAGCGCCAAGCCAAGGTGATCGCGGTGCCCGCATCGGCCCGAAACCAGGTCGCCTTCGTCAAGATTGCCGCCCTGCTCTCGCTGGCAGTGCTTCTCACCATCATCGCCATCAGCTTCCTGCTCGGTGGCCCGGCGGCAGCCGAAGTTCCGTTTGTTTTTGACGCCACCTCCGCCCTCGTTGATGCCGATACCTCCGGCGAGGTGCCCTACGACCGCGATGGCGCTGTGGTTCTGGCCGAACAGCAGCAAGCCCTCGCCGAAACCGCTGGCTACTCCACCCCGCGATTCGGTTCGGCCGCAGGAGCCAGCGCACTCGCCATCGCCGCCCTGGCCTGGGCTGGCCTCGCACTTCGCCGAATCGCACCCCAAGCCGGGACCGCATAACCAGGAACAGAGTTCTAGTTGGGTGGTCGGTTAGTCCGGTGAGGCTCAGGGCGCCGAGGCGCCCCTCACTCAAGGAGAGGTTTTCGTGGCACTCCTCGTTCGGAATGTCCGAAAACATCGACGCAGAGTGAGGGGATGCATCGGGGGTCTGAGCCCAGCATGACTTTCCGACCACCCAACTAG
>CALAML010000293.1 GCA_937925845.1 uncultured Acidimicrobiales bacterium | reverse complement strand
ATCGGATTCAGCGCCATCTCAACCGGAGGGATGCCCGCGTGCGAACGATTTTGGTCAAGCGCCGTGACTGGAACCGCTGGGCCGTGACCGAAGTGGAGCGAACGTCAGGGCGCACCGGCAAGGTCACTCTCACCTGCGGCTCGCGGTGCGGCACCCATGAGTTGGACCTGATCTGGAACTACGGAAGCTGGCGCTTCACCACCTATTCGATGATCAAGAGCGGTTTCGTACCGGCACCACCCAAACAAACAGGAGACAAGTCATGACCACCAAGAGCCTTTCGATACGCCTGTTGGCCGTCTTGGCGGTGGCGCAGGCTGCGCTCCTCGGCATCTCCGGCGTACTCGCCGCGTCGCCGGCGGGCGCCCAAGCCGACACCCGGGCCTCGGAGCCATTGGTTGTTCCCGACCTCAAGTATCCCGAGACCGGATCCGGGCCGCTGATGATCGTCGGCGTCTCGTTTCATCCGATCCCTCAGGATCCGACGACGCCGCAGTTTCGCGTCACCAGGCTTCGCTACGGGCTCGCGGCCCTGGCCGAGCACCCCGATTTCTCGACCGAGGCCTTCCCCACCAACGTCGGCCTGGCCAGCGCCACCTTTCATGTGCCTCGCCTGGAGAAGTTCCGGGTGCTGCATGTGCTCGATGATGGGTTCGTTCCGCTGACCGCAACCGACTGGGCCGATGGTGCCCTTACCCCGGCGGAGGGGCTCTTGTTGTGGGATGACGACGGGAATCCTTTGAGCCGGCGGGTTCCGGTTATCGATGAGGAAGGGGTGCGGCTGGGTGAGCTTCGGCTCCGCATCTCGCTCCAGCATCGGGTCGCGCCGACGGTGGAGACTTGTTCGATCGACCTCGACTTCGGGCAGGGTCAATCGAGTCCGCGGCTTTTCTGGACCGGCCAGACCGACGATATGCGTCTCGAACTGTGGTACGACGATCAGCCGTTCCTCGTCGACGGTCTTGATGCGTCGGCGGGCCAGTTTGATCTGTTGCCCGACGTCCATCATTTCAAGCTCAACACCTTTGCCCGTCTCGAACTGGTCAACGTGATCGGCACCGGCGACGACGAACAGCGCATCGCCACCTCGTGCTGGCGCACCAACCTGCGCCAGCCGAGATGGTCGATCGCCACGTGCACCGTCAACCTGAGTGACGGAACGCTGCGGGCGCTTACCGCCGATGGAGCTCCGGTAGATCTCTATTCCACATCTCAGAGCTTCACCCCGATCTTGACGGGAATCGTCTCGAGCGGTCCCGGTGGCCCGGCGGGAGTCGACCGGACCGATATCGATGACTTCCCGGCCTTCTATAGAACCCAACTCACTACCGACCAGCTGGCCACGGTGGCGAACAGCGACGGGGCGGCCGGGATTCGAACCCAGGGACGCCACACAGCTTGCGCGGTGATCCCGGGAAGTGACGCCTTACCGGTGGCGACCGCGGTCGAGTCCGTGTTCGGAGAATCTGTCGACCTGGCTACGGCTGCGGCCGGGACCGTCGACCCCCAGGGAACGCGGCATCTTCTTGACGCCGCCAAGCGCCTCGTCGACACGTCCAGTGAGGACTTCGAAGTCGTACATGTACTGGGTGGCGAAGCCCGGGTGAAGTTCAGCCGCTACCGCGAGACCACCTTCGTCCGGCGCGGTGACGAGTGGAAGTTGTCCACGCGCGGTCTGTGCGAGATCCTCAGAGCAAAGCAATCGTGGGAGCGCCAGTTGTTGCGCCAGTCATGTCCCGATCTGGTGCGACAGCCGGACGCCCTCAGTTGTGTCGTCGCCCTCCGAACCACCGAGGGTCGGTGCGGCGTCCACGGCGACGTCCTGGATGAGCTGTACGGCGTGGCCCGGAAGGTCTTCGGTTCGGAGACGAACCTCGCTGAGGCCAGCCAACACACCGTCGACGCAGCCGGCACCCGGCACCTGCTGCCCTGGGCCCGCAAAGTGAACAGATTGGCCTACAAAACCCCTGCGCCGCAAAACCATGGTGTTCGCACGATCACCGAGACCCATGCGGTGCTGGACCACGGAGGCGTGGTTCTGGTCAAACAGAACAATGAGTGGAAGGTGTCGTACCGGACCCTGTGTCGGCTGGCTACGGAGCGCTACCTTCGCAGCGGTGGACGGTCGGCTTTCCTGACCCAGTCCTGTCGGGCGTTGGTTGTCGCGCCAAGCCGGTTCAGCTGCGTGGCCGTGCTGCAAACCGCTAGCGGCCGATGCCAGAAACTGGCCACCGACGCCGAGCTGCAAGCGGTCGCCGCCACCGACGCCATCAGGTTCCGTCGAGGCGTCAACCGGCAGCGGCACCTCGACGTTCTCGATGCCGACCTACGGAACGCATGGTCGCTAATGCACCACAGTTTCCGCCTGGCGGATGTCAAAAAGACCTCGGACACCACCGCTACCGTCACCCTCCAAGCCAAAGAAAAACACACGATTCGGGTGGCGAAGCGCCACGGATACTGGCGGCTCTCCGTCGCCGATCTCTGCACCGCCCGCCGGGCTGAACTCAGCAACAAGCGGTCCCACATCAAAGCCTGCGACCAATACGTGAAGTAGCTGATCGGCCACCTAAGCCGTTTCGAAAGCCTTGGCACCACGCTGGAGGTCCTTGGCAATGTCTCGGGCCAGGCGGTTCACACTTTTCTCTGCGCCCTTTAGGGCCGCGACCTGAATCTCCTCGGTGCTCAGCGCCGGGTTTCGACGGTTGCCTCCGTTACCATCAAGTGCCTTGATGAAGCGGCCAACGACCCGGTCCGAACCCTTGACCAGGCCGCCCAGAGTTTCCGCCTCCAGAACATCCCACGGTGGGCACGAGAGACACACCGGACCAATGTCGGGCCCTTGCTCCGGGATTAGGAAGTCGCAGAGGGCGGGTCGGAAGGTACAGATGTTGTCGATCACAAACTGGCGCACCCAGCACGGGCCGTAGACGCGCAGCAGCCGACTCCGCATAGCCCGGCCAACTTCCAACGTCGACGCCTTGGGCGAGAACTCCTGGAACCCGAAGTTGCCCACGCGAGCCACGACAAAGTCCCACCAGCAACGGCTCGTGAACACTCCTGGCGGAGCGAGCCAGGTCGCCAGGTTGATGAAGTACCGGCTGATCTTGTCCCAGTTGGTTTGGTCGGCATCGGCCTCGATTCCATCCAGGTTGAGGTTGAACCAGTGATGCCACGTCGAGTCGGTAACGACCCGCCCAACCTGGGCGAGATGACCGTCGTAGACGCTGATCATGGGGAAGCGGACATGAGGTTGCTCGCCCTTTTGTTGCATGTATGGAGGGTCGGCAACCGTGTTACCCCAAGCGATCACCGCTGGGGCAAGAGTCCTACCCCGTACCGACGGATACTCCCGGTGGCGGCCGGTGCCGAAGTCATAGGTGGCATCGAGCACGATCTCGCCTGGCACTTGCACCCGCCCCTCATGGTTATGGTCCGGCATCACGTCGATGGGACCGTGCTTGGGATGGCACAGCACAGAATGGGGTCGTCGGTAGGTCGCAAAGCCCAAGCCGGTCACACTGTCGGCGACCCACTCGATCGGTTGCGGCTTGGAATCCCGCTCCCGCTCCCGCTCGATCTGTTCCGTCCCTGCAATTTCGCCCGGGGTAAACGGTTGGTTGGTGTCAAGCCGGGTGGTTCCACCAATCGTGGGCACATTGTCGGCGTTGGTCCATCGGCGCATGCTGCCCAAACGGGGGATCCGGTGACACATCGATGCTCCCAGGAAGTGGTGGTCGCCCGTACCGAAGACCCCGCCCTTCTCCTCTCGCATGAACCTCTCAAGCACTGCCAGTTCGTCGTCGGAAGCGGGAAAGGCCTCAGCGTTGAAGATCTCGTCGTCGTCGTCGCTGCCAGAGTTGCTGGGTTTGAACCCGGGTCTCCGCCGGCGGCGGTGCTGTCGAAACGGAAACCGGTGTACCGGGCTACGCCAGGAGGAGCAGCGGGGTTGTCGGCAAATTCGCCATAGCCTCGGATCGCCACATCTACCGAGAACGACGTGCACCCAACCGTGGTCTCTCGAAGCAGCTTGACCACCCTTCCTACGCCAAAGTCGCCATGCTCCAACACCGAGATTTCCGTACGGAAGTCAAGGTTTGACCCGTTACCTGTCGTTGGACATACTTCCATAATGGAAGCTATTGAAGCGTTGAAGTCAGCAAACTCAGAGTTCGAAACAAGGCTCCGTCAGGTCGCGGATGGGCAATGGGATCTACCAACGCCGTGTCCCGACTGGGACGTTCGAGGCTTGACAAATCACGTGCTGCTCGGAACTCGGATGTCGATCCACGTGCTGTCGGGCATGCCACGCGACGAGGTGATCTCGTATCTCGATGACGACATGATGGCGTCGACCGACGATCCGGTCGCATCCTTTGTCGAGTTGGCGGAGGAGATGACTGAAGGTTTCTCTGGTCCCGATGGGTTGGAGGGGATCGTCGAGCATCCAGCGGGTGACTTCCCTCGCGGCATGTTCTGCGGCTTCCGGGTCGCCGATGGTGCCTGCCATGCGTGGGACCTCGCCCGAGCGATCGGTGCCGACGAAACCCTCAACAGTGGGCTCGTACAGTTCGCCTGGGATGACGCTCAGCCCCAGCGCGAGATGCTTGTCGCAACCGGGATGTTCGGCGACAGCGCATCGGGAACACTGGGCGACGATGCTCCACTCCAGGCCCGGTACCTCGACCTCATGGGCCGACGACCCTAGGCGCCGATGGACATCCCCGACTCGCATGCGCACTGCCCAGTCGGTCACGCCACCGCACTCCTCGGTGACAGATGGTCCATCTTGATCATCCGTGAAGCGCTGTCCGGCGTGGACCGCTACCGCGATTTCCGTGACGTGCTCGGCATGTCGGACAACACCCTGACCCGTCGGCTCGCTCACCTGCAAAACATCGCGGTGCTCGAGCGCGACGATGCATCCAGGGCCCGCTACCACCTCACCGAGGCGGGTCGAGAGCTCGCACCGGTACTAGCCGTACTCGGTGAATGGGCACTGCGGTGGCTGCCTATCGACCAGCCACTACGGGCACCATCAGCAGCCGTCCTAGAAGCGGCCGAACAACTTGGCCTCGACACCACAGGCCTCTAGACCCCTGCGGGTTCCTGGCGAGGACTGTTCAGCTCCGGGGGCCAGCCTCAAGAGAAGAGGGCCCCAGGCCGAGCCGAACCCGAACAGGTCCCGGCAGCGCCAGCGAGTTGCCCGAGCTGGAGGAACCCCAAAGTGACCGAACCCCGGGGAACCTCAATCGAGTTGTGAGCACGGGAACCCGTCGGCGCTAGGAACCCGGAGGGCTTGGTTGTTTGTGTAGGCAGGTTCGTGACCTACATAATCCTCACGTCGTAGCCACGGGCTGGCCGCCGAGGAGAAAGCGCAGGTCGGCTGCGGTAACTTTTGGACATGTCGCGGCGCGCTCGGAACCCTCAAGAAGTCCAGCCCGCCGAGCTCCTGGCGAGCGGATGTTGATCCAATGCGACGGCGGGCCCTGCCGGAGTCGCCTCGTGCGGTATCCGCCACCGTTGGAAATCGAGGAGCGCGGGGCCTCTACGCACTGAACGACGACGGCGCCCAGCACGACTGGGTCTACCAGTTCATCCCGCAGTAGCGATCTGCACCATGCGCGGTTTAGGCCCGTTCGTTGTCTTCGGCTCCGCCGATTCGGCGGCGGCGGTTGGTGGCGCTGAGCAGGACCAACAGGGCGCCGACGGAGAACAGGGCGGAGCCGGTTTGGAGCAGGCGGCCGACCTGATCGCCGGTGAAGGCCAACCGGGGCTCATTGGGGATCAGGATGCCGGTCGGATCTGAGTTGTCTCCGGGGTCGCCGTTCGTGTCCGGGTCGGCCTCGGCGCCTTCGTTGGAGACGTCGGTGACAACTCCGGCGGTCGGAGACTCGCCGCTCGCCACTGACTGGTTGTCGAAGGCTGTCGCTTCACCGGGATCAAAGGTGACGTCGATCTGCACCGACCCCGAGGCGCCTGGGGCCAGGCTGTCGGTGCCAGTCAGGAGCTCGGTGTTGTTGCGACCCTCGTAGTTGGGGTTCACGGTCAGGTCTGAGCTGGTGACGGCGGTGACGGTGAAGCTGGCGGCGTCGGCAAACGTGGTGGCGAGATCATCGGTGAGTTGGACCGAGCTCAGGTCGACGTTGCCGCTGTTGGTGACAACCACCAGATAGCTGACGGTGTAGGTACCGGTCTCACCCACCTCGGTCGGCCCAGCCAGGACTCGCTTGGCCACACCGATTTCGGCGACCTCCACCAGCGGTTGGGTGTGGTCATCGGTGGCGGTCGCCGGGTCGCCGCTTGGCGGGTTGCCGGCGACCGAGGCCGAGTTGTCCACTTGGCCGGCGTTGAGATCGTCGATCGTGAGGGTGTAGGTGGCGGTGCAGGTCATTGACTCGCCAACCGCCAGGTCAGTTGCCGGACAGCTGATGGCCGACAGACCCGGTAGCGGATCCGACACGGTTACATCGCTCAAGCTGACGTTGCCGGTGTTGGTCACCAGGAACTCGAAGGTCACCACGTCGCCGACGGAGTTGGCGCCGTCGCCGTTGGTGTCGGCGATGGTGCTGCTCTTGTCGAGTTCGATGGCGGGCATCTCCTCGACCGGTGTCGTGACGGTGTCGCCATCAACGACCGGCGGACCGGCGGGCGGGGTGCCTTCGACGCTGGCCGCGTTGGTGACTTCGCCGGCGTCGACGTCGTCCTGAGTCAGCGTGTAGGTAGCGGTGCAGGTCATTGACTCGCCGACCGCCAGGTCGGTTCCCGGACAGCTGATGGCCGACAGACCCGGCAGCGGATCCGACACGGTTACATCGCTCAAGCTGACGTTGCCAGTGTTAGTCACCAGGAACTCGAAGGTCACCACGTCGCCGACCGACCCTTCGCCGTCGCCGTTGGTGTCAGCCAGGCTGCTGGTCTTGGCGAGTTCGATGGCTGGAGCAGGGTCGAGAGGTGTGGTTTCGGGGTCGGTGTCGTCAACGGGTGGGCCGGTGGGCGGGGTGCCCGCCGCGGTCGCGCTGTTGATGACCGAGCCCGCATCGATGTCGGCCTGAGTCAGGGTGTAGGTGGCGGTGCAGTCCAGGGACTCGGTCGGGGCCAGGTCGGTCCCAGAGCAGGTGATCGCTGAGAGTCCGGGGAGCGGGTCGGTTATCGCCACCGCGCCGAGGCTGACGTTGCCGGTGTTGGTGACGGTAAAGGTGTAGGTGATGATGTCGCCGCTGCTTGGTTCACCGTCACCGTTGGTGTCGGCGAGCGAGCTGGTCTTGTTCAGGTCGATGGCCGGCGTCGGGGCCAGCGGCACCGTCTCGGGATCGGTATCGGTGACCGGGTCACCGGTCGGCGGCGTACCCGACGCCGTCGCCGTGTTGAGCACCTCGCCGGCGTCGACATCGTCTTGGGTCAACGTGTAGGTCGCTGTGCACGAGGTGGTTGCGGTCGGGGCCAGCACCGTCGCTGGACACGAGATCGCCGACAGACCAGGGAGCGGATCAACGATCGAAATCGGATCGAGGGTGACGTTGCCAGTGTTCTCCACCACAAACGTGTAAGTGATGATGTCGCCAGCCGAATCAACGCCATCGCCATTGGTGTCGGCCAAGGCGCCGCTCTTGATCAGGTCGATGGCTGGCATCGGAGCGAGCGGAACTGTCTCGGGATCGGTATCGGTGACCGGGTCACCGGTCGGCGGCGTACCCGACGCCGTCGCCGTGTTCACCACTTCACCCGCGTCCACATCATCCTGGGTCAGCGTGTAGGTCGCAGAACACGACATGCTCACAGTCGGGACCAGCACCGTCGCCGGACACGAGATCGCCGACAGACCAGGCAGCGGGTCGCTCACGCTGACCGGATCGAG
>CALAML010000292.1 GCA_937925845.1 uncultured Acidimicrobiales bacterium | reverse complement strand
GCGACATCTTGTGAAACTAGTGGCTCAACTCAGCGTTGGTTGTTCGCTCCAGCGGACACGCCCCGTCACGCTCAGGCCAGGGTTCGACTGTGTCCGGCGACAAGCGACTAGTCGTCATTGTGCCAAGCCGAGACGGTCGCCTCCGATGGGTTGCCGCAGTCAGTACATCGAATTCGCATCGCACGGAATTTCTGCCTCGGGGCATCAGCGGCCGGCATTCGTCCACAGCTGTGGAGTGGGCCCGGTCCCAGGCCGGCCTACGGCGATGACGTGACTGGCATCGTTGTGGGCGGGGGTTGGTGACGGGTGCGGGTCCAGCGGCTGATGGCGATTCCGGCCCACAGTGTCTCGAGTACGGCAAAGATCCAGGCCTCGGTGGCCACGCCGTAGATCGCCGTGCCGAGACACCCGGCGGCAAACACGAGGATCCAGCCATTGCCGCGGCTCTCAAGGGCATAGGCCGTGACCATCGTGGCCGCGGCCGCGGCGCCAAAAGCGGTCAGCACGCGGTCTCGGGGTGCTCGGCCAAGTCGGTTTCGATGCGGGGGCATGAGGCCACCACTTCACAGCCGCAGGTCTGGACCTCTGCAAGCAGGTGAATCATGGAATCGAGCTCAACCCGTTGCTGACGAAGGTCGTTGAGTTTGGCGGCAACAAGGCCGACCCAGTCTCGTTCGGTGTCGTCGAGCAGCACCCCCACCTCCTCCAGCGAGAAGCCGAACCGTTGGGCCCGCCGGATGAAGTTGACGGTGCCGCAGACATCGGGGCTGAACCGGCGCTGACCGGCGACCCGGTCGACCGGGACGATCAGGCCCAACTCGTCGTAGTACCGCAGGGCGCTCACCGCCACGCCGGTGGCCTCAGCCACCGCACCGATCGAGAGGTCCGCGCCACCAGGCATCAGCAGCAGCCTCCGCCATCGGTCGGCGAGCAACATCCGCCGGCCTCTGGAGCACCGGCAGCATCGACAGTATTGACCGCGTCTGCTGGGTCGGCCACATCGACTGAATCGGGGGGATCAACAAACGGGAGGGGCGTCCAGCCTTCGAGGTTCAGCCCCGAGATCAGGCCTATGACCGGACCGGCGTCGGGATGCTGCGAGGTGATGTCAACCACCACCCCAGCTTCGGGCTCGGCTCCAGCGTCACCGCTGGGCTCAACCTCTCCCGCTGGTGCACCGGGCGCGACGGCCACCGTGATGTCGAGGAAGGAACAGCACTGACACTCCCGAGCCGCCAGGTCCTGTGCGATCGAGGCCAGTTCAAGCGGCAGGGCCATCCGGGCCCCACCGGCGATCGGTCGCACTTCGGAGGCCCGCTGCTGCAGAGTTCGCCATTCCTGACTTTGACTGGCCGCTTCGCGCGTGGTCAGGGTGCAGGCGATCGGCCCTATCGCGGTCGCACTCGTTTCAACAGCTCCAAGCCCGGCTGACGGGTTCTCATTATTGGTCATAGATCCACCGTAGAACCTCAAGTCGACTTGAGGTCAAGGGTAGGCCGCCGATTGGTGGGCGAAACGTCTCAGCCAGTCTGCGACCGCGCCCGGACGGCTTCATTTGCCAAGACATGCACCAAGGTCGGTGGCTTCAGAGCCCAAAGACCCGCTGGGCGTTGCCACTGAGGAACTTGGCCCGCACCTCAGCCGATAGCTCAAGATCATCGAGGTTGGCCAACGCCTGGGCCGGGGTCAGCATCGGGTAGTTCGTACCGAACATCACTTTGTCCTGCCCCCGCCCCTTGAGGTAACCGACCAGCTCGACCGGGTAGCGCTTGGTGGCGTAGGCCGAGGTGTCGATCAACACGTTGGGGTGTTTGTCGGCGACGGCGATCATTTCGGTGGTCCACGGGTAGCCGATGTGGCCGCACACAATCACCAACTCGGGGAAGTCGATGGCGACCTGGTCGATGTAGGGAATGGGTCGGCCAGTCTCCGACGGGCGCAGCGGCCCGGTGTGACCCACCTGGGTGCAGAAGGGAATACTGAGGTCGACACACGCGGTAAAGAGCGGATAGTAGAGCCGATCGGTGGGCGGCAGTTCCCACAGCCACGGCACCAGCCGTAGGGCCACAAACCCCTCGGCCACGCGATCACGAAGCTCGCGGACCGCCTCCATGGGCCGGCTTAGATCAGCACCGGCGACCGGCCGAAGCCGGTCGGGGTACCGGGCCACATAGGCCGCAACCTCATCGTTGTTGATCAGATCGCCGGCGGGCCCGTACCACGCCGCGGTCAGCCCGATCGACACTCCCCCGCCGTCCATCGTGTCGATGGTGAGTTCGAGCGGAAGCTCTTCGGTGGGAGTTTCCATCCCCATCCATCGTCGGAGCGAGGCAAACATGTCGTGGCTGAGGTGACGCAGCGTCGGATGCTGCATCCAGACATCGATGATCGGTTCCCCATTGTCCAGGGCGGTATCCGTAGCGGTTTCGGGAGTGCTCATCGGCCCGGCCGGCGTGGTTACAGCTCGAGGCCCTTGGCCACGAGCGGGTTGACCATGGTGATTTCGGGAGCACCGGCGAGGAGTCCGCCCAGCCCACCCATGGCTGCCTTCATTTGCTCGCCCTGGCCATGCACCGCCAGTGCATCACCGTCGGTGTAGAGCTCGTAGAACCAGATGACGTCCGGGTTGTTGGCGTCGCGGTGGGCCGCGTAGATCTCAAGCCCGGCCTCTTCCTCGGTGGCCTCCATCAGCGTCGCCAACGCCGCGTCGACCTCGTCGCTCTTACCCGGCTGAACGTTGAGCTTGGCTACCAGGGCAACTTTGGACATTGCGATTCTCCATTGATCGGTGGTCTGGCGAACCTAGCAGAGCCAAGCGCGGTTC
>CALAML010000291.1 GCA_937925845.1 uncultured Acidimicrobiales bacterium | reverse complement strand
ACCCATGTCGCCGCCGCCCTGGACGTTGTTCTGGCCACGGAGCGGAACGAGACCTGAGCCCCACTGGCCGATGTGGCCCGTCAGCAGTGCCAGGTTGCAGAGGCTGAAGACATTGTCGACCGCGTTGTGGTGCTCGGTGATGCCGAGGGTCCAGAGAATCTGCGCCTTCTCGGCGGTGGCGTACGCGTGGGCAAGCTCGCGAATGGCCTCAGCCGGAACGCCGGTGATCGACGCCGCGAAATCGAGGGTGTAGTCCTCGACCGATGCCTTGTAGTCCTCGAAGCCCTGCGTGGAGTGTTCGATGAAGTCGTCGTTGGTGAGGCCGGCCGCGATGATCTCGCAGCCGATGGCGTTGGCCAGCGCGATGTCGGTGCCAACTTCGAGGCCGAGCCAGACGTCGGCGAACTTCGCCGATGAGGTGCGGCGGGGGTCGACCGAGAACATCTTGGCGCCGCGGTCGAGGCCCTTCATCAGGTGATGAAAGAAGATGGGATGGGCTTCGCGCGCGTTTGAACCCCAGAGCACGATGAGGTCGGTTTCTTCAATCTCCTGATAGGAGCTGGTGCCACCACCGGCACCGAATACTGTCGCCAGACCGACGACGGAAGGAGCGTGTCAGGTGCGGTTGCAGGAGTCGATGTTGTTCGACCCCACAACGGTCCGAGCGAACTTCTGCGCCATGTAGTTCATCTCGTTGGTGGACTTGGAGCAGCTGAACATGCCAAACGCTTCGGGGCCTCCAGCGCCGACGGCGGCGTTGATGCCGGTGGCGGCTCGCTCGAGCGCTTCGTCCCAGGTCGCTTCGCGAAGGGTTCCGTTGTCGCGGACCATGGGTGTGGTGAGTCGTGGCCGGTCGATCATGGTCCGGGTCTTGCGTGGCATGGTGCCCCCTGGGTGATTTGATGTCGTGAGTGTGGTCGGTGAACGGTCCCAGAAGTGGACGAACACCGGCGGAAGTACAGATGAGCCAAAGAAATGGCCAGTCCCCGAGTTTGCCTTTGAACAGATAGAAAAGCGCCACCGGAGACAGAGGACTTTTTGCCGGTGATTCCCCCGCCCCCGACACTAGGGCGAACCCGCCATCACATGCAACAAGATGGAATCAGGGGAAAACCGGGTCCGAGGATGAGCCCCGCCCCCAACATCGTGTCGGGCAAGAGATTTGTGACGCCCAGCACCCTGTTTTGGAGGCGCCCTTTGGGGCGCCCGGCATCACGGATCTCGATGGGGTTGTACGTATGCTCAAGATGTTCTTGACTCAGAATTGAGCGAATGCTTAACCTGGGTGCATGAGCAACACTCCAGCGCTGTCTTGCGAAGTCAAGCTCGGGTCGGACCCTGCCGAAAAGTTCATGGTGACCACTACCGACACCCATGCTTCGAGCCGCTTCCTCCCCCCTGCCGAACAGCCAAACCCCGAAGCTGGCTCCGAGCCACTGGGTGGTCGTTCTTCTGAAGTCTTTGAGGACTCGGCCGCGACCGGGTTCAGCGCCCATCGGTTTGTAGGTGAGCTGCGGAACCGGCTTCGGTCGGTGTTGCTTGGGCAGGACACGGTGGTTGATCGGGTGTTGATGGCGGTGCTGAGCGCCGGTCACGTGCTGGTCGAGGGTGCTCCCGGAACCGGGAAGACGCTTCTCGCTCGGGCGCTGGCCAGCTCGGTCGCTGCCGAGAGCGCACGGGTGCAGGGCACGCCGGACCTTCTACCGTCGGAAATCACTGGCTCGTTCATGTGGTACCGCAATAAGGAGGAGTGGATCTTCCAGCCCGGACCGGTCCACACCAACGTGTTGCTCATCGATGAGATGAACCGCATGTCGCCCCGCACCCAGTCGGCGTTGCTGGAGGTCATGGCCGAGCGCCAGGTCACCGTCGATGGCACCACGATGTCGCTGCCCGCGCCGTTTGTGGCCATCGCCACCCAGAATCCGCCGTCGGATCATGGTGTGTTCCCGCTGATTGCCCCTCAGCTCGACCGCTTCGTAGTGGCCACGCCTATCAACCGCATGCCTCCGGCCGCCGAGCGGGCGCTGGTTGCCGGCCATGGTGGCTTTGCTGCTCTGGCTGCGTTGCCGCCGGTGGGTACCGGAGCCGATCTCGAAGCGGCCATCGCCGAAACCGCCACGGTGCATATCGCCGACAGCCTGCTCGACTACCTCTTTGAGGTCACCGAGTTTCTGCGGCGCCAGGGTGTCCAGCTCTCGACCCGCGCCATCCAGTCTGCGGTCTCGGCGTCGAGAGCCACCGCCATGCTCAACGGTCGCGACCACGTGATTCCTGACGACACTCAGGCCGCCATCGCCGCCGCCTATCCGCATCGGGCGTGGGGTGGAACAGCGTTGGCCAGCCTCGACCACCACATTCTGCAGGCCATCTCCGCGGTAGCTGTGCCGCGGTCATGAGCCAGCCCGCCACCGCGGAGCTTGTTGCCACGACGTCGCGCTCAAGCTGGCGGGCCTACTGGATTATCAGCCCGCTGTTGATCTTCATCGGGTGGCTCGCCATCTCGACCCGGTTCGGCCAGGTCGTGGCTGCCGGTGGGGCGCTGATGGGGCTCGACCTTCTTCTGGTGCTGTGGCGTTCCCGCGGCACCAAGGCGCGTCTGAGGGTTCCCACAGCCGGCCGGGTTGGTCGCGAAACCAAGTTCCAGCTCACGGTGGATCAGCCCCATGCCATCTCCTGGCTGACCGCTCCGACGAAGGTTGAGGTGTCGCGGCCTCCCACCGCGGCCATGCCGTGGGCCGCGAGCCATGTGCATATCGGTTGGAGTGCCGCCAACCTGACCGAACATCTGCCCATGACGCCGATGCACCGCGGCCGGGGATGGGCCTGGACCGTGGCCTGCACCGACGTTGGCCTGATGGGCCTGCCCTACCGGACCCGGCGCTTTGAGATGGTGAGTCAGCAGCCATTCTCGGTCGGCCCGTCACGGGTTCGCACGTCGGTCTGGGAACCGATCGAGGTGTCCCGTATGGCCGATCGGGAAGACGGAGTCGACATGCAGATGGCGGGTGGGCTACCGGTGCTGCGTCAGTGGCGCCAAGGCGACCGAACGGCGGCGATCGACTGGCGCCGAACCGAGCGCATCGACGAGATGGTGGTGGGCGTGAGCGAGGCCCATCGGCCACGGGTTGCGGTGGTCGCAAACCTTGGCCATCCCTTGGGCGGTCCCGCCATCGAAACCGCGGCATCGAACTGGGCCACCGTGGCCGAGCGGTGGATGGCCAAGGCCGACGTGGTGCTGGTGTGGAACGAACAGGGCGCCACCTGCGTGCGTGAGATCGAGTCACCGATGGAGATCGACATCGCGCTCGCTGGAGCCGAACCCGGCCCCTTCGACCGAGCCGTGTTGGCCGAGGTTGGGGTGCCGAAGCACATGGCGGCCAAGCTATGACCGACACCATCTCACCACAGGAATCCCCGGACTCCCCGGCTTCGTCCATGCCGCCGGAGCCTGGCACCCACGCTTCCCACAGAGTTGATGTTGCGGCCCGCAACGCCAAGAGGTTGTACGAGTCGGCCCGGACGCCGGTGATCTTTGCTGTTGCCGCGGTGGTCGCTTTCTCCCTGCCGTTCATACCTCGTGGGGCTCCTAGTCCGTTGGCCCATCTGCTGATGGTGATGCTGGTCCTCCGGCTGGTGTTCCTCGGCCTGACCTCACCGCGCGCCGACCTGGTGCTCACCCCGGTGAAGCGAGGCATGATCGCCGTTGCCGCGATGGTGCTGGCCCTGCTGTCGGTCGATCGGGTTCCCGATTTCTATGACGTCGGTCAGGCCTGGCCCTTCATGTGTCTGGCCTTTTGTGCGCTTGCCGCGTTGTCGCGACACTCCCAATACAGCGCGTTTGTTGCCATCGCTGGCCTCGACGCCCTTCTGGTGTTCCTGATCGCGGACAGCCCCTGGCCCGGCATCGCTGCCATGACGGCCACCTTCGCCCTGACCCAGTTCGGCTTCCTGAGCAAGCTCCGGGGTGAACGCCAGCTTCACCCGACCGACCGCATCGGTACCGTGCTGCTCGCTGGTCTTGCCGTGGTCACACTGATCGTGGCGGTCTTTTGGTTTCCGAACCTCAACTTCGACGGGCCGGACCGCAACGACCGGCCGGAACAGGGAGAACTGGGTGGTCCGGAGGGTGGCGTGGGTCGCGATGGTGGCGGCGCCGGAAGTGGAAGCGCCGGCGGTGGAGGCGCTGGCGGTGGCGGTCTCGGCGGCCAGCCCGGTGGTGGGGCCGGGGGATCCGGCGGCGGCTATCAGCCCAGTCCGGACGGTTCGGTCATCTTTGTTCCGCTTGAGCCGGGGCAACCGATCCCGCCGGGGACGGTGTTGGTTGAGGAACCCAACGGCGGGTTGGGTTCGCCCGAGGGCAACGGCTTCATCACGTGTGTTGACGGTGTGCTCACCTATGAAGAGGTGCCCCGCTTTCGTCGCTTTGCCACCGATCGTTATGGCGACGGACGGATTCTCGAATGCACCGATCACGGTTTGGTGAAGCGGGAGCTCGGAGCCCGCGAGGTCATACCGGAGGGGGCGATTGAGATTCGTGCCGACGACGGCGCCTTCGATCAGGTGCCCCGCACCCGGCCCGAGTCCGACGACGCCGAAACCGATCCTTTCTCGCTCCCGAACCTTCCGTGGTTGTGGATCCTGGCCGGCCTCCTGATGATCTCTGCTGCGGCAACTGCGGCGTTCTACTACCACCGCTGGTCGCAGGTTCCCTGGATCACCAAAGCGCTTGGCCGCCTCGATCGCATCGGCTCCACCTATAACCGAAAGCTCCGGATCGGCGAGTCGCTGTCGGCCTTCGCCACCCGTCTGCCCGAGACCGCCCGACCCCTCGCCGGCCAGATCGCCACCGAGCTCGATGGCTTTGCCTTCTCGGGTCGTTATGACCCCGGCCAGAACCCCGCCGATCCACCGGCCGATGTCCGCGGCAACGTCGACAATCTCCTCAGTCAGCTGAAAACCCAGGCCCAGATCGATCGCCGCGAACGCCGCCGCCACCAACTGCGGGGTGCCCTGCCTGGCCGCCGCTCGGTTGATGAAGGCAGTTCAAGCAGCGAGACAAAGCTTAAGAAGTAGCGCACGTTCCTCCTACTCACCTTGAGTTGGCGGGGTTTTCTTGGTCCTCGGGGTGGTCAACAGCTGGTTTAAGTTCGAAATGGACTAGTACGAACCTGAAATATCCTCTATGCTCCCCATATTCAGAATTCTGGGGACACGGAGGGGAATCTCATGGAACGGAAATCTCATCGTTGGTTGAGTGCGTTACTTGCGTTGATGGCGGCAATGGTGCTGCTGCTTGCGGCCTGCGGCGACGACTCAGGTAGCGGGTCAGAGTCAGCTTCGGATTCCAGCGGTGATGACGCCGCTGGTGATGATGGAGATGGCGGTGACGACGACACGTCCGACAGCTCTGACGGTGACGACACCTCAGACGACGACGGCGATGACACTTCTGACGGCGATGACACTTCTGACGGTGATGACACCTCAGACGACGACGGTGATGACACCTCAGATGGTGATGACACCGCCGAGGATGACGGCGGCGATGAGGGAGAAGACGACGGATCTGATGGGGACTCGGCCCCGGCGGGCAACGAGATCTTTGGCGAACCAAACGCGGCTGATGGCGAACCATTCATCGTCGGTTTCCCGGTCGACACCGGCGGAGAGTCCCTCGAAAACATCGAGGCCCAGATCGCCGCTGAGGCCACCGCCAAGTACATCAACGAATTCACCGGCGGTATCGAAGGTCGCCCGCTTGAAATTCAGTTCTGCGCCACCCGCCAGTCGGTTGGCTCGGCCACCGACTGCGCCAACGAGTTTGTCCAGAATGAAGTGTCGGCGGTTGTGGTCGGAGCGACGCCCTTCGGCGAGATCCTGGCCTCCGCGATGGGCGAGGCCGGAATCCCCTACGTGGTTGCGGTTGCCGCCTCCTCGGCTGAGTTGGTCGGACCTGGGGCCTCGGTGCTGACCGCCGACGTCTTTTCAACTTGGGGTGCACCCTCGGTTTACCTGACCGAAAACGAGCTCACAAAGCTTGGCGTGATCGCCGTCGACGTACCCTCGGTCACCCAGGGAGCGGAGTTGCTCTTCCTGCCGGCCTATGAAGGCGCCGGATTGGAAACGCAGGCGAGCTTTGTGGCGCCCGGTACCGCCGATATGTCGGCCAACGTGGCTGCCATCGCCGACTCCGACGTCATGTTGGTACTCGGTGACGCGGCGTTCTGTACCTCGGCCCTGCAAGCGGTGAAAACGCAGGTTCCCGACGTACCGATCTACCTGTCCTTCCAGTGCGTCTCTGCCGACTCCGCAGAGTCGATCCCCGGTGGTTTCGAGGGCGTTCGGGTGACCCAGGGCACCCGCCTTGATCCGGAGGATCCCGACACCGAACTCTTTAATGCCATTCTCGACACCTACGTTGAGGAGGACCTCACTGGTCTCGGTGTCGGATTCCTGAGCGATGCGTTCGTGGCCACGCTTGCCTTCGATCGGCTCATGGAGGGCTACACCGGTGATGGATCTGCAGCATCGGTTGCAGAGCAGGTCAAGTCCGCCACTGCGGACCTGCCCCTGAGTGGCGGAATCGGCATCGATTGCGCCAATCCACCACTGGCCTTTGCTCCAAACGTGTGCTCGTCGGGTGCCTGGCTGGTCGAACTCACCGAAGACGGCTCGCCGTCCTCCTTCGAGTCAGTTGAAGCCATCGGCCTGTTCACCGGTGGCTGACCTGGGCTCCTCCCGGAGCCCACTGCGGGCGCCCACGCAGACAGTGGGTTAGCTCCGCGATGTGCCACGTTTCCCAAACCCAGCCAGAGACCGGTGGCCGACTCTGAGGTCGGTGCCAGGAGAGGAACAGAGATGAAGTGTAGAGCTGCGATCATTCATGGCATCGACCAGGACTGGTCGGTCGAAGAGATTGAGGTTGATCCTCCCCAGGCTGGTGAGGTTCTGGTCGAGTGGACGCACGCTGGCCTCTGCCACAGCGATGAGCATCTCCTTACCGGCGACTTCGATCCGCCGCCGGAAGCCAAGGCGATGATGGGAATCGAAAAGATCTTCCCCATGATTGGCGGCCACGAGGGCGCTGGCATCGTGCGTGAGGTAGGCGCCGGTGTCACCGACGTTGCCGTGGGCGATCACGTCTCGGCCTCGTTCGTTCCGCCATGCAACAAGTGTCGCTATTGCATGACGGCCCGCCACTCGCTCTGTGACCTGGGCGCGGGCACGTTCCTTCCCGGAATGATTACCGACGGCACGAGCCGCCACCGTCTTGACGGTGAGGAGCTCCTGCTGATGGCCAAGCTCGGCACCTTTTCCGAGTTCAGCACCGTTGCCGAGTCTCAGGTGATCAAGGTGAAGGAGGACTACCCGCTTCCGTCGGTGGCGGTGGTTTCCTGCGGTGTGGCAACGGGTTGGGGTTCAGCCACCAAGCGAGCCGAGGTCCGGCCTGGCGACACCGTCGTGGTTGTGGGCATCGGTGGCGTCGGCATCAACGCCGTCCAGGGTGCGGCGTCCGCAGGCGCAAGGCACATCATCGCCATTGACCCCGTGGAGTTTAAACAGGAGCAGGCCCAGGCGTTTGGCGCCACCCACTCCGTTGCCTCCATGGAGGAGGCGATGCCCCTCATCGCCGAGCTGACCATGGGCCAGATGGCCGACGCCGTCATCATGACGCCAGGAGTGCTCTACGGCGACCTGATGAACCTCGGGACCAAGCTCGCCGGCAAGGGCGGAGTCATCGTCACCACCGCTGTTGCCCCGGTTACCCAGGATGAGGCCTCGATCAACCTGTCGGAGATCACCCTCTATGCCAAGGAGATCAAGGGCACGATCTTCGGTTCGCTGAGCCCGCACTACGACATCCCTCGCTTGCTCTCACTCTACGAGGAAGGCCAGCTCAAGCTCGACGAGCTGATCACCGCTACCTATTCGCTCGATGAGATCAACGACGGCTACCAGGCCATGCGCGATGGTCTCAACCTGCGCGGCGTCATTGCTCACTCACCGGCCTCGTGAGCGTCGCTGGAACAAACCGGAAATCAGCCGAACAACAAAGGTGAGTACTGTGCAGGCGATTCAAATTGACAGCGAGGCCTGTCAGGGCCACGCCATGTGCGCCGCCCAAGCGCCAAAGTTGATCGATGTCGACGATCTTGGCTTTGCCTTTGTGCTCGACGGCGGCCTCCTTCGGAACCCCGAAGACGAAGAGGCGGCGGCTCGGGCAGTGGCGTGCTGTCCGGAGCGGGCCATCTCAATCGGCGAGGCACCATGACAGCCGAGTCCGACTCCTTCGACCACATCGCCGTCGCCGCCGATGCCGAGCCGGGTCCGGCGCTCGCCGAAGCCAGAGCCGCCTGCCCGGTGGCGCACTCGGGGGCCCACGACGGCTTCTGGGCCCTCTTTTCCTACGACGACATCGGTGCCGCGGCTCGCGATACGGCTCGTTACTCCTCGGCGTCGGGGGTGACCATTCCCGCCCATGCCTTCCCCATGGCCCTGCCGCCGATCGAGGCCGACGCCCCGTTGCATATGCAGGTTCGAGGCCCCCTCCTGCCCCGTTTCTCGCCGCAGGTGATGGAGGCACTTGAAGATGATCTGCGGTCGATGGTGAACGAACTGATCGACGGGTTCATCGAAGCGGGCTCTGCTGATCTGGCCACGGATCTGGTCATCCCGTTCCCCGGTATGTCGATTGGTCAGCTGATGGCCGTCCCCAAGGACGACATCACCATGCTGCGCGATCTCACCGCTCACCTGATGGCCAACTCCTCCGACCTTGATGTCGTGATGCAAGCGATGGCGTTTTTTCAGAGGCTCTACGAGGATCGCTTGGCGAACCCCGGGGAGGATCTACCCACCTCGGTCCTTTCCCTCGAGATCGACGGCCGTCCAGTAACCAACGAGGAATACCTCGCCATCATGGCCATGGTCATGATGGCCGGTCTTGACACCACGGCCAACGCCGCGGGCAACATGCTCGAACTTATTGGTGCCGATGATGACATCCGCCAAGCGCTCATTGCCGACCCGGCGAAGATCCCTCAGGCGGTGGAGGAGTTCCTCCGCTACTCGACCCCGCTGCATGCCAGTGGTCGCACGGCGACCGAGGACTTCGAAATCGAAGGCTGTCCAGTTACTGCGGGCGACAAGGTGCTGCTGAACTGGCTGGCGGCAAACCACGACCCGGCCGAATTCGACTCGCCAGAGGTCCTCGACATCGAGCGCTTCCCCAACCGCCACTTCGCCTTTGGGACCGGGCCGCACCGCTGTCTGGGAATCCACCTGGCTCGGTTGCAGCTACGCGTCGTCGCCGAGGAGGTGCTTCGCCGTCTGCCGGACTATGTCGTCGACACCGCCGGTGTCGAGCGTTACATCGGGGTCACCCGTGGCGTAGCTTCGCTTCCTGTCACCTTTACCCCCGGGCCCCGCTCGTCGTAGTGGTGGGGGGTCGCCGAGCAACGATGGCAGCTTTGTGCACCCGAACCCGGCCAAACCTCAAGCGCGTTCAGGCGAATCCTGAAAGTCGGGCTTCGGGGGTGTCAGCGATGATGCCGGCCATCAACAGTCGGCTGAAGTCATCGGCATATTCATGAGGGCGACGACGCGACCCCGGCTGGACGCAGATTGCGTACCAGTGCAGCGTTCCCATGATGGCAATCCGCGCGCTCGCCAGCGGCGTGTCCCGAAAGACCCCCTTGGCCACCCCCTCCGAGAGGATGTCATCGAGGACGGCATCGAGCCGGCGCCGATCGTCATCCATCAGAGCACTCGCTTCCTCCGGAAGGGCGTGCCGCTCTCGGAAGAAAGCCACCATCCGGCTGTGGAAGCGCTCGATGGCATCGGCCTGAATTTCGACAAAGCGGCGCAGTTTGTCACGGGGGTCACGGTCAGATGCGGCTAGTTCCTCGAGCGGTTCGAGCAACACGTCAAGTACCGACTGGTGAAGCAGGACCAAAATGTTGGTCTTGTGGCCAACGTGGTAGTACAGCGTCGGCTGCGAGAGCGCCACGGCATCGGCCAAGTCCCGCACCGTGGTGGCGTGGAAGCCGTTGGCAACAAACATGTCCGCCGCCACATCAAGGATCATCTCTCGTCGAGTGGTCTTTGCTGGTCCGTTCCCGCGAGGCACAGAGTCCGGCGACGCCGATGATGAAGACGAGGTCTCGGGCGGTTCCGCTGCTGGCATGTGGCTCCTCAGGGGCTCGCGTGATCGAGCCGGGACGTCGCGGTCGGGTCAACGTTAGTGGTGGTCCCAGACGACAGGCGTGGGATCTGTTGTCTATCCCCGGCCAATTGCCGAGTATATCGAACGCTAGATCGAGAGATCTGCGGTCGGGGAGCTTGGCGCACCGCGGCGATCGACGCGGCCGGGCTTGTCGAGACGCTCTTGTGACCGGCGGAAGGTAGGTACGACGGATGCAGCATGTGCAGTTTCTCCTGCTCGGTCTCGGTAACGGCGCCGTCTTTGCTGCGCTGGGGCTCGGGCTGGTGATGACCTTTCGCAGCTCCGGCGTCCTCAACTTCGCCATTGGTGCCCAGGCGTTGCTGGCGGCCTACATCTACGCATTCGCTCGCGATGGCGAGCTCTTTAGCCCGATACCCGGTACCCCGGAGTTCATCGGCATCGGTGGTGATCCGGGTCTCTTCGCCGGGATGTTGATCGCCGTCGGCGCTTCTGTGCTGTTTAGTCTTGTCTCCTACCTGTTGGTCTTCCGACCGCTGCGCCATGCGCCACCTGTTGCCGCGGCGGTGGCTTCGCTCGGGATGATGGTCCTGCTACAAGCAGTGATGGCCCAGCGTGTTGGGACCAGGCCGGTCAACGTGGGCGCGATCTTTCCCAGAGACACCTTTGACGTGAACGGCGCCCCCATCCAGCTCGATCGGGTCTGGTTTGCTGGGACCGTGGTGGTGATGAGCATCGCCCTGGCCATGCTCTTTCAATTCACCAGCTTCGGACTCCGCACCCGCGCCGCCGCGGCAACCGAGAAGGGTGCGACCGTCACCGGCCTGGCCCCCGATCGGATCGCAGGTGCCAACTGGGCGCTCACGGGCGTCGTCGTCGGCTTGGCCGGCGTGCTGATCGCTCCGATCGCTCCCTTGGTGCCGGTCGCCTACACCTTGTTTGTGATTCCGGCGCTGGCCGCGGCCTTGGTTGGTCGATTTAGCGCCTTGGCGCCCACCGCCATTGGCGGAATCGTCGTCGGCATGCTGCAGTCTGAGCTGACCTTCATCCAGTTCCGCTTCGACTGGTTGCCGAAATGGATCGTCCCGAGCAGCGGGCTGCCCGAGGTGCTTCCGCTGGTGCTGGTACTGATCGTTCTTGTCGCCCGATCCCAACCGTTGACCTCTCGTGGCGTTGAGCTGCGAGAGTCGTTGAGTGCTGCGCCTCGTCCCGGGAGTCCGTGGATCCCGGCTGGCCTGGCACTGCTGGTGGGCACCGGACTCATCTACACGTTGTCATCGCCGTGGCGGCTGGCGCTGATCGCGTCGATGACCGGCGCCATTCTGGCGCTCAGCATGGTTCTGGTCACCGGCTATGGCGGGCAGATTTCTCTGGCTCAGCTGACCCTCGGTGGCGCCTCGGGGTTTCTGCTGAGCCGCTTTACCGACGGCCTGGGCATACCATTCCCGGTCGCCCCACTTCTGTCGGCGCTGGGTGCCGCGTTGCTCGGGGTGCTGATTGGTCTTCCCGCGCTTCGACTACGAGGGCTCAGCCTTGGGGTGGTCACGCTCGCCATGGCGGCTGCGGTCGAGGCGGTGTGGTTTCGGAACAACGACTTCAACGGGGGCAGCAGCGGGGCACCCGTCGAACATCCGGAGCTGTTCGGTCTCGACCTCGGCGTCGGATCGGGTTTGGAGTTCCCACGGGAGCCGTTTGCCCTGATGTGTCTGGTGATGCTTGTGGCCGTTGCCGTCGGGGTCGCCCTCATTCGCCGATCCCGTTTCGGGTCGACGCTGATGGCGGTTCGGGTGAACGAGCGGGCCGCGGCGGCGGCTGGCATCGACGTCGTGCGCACCAAGCTTGCGGTGTTTGCTCTCGGGGCGTTTGTTGCTGGCCTCGCTGGCGCATTGTTTGCCTATCGCCAGGGTGCGGCGAGCTTCGATCTTTACCCGACGCTGCTGGGTCTAGGCCTCTTTGCCACCGTCTACCTCTCTGGAATCACCTCGGTAAGCGGTGGTTTGCTGGCTGGGCTGCTGACGATAAACGGCGTGGTCTTCAAGATGACCGATGAGTTCATCGGTCTCGGTGCCTGGTACAACGCCATCACCGGAGCCTTGTTGATGGCCACGGTGATCATGTATCCCGATGGGCTTGTTGGGCCGCTGCACGCGCTGCGCCGGCGGCGAGCAACCGGTGGCCAGATTCAGTTGTCCGACGACGAAGACGATGTCGTGACCTTGCCCGCCGACTGGCCGGCAACGGTACAGAGGAACGGGTCGACCGACCCGGTGCTCTCGGTAGGAGAATTGTCGGTGCGCTACGGCAACGTTCAGGCCAACAAGGACGTCAGTTTCGATCTGGTTCCGGGCTCGATTCTGGGACTGATCGGCCCGAACGGTGCGGGAAAGTCAACCTTGCTCGATGCGTTGACGGGGTTTGCCCCCTACACGGGAAGCGTGGCCGGGCTTGGTCGGCCTCTCGACCGTTTGGCGCCTCATGAGCGGGCGCGACGGGGCATCGCCCGAACATTCCAGTCTGCGCAGCTTTGCGAAGAGTTGTCGGTCCGGGAAAACATCGAGATCGGCATGCGTGGCGACCACCGGTCCAGCGCCACCGATGCCATCGAGCTTGTGGGTCTCCAGTCACTCGCCGAGCGATCGGTCGGTGACCTCTCCCAAGGGCAGCGACAGCTGGTTGCCCTGGGCCGGGCGTTGGCGAGCAGGCCGAGCGTGCTGTTGCTCGATGAGCCTGCGGGTGGACTCGACTCCGCCGAGAGTCATCGCCTGGGCGAGCGGCTCCGTGCCATCTCCCGCAACGGCGTTTCTGTGGTGTTGGTCGATCACGACATGGGCCTGATTATGGAGGTGTGTGACGAGGTAGTTGTGCTCGATTTTGGTGAGGTTATTGCTCATGGGAGCCCGGACGAGGTCCGACACGATCCAGCGGTTACCAGCGCCTACCTCGGCAAGACGGCGTCGGTCCTGTGAGCGCCCGTCTCGAGACCCACAACCTGTCGGCCGGGTATGGACGGGTGAAGGTCGTACGCGATGTCAACCTCCACGTCGACCAGGGCGAGGTACTAGCGCTGTTGGGCCCGAACGGTGCCGGAAAAACAACCACGCTCATGGCCTTGGCCGGGCTCCTGCCCCTCCAGGACGGCTCGATCCAGGTCGACGGCCACGGGATTGCCGGAGGCAGTGCCGTCGCCGCGAATCGAAAAGGCATTGTGCTGGTGCCCGACGACCGGGCGCTGTTTCCAGACCTCTCGGTTGCGGAACATCTCCGACTGGCCTGCCTCGACAGCTCCCAACAACCTCGCGATTCACTTGAGGTGTTTCCGGCCCTGGAGAAGCGTTGGGACTTGGCCGCCGGTTCGTTGTCGGGTGGCGAGCAGCAGATGCTCGCGGTCGCGAGAGGCTTGGCCCAGGAACCGAGCGTGCTGTTGATCGACGAGATGAGTATGGGGCTGGCCCCGGTCATCGTTGAGGGCCTGATGCCGACGGTCCGCCAGGCCGCCGCTGATCGCGGTGCCGCAGTGATTCTCGTGGAGCAGCATGTCTCGTTGGCGCTAGAGACTGCCGATCGCGCCGCCGTGATGGTCCACGGAACGATCGTGCTCAACGGCGAAGCGGCCGAGTTGGCCCGTGACCCGGAGGCCCTCGAAGCGGCCTATCTGGGCTGAGCGCCAGCCCCGTCAGTCGTCAAACTGGCCAACGGTGCCATCGGTGGTGACATAGAAGCCACCCTCGCGGGGAATTGGAATGTCGGTCCCGGAACAGGCGATATCGGTGCCGGTGCCACACATCTCGTTCAGCATGAAGGTGCGCTCCTGGAAGACCTCCGGCCACTCCTCGGCATGGAGAGCAAAGGGCTGGAGCGGCAGGTTGTAGACCAGGAAAAACGACACGTTCACCACACCGACGACGGAGAGGAGCCGGACCCAGTCGAGTCGTTTTCCGGTTTTTGCTCTGAGCTCCTCCAGGCCGCGCTCGGCCACGGTCTCACCCTTGTCGTTGCGGAAGAAGAGGATCGACGCCCACGTTGTCCAGATCGAGGTGAAGATCAGCCATTCGTAAAGGGGGTATTGGTAGTACTCGCCGTGAAAGATCGTCATCCATTCGATGGCGCCTGGGTAGGCGTAGATGCCGAGTCGAAGAAATGCGGTTTCGCAAGCGAACACAATGACCGAGCAGATGGCGAAGCCGATGGCCACGATGCCAACGTTGCCGACATGGGGGTAGCGGTTGCGGGCGGCGCGCATGGCCTTGGCGACGGTAAGAGAACAGACAAAGGCCACTGCGCCATAAACCGGGATGGTGAAGAGGAGTGGGGCGGCCATGTTGTGGGAGTTGGGGGCGAGCCAGCCGGGGATGCTGGAGGACCAACTGCCCCGTTGCACGGTGTAGGCGTTGTAGGTGGCCCAGTTTTGGAAGTAGTTGAGGATCGGGTCCTGCCACCACACGAGGTAGATGCCGATGATCATGTAGCTGTCGATGCCGAGCGGCTCACCCTGCTTCCAGCGCCGGAAGAAGAACCAGTACAGGCACCAGATGCCGAGGACGATGCAGATGGTTTGGAGGAACCACAGCGAGGCCGACATAAACGACGAGATTTCCGCCGGCCCGGTGTCGGTCTCGTTAAAGTTGCCGCTGATGAAGATCCAGTGAAAGAAGATTCCTGCCTGCAGCGCGATGGCGATCACGCCCGCGACAGCCCACCACTTGACGGGAACAACTTTCCTGGGTTCACGAACAGCCACGGGCCGTGAACGATCGAGCGTGACACTTGCCATAGAGGACCCCTTCAGCTTGTCTGCGTCGTTTGGCCGCCGCGGCGGTGACGAACTATCTCCCACTAATGTATCAAACTAGAAAGATTCAGTTTTGATCATTGTTATTTCGATATATCGTACTCTAGGGTTCTCTTGGTGAGCGACCGGCTACGGAACAGCACGAAGACGGCGGACCCGGCTCCGCATGTCGAC
This sequence comes from uncultured Acidimicrobiales bacterium, assembly GCA_937925845.1. GTDB lineage: Bacteria > Actinomycetota > Acidimicrobiia > Acidimicrobiales > CALAML01 > CALAML01. The sequence goes on along the minus strand of CALAML010000291.1, from coordinate 17,674 downwards.
GCTCATTCCGAGGTTGACACCGACACCGATGCTGGTGGTGCTCGGCTCACACTGCTTGCGAGCGCGGTTGCCGGTAGACGGCTCTCGGTGCTCAGCGGAGACACCGATGTTGCCTACACCAACGGCGAGACGGTCTTTCTGCCTGGGCCGCCGACAAACTCGGTTCCGCAGCTTCCCAACCGGGCGGCGGTGGTGGTGGCCCACGCAGCCCTCGTTGGTCTCGGCAGTCTGCATCCGACGGTGATGACCGAACTTCGCGGCCAGGCAACGGTTGCCCGCCGGTACTTCACTCTCGAGTTGGTCCGAGCCATTGCCGATCCGACGGTGCCGGTGCCGCGCCGGGTCAGGGGCGGGTTGACGTTCTGGGATGGCCCCACGACCCACAGCCCGTTTGAGTCCCTCGAGCTGGCCCTGGGCCGCGCCGACATTCCGGAGTGCCCGAGCTCGCTCGGCACCATTCGGCCGAAGGAAGCCCTGGCCGTCTGGGGTGCTGCTGACGCGGCCGGCGCGCTCACCGAGCAGCAGATGGCCAAGCCGCGACAGGCTGGCGTCGATGAGCTCGCCGACGACGAGGACTCGGACGAGTCCAAAATCATGAAGCGGTTTCTCTCGAGCCCGGTCTTCGAGACCCCCATGTTTAAGATCATGCGCAAGCAGCTGGGAATGGGCAGCCGGGCCAAGCGTGATGACGGTGGCATCGGTGACGACGCCAAGGTGGGTTCGATGCGATCGGTTGATCGGGTTGGGAGCAAGGCCCAGCTGGTCATTGCGCCCCCGTCGATCGAAGTGAAGACCTCTAGCCATCGCAGCGGGGATCGGCTGTATCCCGAGTGGGACAGCATCCGTGGCGTCTATCGGCCCGGCCATTGCGCGGTTGGGGAGTTTCTCCCGCCACTCGAAGATGGGGCCGAGCGTTTCCGAAGCCCCGCCGACCTTGTTCTCCAGCGGCACTTGGCCGCGATCGGCCTGTCGCTTGAGCGGCACCGCCATCTTGCCGACGGAGACGACCTCGATACCGTGGCTCTGGTCGATTACGCCGTCGCTGCCGCCAACGGTGGGACGGCCGACCATCGGGTGTTTGAGTCGCGGCGAAAGACGGCACGCGACCTCGGTGTGGTGGTCGTACTCGACACCTCGGGATCGACGTCGCAACATTCGAACGGGTCCCAGGTGTGGGACCAGCACCGTGAGCTGGCGGCGAGGCTCATCGGCGCGCTGGAGCGGGTCGGCGATCGGGTCGCTGCCTTCGGCTTTAACTCAAGGGGCCGCAACCATGTTCGGTTCCTGGCCATCAAGGACTTCGACCAGCGGTTCAACAGCGCGGCTTATCGACGGCTCGGCTCGCTTCAGCCGGGCGGGTACACCAGGCTCGGAGCTGCGATTCGCCACGCCACCCACATCGCCCGTGAACAGTCGGGCACCGAACATCAGCTGGTGGTTCTGGTCTCCGACGGCTTCGCCTACGATGACGGCTACGAGGGTCGTTATGCCGAGGGGGACACGCGCCGCGCCATCGACGAAGCGCTGCTGAGTGGAGTCGGCTGTGTCTGCGTCAGCGTTGCCGCCTCCACCCGTGATGATGTGCTTGATCGTTTGTGGGGCAACACCTCCAACGTTCGCCTGGAAGACGCATCTGAGTTGAGTGGGCATGTGGGCGAACTCGTTGAGTCCTCCTTGCGCGCTGCCGCGCTGACCGCGACGGATCGTCGTACCACTGGTTCCACTGGTTCCACTTTTGGAAAGGTTCTCCCGAAATGACCCTGTCTGAAGACACGAGGCCGTACTACGTGCCGATCGGTAGTGAAGTCGATGTGTTCGAGGCGGCCTATCGCGCCGGGCTGACCATCATGTTGAAGGGCCCGACGGGTTGCGGAAAGACCCGGTTTGTGGAGCACATGGCCCACGGCTTCGGAGTCGAGCTCAACACGATCTCGTGCCACGAAGACATCACTTCGGCTGACCTTCTGGGTCGCTATGTCCTTAAGGGCGGTGAAACGGTGTGGGTCGATGGTCCGATGACACGATCGGTCCGCGATGGAGCCATCTGCTATCTCGACGAGGTGGTCGAGGCTCGACAGGACACGATCGTGGCCATTCACCCTCTGGCCGATCATCGTCGGGAGCTCTCGCTGGAGCGCCTGGGGGGCGAACGGCTGGTCGCCGGCACCGGTTTTGGCCTTGTGGTCTCTTACAACCCGGGATACCAGAGCGTGTTGAAGGACTTAAAGGTCTCCACGCGTCAGCGAATGGTGGCGATCGAGCTTGGGTTCCCTCCAGCCGAGCTTGAGTTCCAGATCGTGGCCCACGAGTCCGGCGCGCCCGAGGACGTGGTCGGTGATCTGGTTGATCTCGCCACCGCTATCCGCCGTCTCGAAGACTCCGGACTTCGCGAGGTTGCGTCCACCCGCACGCTCGTGGCCGCTGGCTCGCTGGTCGCTCACGGCTTGGCCCCTCGGGATGCGGTGCTGGCGGCGATGGTGCAGCCGCTGAGCGATGATCCGGCCGTCGTCGAAGGCCTGACCGCCATGGTGCAGAACTATCTCGACTGAGCCCGGGTGGGCCGCTGCGGTAGCGTCAGGCAGAGGGGTCCTCTGACGCCGCGGCTGCGAACCGTTGGCGGAGCTGTTGTTTCAGCACCTTGCCCGCCGCCGACATCGGCAGCGCTTCGTCTTGCAACGTCCAGTCCTTCGGGACCTTGTAACCCGCGATCAGGGCCCGGGTGTGCTGATCGAGTTCCTCAGGTGTGACCACGTTGGGGTCGCAGTACACAACGGCATGGACCGCTTCACCCCAGATGGGGTCGGGCCGGCCGATAACGGCGACGCCGATCACGCCCGGGTGCGAGGAAACGGCGCGCTCGACTTCGAGTGAGTAGACGTTTTCACCTCCGGTGACAATCATGTCCTTCACTCGATCGGCGAGAAAGAGATAGCCATCGGGGTCGAGGTGGCCCGCGTCGCCGGTGCGGTACCAGCCATCGACGATCGCCGCGTTCGTCTCTTCGGGGCGGTTCCAATAACTGGTCATCATCGAGTCGGATCGAAGCCAGATCTCGCCGACATCACCCGAGCTGGTGGGGCTGGCGTCGGCGCGGTCGCGCAGTTCAAGTTCGACGCCGAGCGCCGGTCGGCCCACGGACTGAAGTCTGCGGTCCGCAGCCCGATGGTCGGCCGCGGTGAGTGCGGTGGCGATCCCGCTCATCTCGGTCATGCCGTAGGCCTGATGAATCGACACGTTCGGGGCGGCATCCATCAGCCTGGCCAACAGCGTGGGGGTCATCGGCGCACCCCCGTAGACAACAAGTTCAAGCGACTCGAACATCCGAGGTTCGAAGTCGGTATGGTCCAGCATCATTGCCAGCATCGTGGGGACGGCGCCGATCGCCGTGATCTGTTCGGTGCCAATCGTGGCGTTCACCTGCGCGGCGTCGAAGGCTGGTAGCACGACGGTGCGTCCGCCTAGCGGAAGATAAAACGACCATGACGAAGAAGCTCCGACGTGAAACATCGGCATGAACGACAGGAAGCTCTGCGGTCCCCCAATATCAACCACCGGTTGCATGCGGTAGGCGGCGAGGGTGATGGCCCGCTGGCTCAGCACCACACCCTTCGCCCGGCCGGTCGTGCCGCCCGTGTACATCAACACCGCGGCTTGATCCTCGGCCGGCTCGTCGGGCAATGCGGCGCGGTCCTGGCTCTCAAGCAGTTCTGAGAGAAGGAAGTCATGGGGAAGACTGCGATCAGTGGGGCCCCGGTCGGCGAGCACGACAGTTCGGAGATGGGGTAGTTGCGGTCGCAGATCGTCGATCGGCTGAGCGTGAGCGGCGTCGACCACGATCGCCGCCGACGCAGAGTCGTTCAGGATGTCGACGATTTCCGCTGATGCGAGCCGCGTATTGAGCGGGTTGATGACGGCAGCGCCGCTGCAGCACGCTCGCCAGAGTTCGACGTAGGTGGAGCCCGCGTTGGCCAACACCGCCACGCTGTCCATGCCCTGTCCGCGGTGCGGGCTGAGGTGGCCGAGTACGGCGGCCAAACGAGCCACTCGCTCCAGATGCTCCCGATAGGAAAATCGCAAACCGTGAGCCAGGTCGACGAGGGCCTCATCGTCGCCGAATCGTCGGGAGTTGCGCAGGAGCCGTCCGAAGTTGAGTTCACCCATCAGCGCTGCTGCTCCTCGGCTCGGCTTGGCAATCGGCTGACCTATGGGTCTTCCGCTTGTTTAGTAGGACATCTTGCTCAGGTTGTGACAAGATAGAATAATATCATTTAGAAACGATTCGATAAGAAACGATTCCGAGGGAGCCCAACGCTGATGAAGCCGATGAAAGATTGGCCCTACGAGAATTTTCCAACCAGCTGGTTCGTCGTCGGATTTTCTTGGGATCTTGAGCCAGGACAGGTTCAACCGCTCCAGTTTTGTGGCGAGGATCTGGTCATGTATCGAACCGAGGCGGGTGAGGTCCGGGTCGTAGACGCGTACTGCCCCCACATGGGCGCCCACCTCGGACACGGGGGATGCGTTGTTGCCGACACGGTCAAGTGCCCTTGGCACGGTTGGCGTTGGGATGGCGAGGGTCGCAACGTCGAGATCCCGTTCAAGGACGAACCGAACATCACCGCCCAACTGCGAACCTGGCACGTTCGCGAACGCGACCATGTGATCCTCGTCTGGCACGACGCCGAGGGTCGCGACCCCGATTGGGAGTATCCCGGCGTGCCGGAGTTCTCGGACCCGGAGGGCTTCTATCAGCCCACCGATCACCCTGAGGCGGCTATTTGCTACGGCGAGCTTCGAGTCAACCCTCAACTGCCCATCGAGAACGTGGCCGACCCGATGCACTTCGCCCAGGTCCACGGCTCGGACCGTCCCGCAGAGTCTGGCGAGATGGAGACCGACGGCGAATACCTGCGGGTGGTCTTCCGGATTCACTTTGGCGGAGGCAAGGAAGAGACCTGGCTCACCCCGGACGGTGAGATGTGGGGGACCATCGAGGGTGAGCACTGGGGTCTCGGCCTCGGAGTCGCCCGGTTGGAAGTAGCTGGCATGACCGTTGCCCAGATGGTTTCCACCACTCCGATCGACCACGTCAAGTCCGTGGCCCGAACCTGGATTGCCATCCAGCGGGACCCGAACGTCACCGAGGGGGTCAGCGACGCAGCAGTGGTGCTGATGCGGGAACAGGTGAAGCAGGTGCGACGCGACTTCGCGATCTGGGAAAACCAGCGCTACGTCGACAAGCCGCTTTTTGTGTTCCCGGAGGAGCGGAACTTCTACGAACTCCGCCGGTGGTTCCGTCGTTTCTACCCCGAGGGCGATGGGCCAGCTGAGGAACAGCTGGTTTCCGCCGAGGCAACCACGTGATTCATCAACGAGCGATTCATCAACCAGTGACCCACCGGGTTCGCCCAGTCCGGCGCTCGGTCGCCCATGGCGCGAATCTCGCTCAGACCACAGCAGAGCGATCAAGGGCAGCGGTCGCCGAGGCCGCAGAATTCAACCAAGCAGGCAAAGGAGAACAAGACCAATGAGCGAGCTTCCGCCGAATGTTTCTGAGGCCCTAAAGCGACGGGTAGCCGCCGATGGTGACGCCCCCTTTGTGCGGCTGGGTGGGGATTGGGTTACGACCAGACAGCTCGATGAAAGGGCGGAGCACGTTGCCGGTGCGCTTGCTGGCATCGGGGTCACCAAGGGCGACCGGGTGGCCCTGTTGTTGCCCAACCGGTTCGAGATCATCGAAATGGTCTTCGGCTGCGCCCGCGTTGGAGCGGTCGAAGTTCCGCTTAACGCCTGGTTGAAGGGCGACTTCCTGAAGTATCAACTCGCCGACTGTCGGGCCAGTGTCCTGGTCACCGACTCGGCCGGCTTCGAATCCGCGGCCCCGCTGCTCACCGAGACCGACATCACCCAAGTGATCTGCGTGGACGAGGTCGACGCCGCGGCTTGTCCAGTGCCGGTTCTCGACTACCAGACTCTTGTCGCCGAGAAGCGCGCCGCACCCGACGTTGAGATCGAGTCGTCCGACATCATGGCGATCATCTACACCTCGGGCACCACTGGGATGCCCAAGGGATGCATGCTCTCGCATGGCTATTTCCTCGCTGGCCCGTCGGGTCAGATCGAGCGCGGTTGGGTTACTCCCGGTGACCGCACCTTTACCTCTTGGCCGCTGTTCCATACCAGTGGCCAGGTCATCGCTTTGATGGTGTCGCTCCTGGTGCCGGAGGGTTCGGTGGTCTTCACCGAGGAATTCTCGGCCTCGGGGTATATCGACGAGGCGCGCGATGCGGGAGCGACAGTATTGGCTGGTGTCGGGTTTATGGGGTCGGCGATCATGGCCACACCACCCAAGGACAACGACACCGACAACGACTTCCGGCTCGCCATCTGGATTCCGATGAAACCGGACGACCAGCTGGCCTTTGAGGAGCGGTTCGATACCCAGGTCGTCGCCGAGTCCTATGGCCAGACCGAGTGCTTCCCGGTCACCATGTCGGAGCTGACCGCCGGCCGGGAGCGGTCGACGATCGGGACACCGTCGCCAAGCTTTGAGGTTCGGCTGGTTGATGACAACGATGAGGATGTGCCGGTTGGTGAACCCGGCGAGATCGTGGTTCGTCCGACGCTTCCCTACGTGATGTATTCGGGCTACTGGGAGAAGCCGGAGGCGACGGTTGCCGCCTGGCGGAACCTGTGGCACCACACGGGCGACCTGGCCCGCCAGAACGACCAGGGCCAGTTCCTGTTCGTCGACCGCAAGAAGGACGCCCTTCGGCGCCGTGGCGAGAACGTGTCGTCGGTAGAGCTCGAAGCAGCGATTATGGCCCTTGACGGCGTTGCTGCAGTCGCCGTTTGCGCGGTGCCTTCTTCGATGAGCGAAGACGACATCAAGGCGGTCCTTGTTGCCGAGGAGGGGGCCACGCTCGAACCAGAGAGTGTCTTTGCCTTCTTTGAGGAGAAGCTGCCGTATTTTGCCATTCCCCGCTATGTCCATGTTCGCAGCGAACTGCCGGCAAACGCGCTGGGCCGGGTGATGAAGCATGTCCTGCGGGACGAAGGCGTCAGCGACGACATGTGGGACTTCGAGGCATTGGGAATGACAGTGTCCAAGGACAAAAAGCGCTAGCCGATCTTTGCCTGCGAAGCGCAAGCCAGGCTCTCGTGCCAGGGGAGTTGGGGGCGCCACACCGCTCTCCGGCCTCGCCCATGGGTTCCATGACGCACCCAGTCTCATGGAATCTCTTGGGTGGGGTTGTGATGAGTTGGGGTGATCGTGTTTCGCTGGCGTAAGTTGGGTGCGCAGCGTTGGAGGCGTGCCTTCGTCGTGGTGTCGAGTGGAGAGGATTTGCCTTGCCCGAAGATGAGCGGAGTGATGCGGAGCGGCTAGCGAACGTTGCGTCGCACTTCTCTGGCGCCCCAGAACTGCCTTGGATGCTTGTTGCTGGTGCGGTGAGTCAGATCTACAAACACCTGTCGAGCACAGCAACCTCGGTACTGAGTGAGTTTGGCCTCACCATGCCTCGGTTCGAAGTCTTGGCTCTCTTGGATCAGGATCTGGGACGAAAGTCGGTGCTCGACCTCAAACGGGCAACGTTGATTCATCCGCCCACAATGACCTACACCATCGACTGGTTGGAAGAGCGCGATCTGGTAAGTCGCGAACACGACAAGGTCGACCGTCGGTCGGTCATCGTTGGGATCACTCCGAAGGGCCAGAAGCTTGTTGCCGATGCCCACGCCGCACTGCGTGAGGTCAACTATGGGCTCACGTGGGTGGATCAAGATCTAGCGGTCGAAGCCTCAGACCAGCTGATCAAGTTGCTCACTGCAAAACAGGACGAGTAGCGGGGCAGCCCATCATCTTCTAGCAGGGTGCTGAAGAATGCCGGTGCGCGCCAGGGCGCCGAGGCGCCCGCTCACGCAAGGAGAGGTTTTCGCCTACTCCTTTGCCGGAATCGGCGGAAATATCGACGCAGCGTGACGGGATGCATCGGCGTTCTGGCGCCGGCATGTGTTTTTCAGCACCCTGCTAGCTGGTTGACACGACTCGCGCGGTTGCGCTGAGCACGGCGATGTCGTCCTGGTTGGTTGTCGTAATCTTCAGCTCGACGATCTGGCCATCGCTGGTGGCGGACGGCTCAACCGATGTCACTTCGAGTGTTGCCGTAAGCGTGTCTCCGGGCCAAACCTGGTTCAGGAATCGGGCCCCGAACTCTTTGAGGTTCTCCACGCCGAACCAGTCGGTGAGCGCGGTGCCGGTCATTGCCATTGTCAGCATGCCGTGGGCGAAGACCGACGGGTAGCCGGCGTGGCGGGCGAAGGGTTCGTCGGTGTGCAGCGGAGTGAAGTCTCCCGAGGCCCCGGCATACATCACGATCTGGGTTCGGGTCAGGTTCTCAACGAGCACCACCGAACGGGAGGTGCCGGGGGTGAGTTCTGCGGGTTTGGTCGCCATGGCCGCTCTACTGTTCGACCGGGCGCTCGGTGCGGACGCCAACTTCGCGGACGGTGATCACCGGTTGGCCGGAGTCATCGAGGTAGTCATGAATCGTCTCGCTGAAGCTGAGGGTGCCGGCCCGGGCGCTCTGCTTTTCCCAGCTCCGACCGGGTCGACTTTCCACGGTGAGGGTTTCGCCAGCATGGAGGGGTCGGTGGTATTCGAAGTACTGCTCGGCGTGAAGTTCGGTGCCGGCGTCTGCGTTTGGTGGGCTGCCACTCGCCTCCCGGCCAGAGCCCATCCACGGTTCGCCCGGCTTGGGCCGACCGGGGTAGGCGTCGTCGAAGTGGGCCGCGCCCTGGACAAACGTCGGCGGAGCCAGAACGTCATCAAATCCGGCTTGCTTCGCCGTTTCGGCATCAGTGAAGAGTGGGTTGTGGTCGCCGATGGCTCGGGCGAAGGTCAGAATGTGCCCCCGTTCCACGGGAAACGACCGCGGCTTCATCGGCTGGTCTCCTGCTCGGCCGGTTCAAGCCCAATGGCGGCGAGTGCCGCATTGCGGGCGTGATCGAGGTCGAAGTGTTTCCGGGTCACAATCCTCTGGGCGTACAACCCGCCACCACCCTGCACCTTGGTGACCGCTTTCCAGCCGCCGAAGTTTCCGGCGGTCAGGTCGCGAATGGCGTGGAAGAGGCGGGCTCGAAACTCACCATCGTCGGTGGCGCCGGCCATGTACTTCTTCACCGTGTCGCCGATCTCGTCGTTGGCCATGTCGGCCATGGTTGGCGCGGTGATCACCGAACCACCGGAGATCTCCTGCAACTTTTGAATCATGAGGTGCCAACTCGATGCGCCGAAGTACTTGCCCGCGTTGGTGAACAGTTCGTTCGGAAACACCGTGCCGTCGCCGGCCTCGGACCCGTTGCTCAGCGCCGCTTCAAGAGATGCCCGCAGCATGGTGGCATGCATGATGAGATCGGAGATCTTCTGGTTGACGTGTGAGACCTTGAGGAGGCCGTTCGCTTCCGCGATCAGGTGGGCCAGGCCAACCAGGAGATCGGCGTCGTCCACCATGTGGGTCAGCCCGGCGACCCGCTCCCACAGGCCCAGCGAGTGGGCGAAGATCGCGGCCATGCCCACTTCGCCGTCGAGCATGATGCGCTCGTTCGGAACGAAGACGTCATCAAAGATGACCATCGCCTCCGGGAAGCTGTCATGGGAGGAAAAGGGCGACTGTGGAACCTCCGAGGGTGTTGGGGCGGTCGAGGTGTCGACGATGGTCACTCCCTCGGTGCCAACAGCAACACAACAGGCGATGGCGTAATCCTCTTCACCGGGCTTCATGGACTTGGTCGGTATCACCATCAGTTCGTGGGCCAGTGAAGCGCCGGTGATGTGGAGCTTTGCCCCACGGATCCAGACCCCCTCCGGTGAGCGCCGCACGACCCTGGTGTAGGCATCGGGATCGGACTGCTTCAGCGGGGGGACGCTCCGATCACCTTTGGCGTCGGTGATGCACTGGGCGAAGCGAACATCACGCTCCCGAAATTCGGCGAGCATCGCCTGGATGCGATCGGGGTGTTCGCTTGAGGGTGCGGCCTCGGCGATCCGAGCCGCCGCGGTCGACATCGCCATCATCGACGCATAGGTCAGCAATGTCATCACCCCAAGGGGACGGATGGCATCGTTGGCGGCCCGAAGTTCGTCGAGCGATCGCGGGGCCAGAGTAAAGGGACTCCCGTCAGGATATCGCTGGCCAATGACGTCATAGCTCTCAGCCACGAGGTTTGCGCACGGTCCGATCACCGGGTGCTCCCGGACATCAGCCACCGCCACGCCATCGAAGAACACCCGGCGCCCATCTTCGAGAGATTGGCGGTATTCGTCGGAGTTCATCATGTCGACAGTCCTTTTTTGGGTGGTGTCACGTCGCGATTGGTGTTGGCGGACACCTTCGTCTCCTCCGACGTAAAGTTTCGAAGTCGACTAGTACGAACTAGAAAGATATCCTATAGTGACGGTGGCGGAAAAGCCGTCGAGAGCGGGCCGCAAAAACCAGGGGGAAAGCGCGATGTCGATGCAGGGTCCTGGGCCATCGTTGACCTTGGTGGATGGCCAGCCGCTGCCAGCGGACCACGGAAGTGAGCCCTCGACCGACGCCGGCCAGGGGGCAACCTCTGACGTCCGACAGCAATTTGATGCCGCCCGGCAGGCCTATCGCAGCGACCCGTTCCCTGACCTGGCCACACGCCTCGATCGGCTCGACCGGCTGGAGGGCATGGTGGCCAGCCATGGTGTTCGCCTGGCTGAGGCTCTGTGTGAGGACTACGGCAACCGCTCCATGGCCCAGACCCTCGCCGCCGAAGCGGTGACCGCAAGCGGCCAGATTCGACACACTCGCAAGCGGACAAAAACTTGGATGGAGCCGCGTAAACAGTTCGCCGGGGCTGGCTTTCACTCGATTGGTGGAAGCGCAACGCTTCAGCCCCGCCCGCTCGGCGTCATCGGGATCATTTCCCCCTGGAACTTCCCGGTGGCGCTGACAATCGCCCCGCTCGCCTCCGCGCTCGCTGCTGGCAACGTTGCCCTTTGTAAGGCTTCGGAGTTCACGCCTGCGACCGCGGAGGCGCTGCGGGTTGCGATGACCGAGTGGTTTCATCACGATGAAGCGGCCATGGTGACCGGCGGCGTGGAGGTGGCTACCGAATTCACCGCTCTGCCCTTCAACCACCTCTTCTTCACCGGCTCGACTGCCGTGGGTCGCCGCGTCATGGCCGCCGCGGCCGAGAACTTGACGCCGGTCACCCTGGAGCTCGGGGGAAAGTCACCGCTGGTACTTGCCCCCGAGGGTGATCTCGACGCCATGGCCAAGACGCTGATTTCCGGCAAGATCTTTAACGCTGGCCAGTACTGTGTGGCGCCGGATCGGGTCTTTGTCCCCGCCGCCAAAGTCGATCGCTTCCTGGCCGCGTGCCGGCGGCACACGAGCCAGATGAGCAAGAGCATCGGCGAGACCTCGATCATCAACGCCCACCATTATCAGCGCCTCACCCACCTTCTCACCGATGCCGAAGAACGCGGTGCTCAGCGGGTTGAGTTGGCCGACAGGCCGGCGGCCGACCATTCACCGCAGACGCGAACGATGCCCCCGGTTGCTCTTCTTGATGTCGATGCCTCGATGGAAATCTCTGAGGAAGAGATCTTCGGTCCGTTGTTCACGGTGCACCCGTACACCGACTTCGAGGACGTGATTCTGGAGTTGCAGGCTGGCCCGGCACCGCTCGCGGCTTACTACTTCGGACCCAAGGACGACCATCTGGAGCACTTTGTCACCCAGACTCCTGCCGGTGGTGTTGTGGTGAACGACATCATGTTGCACGTCGGTCTTGAGAACCTGCCCTTCGGCGGGGTTGGGCAGAGTGGGATGGGCGTCTATCACGGCCAAGCCGGCTTCGATACGTTCAGCCATCTGAAGCCGGTGGTGACCGTGCGTTCCCCGATCACCCCGCGTACCACCTCCCCTCCCAGCCCGGCGATGGTCGAGCGCTTTCTTCGGCGCAAGTTGGCCAAGCGGGCGCAGGCGTTGCGGGAGCTCATGCCGTCACGGCCAATCTCTTAGGAGGCTGGCGGAATGGTCAGTGGCTCGGCGAGGGCGATGGACGTAAAGCGACACGGGGCAGGCCCGGGCACCCGAGAGCAGTGGCCGCGACCGGTCGTGTCGGTGACCAGGAAGTTGTCGCCGGGCCCGAAGCTCCGAACCTCGCCATCACCGGTCTCGACTTCGAGGTGGCCTGAGAGCACGACGATGACCTGCTCGCGGGGGGCTGGGTGCCACGTCATCTCGAAGCCAGCCGGAAACTCCGAGAACACGAACCGGCTGGTTGGTACGACGTCGGTTACGAAGTACGGCGGTGCGTCCGCGGGGATCGCGCCGGCGGTCATCGCCACCTCCACCGATGTGAAGTGGCTGGAGCCGTCGTCGGTGGCCGCGACCACGGTGAGCTCGATCGTCTTCGACATGGCACCAAGCTACCCGCTTCCTAGCGAGCACTCGACCGAAAGCGGACAACGCCTGGGACCGGGATCAGCGTTTCCAGCGATCGCCGGATGGGCCCGGCCTTCTCCGGCGGCCTCGCCAACGGACCCGTCGAGCTTTCAACCAGGGGATGGGGAGCGACGTTGACACCGGTACGGGTCGAGATTCAGCCGATCGGCATCGAGGTCGACGTGGCCGAAGGGGAGTCGTTGATCGAGGCCGCGGCCCGGCAGGGCTATTCCTGGCCCAGTGTCTGTGGCGGGGAGGGGGTCTGTTCGACCTGCGCTGTCGATGTGGTTCAGGTCGAAGAGCCACTTGATGGCCCAACGCCAGCGGAGACCGAGACGCTTCGTATGTTGCCGCGGTGGCACGACGGCGACGATTCGCTGCGGCTGGCCTGCCAGCTTCGCCCGACGCCGGGTTTGGTCGTACGGAAAATCGGCGTTCGGAAGGCCTCGCCGTGAGTAGTTCGATTCCCTCGTTGGAAACAGTGGGCTTCGCGGTTGCCGATGCGGTTGCCACCCTGACCATCGCTCGACCCGACAGCCGCAATGCCCTCACCGACCAGGTCTGCATCGACCTGATCGCCGCCCTCGGCGCGGTTGAGGAGTCGCAGGACATCTCCGTGGTGGTCCTCACCGGTGAGGGACCGGTGTTTTGTGCCGGCGGTGATCGCAACAAGCCGAGCCGGCTTCAGTCCGATGACCCAACCGAACGGCTGCGGATGGCGCGGCGCTGGGACACACTCTTTGAGGGTTTTGACCGGCTGCGTCAGCCGACGGTTGGCGCCCTTCGAGGCGCAGCGATCGGCGGGGGCGCGATGCTGGCGCTGGCCTGTGACCTTCGTGTCGCCGAATCCAACCTGATTCTCCGGTTCCCAGAGGTGCTGATGGGCCAGTACCTCCTGGCCTCCGGTACGGCCCGAGTCGTGTCCGAGGTTGGGCCGGCCCGCGCCCGCGACCTGCTCCTGACCGGGCGAACGATCGATGCCGCCACCGCCGAGCGATGGGGCCTGGTCAATCGGGTTGTCGAGGGCCGGGAGCTCGATGAGACCGTCGATGAACTGTGCGGGGTGCTGAGGGATATTCCTGCGCCGGTCGCCACCCTGACTCGCCAGTCTGTTCGGGCCGCTTCTTATTCCGCAATCCCGGGGTGGGCCGACGCCCATCTCGGAAGCGCGGGTTGACCGAGGGGGCCGCGGCGTGGCTTCAGCTCTTGGCGGAAAACGCCCGGATCGCGTGGTTGGTGTCGGTGAACTCGGTGATGGCGGCGATCGATCCCTCGCGACACTCGAACAGCCAGCAGTAGGCGTTCTCGTAGTCGCCGCCGGCTTTGAGCTTGGCCGTGAGGGTGAGCAGAACCGCGGCGTTTGGTCCGTCGGCGATGATGCGGCGGATGTCGCGGGCCACGGTTTCCACCTCAAGGAATTTTGCCGCCGCCGCTCCGGAAAGCACCGCCGCAACTTTGTCGACACCCTCGACCGGGCCCGCGATGGACTTGGGCGGGGTGAGCACCACATCCTCGGTGAGGTGGGCGGCAATTCGTTCGGCATCACGCGACGCCCAGGAGTCGGCAAACGCCTCGATCGCGGTCACGGTTTCACTGCTGGTCATTACATCGCTCACTGCAGTCTCCATCTGGTTCGTACATCGCGGGCTTCTCTTCGCGAGCCCGTTCCACCATTATGCTAGCGAGCGCTAGATTAGGCGAGCGCGTTGTTGTTTTGAGTTCACAGCCATTCGAGTTCTCACGGGCCTAGGAAACGAGCCTGAGGAAACGAGCCTGAAGAAAGAGGAAGAGGAGTGGGGGTACACAAGCATGCATCTCACCAAGTCTGAAGTTCCCGTCGACGAGTCGGTCCCGCTGGTCGAACGGAGTCTGGGCGACCATCTCCGCAATGCGGTGAGCCAGCACGCCGATCGCGAGATGTTGATCTTTGTCCCGAATGGTGGGCCGGAGCAGCGGCTGACCTACGAGGACGTACTGGAGCAGTCCGAGGCGGTGGCCAGAGGGTTGCTCACCCGGTTCTCGCCCGGTGAGCGGGTGGCGATCTGGTCGCCGAACGAGACCCGCTGGCTGCTCTTCCAGTTCGGCGCCGCGCTGGCCGGGATCACCATGGTGACGGTCAACCCGGCCCTGGTGGCCGACGAGGTGCGGCATGTGCTCGGGCAGTCCCGCTGTGCCGGCGTGGTTGTGGCCGACGAGTGGCGAACCAACCCGATCGCCCGGATCGCCGAGGAGGTGGCGGCAACGTTGCCGGACCTGCGGGAGGTGATCCGGCTGGCCGACCTCGATGCGTTGGCGAATGAAGGCGACCCGCAGGTTGCGCTCCCGGAGGTGGACCCGCACCAACCCATGATGATCCTCTATACGTCGGGGACCACCGGCCTGCCCAAGGGTGTGGTCCTGAGCCACTACGGCTGTGTCAACAACGCCCGGCTGATGGTGCCTCGGTTCGAACTTGACGATGCCAGCCGTTGGCTCGGGGTGCTGCCGCTGTTCCACGTCGGTGGCAGCGTGATCAACGCCATGGGTTCGCTCAGCGTCGGAGGCACGTTGATCCTGATGGACCAGTTTGATGCCGAGGAAGCGGTGCAAACCATCGAGCGGGAGCGGGTCACCTACATGGCGGCGGTGCCAACCATGCTGTTGGCCATGCTCGAGGTCCAGCGCCGCGAGGGATACGACATCTCATCGTTGGCTGCGGTCATGGGTGGCGGGGCGACCGTGCCGCCGGAGATGGTGCGGGCCATCGAAGAGGGCCTCGGGGTTCCCTTCGGCACGATGTACGGAAGCACCGAAACCAGCGCCATGGTCACAAACTCCCGACTCGACGACAGCCTGGCCGACAAGTCGTCTACCGCTGGGCCACCCATCCCTGGGGTGGAGCTCCGGATCACCGACGTCGAGAGCGGCGACGTGGTGCCCGTCGGGGTGGTGGGCACCATCGAGGTGCGGGGGTTTGGCGTGATGCGCGAGTACTTCGACATGCCGGAGGAGACCGCGGCCGCCGTCGTGGACGGCTGGCTTGATACGGGCGACCTTGGCAGCGTTGATCATCGGGGCTATCTCACGGTGGCCGGTCGCACCAAGGAGATGATTATTCGGGGCGGGGAGAACATCTATCCCGCAGAGATCGAAAAGGTCCTTCACGATCATCCGGCGGTGGGGATGGTTGCCGTGGTCGGGGTACCCGATGATCGGTTGGGCGAGGAGGTCGCCGCATTTGTTCAGCTGGCTGCCGGCGCCACCGCCGGCGCCGAGGATCTCGAGGCCTTTGCCCGCGAGAAGTTGGCCCGTTTCAAAGTGCCCCGCCAGTGGGTGTTCGTCGAAGAATTTCCCCTGACCCCATCGGGCAAAGTGCAAAAACACCGCCTGGTGCCAACGGAGGCGTCATGAGCGCAGCACCGGCAACCCGGCACCAGGAGTTTCCGATGGTGGCCTCGCCGCTCAACATCGGTCCGGTCGAGCTTAAGAACCGCATCGTGCGCTGTTCCCACGGCACTTCGATGGTCGATGCCGGGCGCATCAGCGACGACCTGATCGCGTTTCACACCGAGCGTGCTCGCGGAGGGGTGGCACTGACGATCCTCGAAGCGGCGGGCGTGCATCCAACCTGGACCAGCGAGATCAACGCGTCGAGCGATGCGGTGGTCGGGGACTACGAGCGCCTGGTCGAGTCGGTGAAGCCCTTCGGTATGCGGGTGTTTCAGCAGCTTTGGCTGGGTCCGGGGCCCAACGGTATTTGGTTCAACGGGTCGGCCTCGCCGTTGTCGGCCTCCGCCATTCCGGTGCCGATCTCGGGGTACATGCCGGAGCCGGTCAGCCTCGATCTGATCGACGAGGTGGTCGAGGCCATGGCCCAGGCCGCCATTCGGTGCCGAGAGGGTGGGCTCGATGGTGTGGAGATCCATTCCGGCCACGGCTATCTGTTGGGGTCGTTCCTTTCGCCGATCACCAACCGGCGCCAGGACGACTACGGCGGATCTCCAGAGAATCGTTCTCGCCTGCTGAAGCGGATTATCAGCGCCGTGCGCGAGGCCGTTGGTCGGGATTTCCCCCTGGGTGTGCGGCTGAGCGCCGATGAAGGCGTCGACGGGGGTTTGCGACCTCCCGACGTGGCCAGCCTCGTGCGGGAGCTGACCGACGAAGGACAGTTGGACTTCGTCGATATCAGCAACGGTACGCAGTTCAATGTGGACAAGATCTTCAGTTCGGCGATCGCGCCCCATATGTATGAGATGCCAGCATCGTCGGTAGTCACCGCCGCCACCGACCTCCCCACCATCGTGACCGGTCGATTCATGAACCTGAGCGAGGCCGAGCAGGTGCTTGCCGCGGGTGAGGCCGACCTGGTGTCGATGGTGAGGGCGCTGATTGCCGATCCCGCCCTGGTGGCCAAGTCACTCAGCGGAGAAACCGACCGAATCCGGCCCTGTATCGGCTGTAACCAGGGATGTCTCGGCGGCGTTCGGGGGCCGATGCGCCACCTGTACTGTGCGGTGAATCCCGCCGCCGGTCGGGAGCAGACCCATGGCGACAATCACATCATCGCTTCCGCCTCGCCTCGCCGGGTTTGTGTGGTCGGAGGCGGGCCCGCCGGCCTTGAGGCGGCGCGAGTCGCGGCGCTGAGCGGTCACGAGGTGGTGCTGTTCGAGCAGGCGGCGGAACTCGGCGGTCAGCTTCGATTCGCGCGGAAGAGCCCGCGACGCTCTGACACCGCGGTGGTCATCGGCTACTGGGCCGCTGAGCTCGACCGTCTCGGTGTTGAGGTGCGCCTGGGCTCCATCTTCGATCCTGCGACGGCCGACGTCGCCGGCTTCGACGACGTGATCGTGGCCATCGGCTCGGTCCCGAGGCTCGATGGGGTGCAGCTGTGGCAGCCCGCCGAGCCGGTCCGGGGTTGGGGGTCGCTTCCGAGCGCCTCAAGTTGGGACGTGCTGGAGGGTGATCCGCGTTCGTCATCGCGTGTCGTGGTCTACGACGACGGCGGTCGGTACGAGGCCATCGATGTTGCCGGCCGCCTTGTGGCCGATGGCGCCGAGGTGCACTTTGTCACTCCGTTTTTCACCTTTGGGACCCGTGTTGAGGCCACCGAGAAAGGCTGGGAGGATCGCATTCGGCCTCACTTCCGGCACCTTACGTCAAGCCCGAACTTCGAGCTCTACGGCAACAGTTCATTGCAGGAGATCACCTCGGCC
>CALAML010000290.1 GCA_937925845.1 uncultured Acidimicrobiales bacterium | reverse complement strand
GCCAAGCGTGGCTTTGGGTGGGTCCCCATAGGTCTACCTTGGTCTGGTGTGGCCTGGAGAGCCAAACGGTCCGGAGCTCGGTTCGGGGTAGATCCAAATAACAGCTAGTGAAATCGAGTGCCGCCGCCACTGGTTCACCGTCACCTGCGCCTACCTTGGGTGGTACCCCACCGATCGGACCTGGCTATGAGAAACCCGTTTCGACGCAGCCCCTCGGGCACCGCGGCAACAGCGCAACTGCGCGCCAGCCAGCCAAGCCGTCCGGACCAACCGATCGAGGTGGGCACGGTGCGATGGCTCCGGGAGCTCAGCGACGCATTGACCCACGCGGCCGACTCGCAGCGGCCGATCTTTGCCCTCTTCCAGGAGGTACCGGGCTGTGCCGGTTGTCAGCAGTTCGGAGCCGAGGTGCTGTCGGATCCGGTTCTGGTCGATGCGATCGAGACGGAGTTCGTTCCGTTGTTGATCCACAACAATACGGGCGGCCGCGATGCCGAGGTACTGGCTCAGTTCGGTGAACCGGCGTGGAACTTTCAGGTGGTTCGTTTCCTCGATGCTGTCGGCCACGATGTGATCGAGCGTCGGGACCGAGTGTGGGAAACCGGGCCGGTCGCGGCGCGGATGATCGATGCGCTCGAGGCAACCCAACGGCCGGTGCCGGGGTATCTGCGTCTCCTAGAACAGCAGCACTCGGATCGGCTACGGAGCGTCTTTATCGCTCAACCCTGTTTCTGGGTGGGCGAGGCCGCGCTGGGCGGAATCGATGGTGTCGTCACCACCGAGGTGGGGTTTATGGAGCGGTTGGAAGTTACCCATCTGCGGTTCGATCCCCTGGCGACCACCTTGGAGGAGATTCTGGCTACGGGTGCCGACCGCCAAGTTGCCAGCGTCGCCTTCGCCGACGGTACCGCGGAGCCGGCCGGAGGGGTGCCGGTACATCCGATATCGAAGTTCCGTCGGGCGCCAGCGAGCGATCAGTTCCGCCAGTTGCAGGGCCGAATACCTGCTGGTCTCAATCCGGCCCAGCTCACCAAGCTAAACGCAGCCGCGGTGGGCCGAGCCGACATCTCCAACCACCTGTCTCCGCGCCAACTCAGCGAGCTGCGTTGAGCCTTCTCCCGGGCTTCTGGGCACAGCTCTGGCAGTTCGGCTCTACCAGTGGCGGAGGTTGATGGGCCATCGGTCCACCACCTCAGCGTCAGCTACCGGAAGGCCATTGACCACCCACATCTGTTGATGTCGAGCCACAGTTGGGTCGACATGTCCGGGGACCAACATGATGCGGTCACCTACCTTGTGGTCAGCCAGGTTGGCGGGCGCGATCGTGATGTGTTCGTCGGAACAAAAGAGCACCTCGCCCTCGGCTCCCGGACCGGTCCAGGTGGGATCTCCATGGTCCATGCCAAGCGCTTTGAGCCCGGCGTCAGCCACGACCCAGCCTTTGGCGTTGATCGATATCACGGTAGCCACCACGTACAGCGCCGGGTTGAACGGCAGGTCGAGACCGTCGTAGTGGGTGTCCATCAGGGTGTAGCTGCCGGCCTGAATCTCGGTGCACCAGGTGTTGGTGTCGAAGGTTCCGGTGCCGCCGCCTGAAACGATGTCGCCGCCGATGCGATCGTGGGCGTCAGCCAGAATCGCCATGGCCTTTCCCACTTTGTGGATGCGTTTGTTGCGGTCCGTCACCATCATCAGATGGCCTTCGTAGCCCATTACTCCGCGCACTTCGAGCCCGGCTGCTCGAGCCCGCTCGGCCAAGCGGGTGCCGGTGTCGATGTCGCAGCCACATCTCGGCAGGCCTACGTCGATGTCGATCAAAACCCTTCGAACCCCGCCGTCGATAGCGGCATCAAGGGTGGGGTCGGAGTCCACCGCCACGGTGATCGGGGCGTCGAGACGACCGAGTCGGGCGACGTCGAGTGACTCGTTGGCGAGCAGCAGATCGTGGTGGAGTCCGGCGGCCACCATACCTTCGATCTCGGCCGGGGTCGCAGCACAGAACGCCGTGTGGGCCCGGTCCGCGAGTCGTTGGGCCAGCGCTGTCGACTTGAACGCCTTGACGTGGGGGCGGAGTTCGGTGCCGGGGCGAACCGCATCCATAGCGGCGCAGTTCGCGTCAAAGGCGGTCTGGTCCACCACCAGAGCCGGGGTGCGAAGATCGCTCACCCGTCGAGGGTCGGGCTGGCTCAAATCAGCCTGGCTGGAATCGACCTGTGCGGAATCGGCATCGGACATGCCGCAGTATCCCAAGAAACCCGAAATGTCGGAAATGGGTCACAAAGTTTGTCGTTTTCTTCCGACATTTGGGTGAGCAGCCGCTTCCTGCTGCCGGTTCGTTGGCCAGCGACCGCTACAGTCGGATTTGTGGCGAGAGCAGGGAACCGGGGCGGGCGCTTGCGCGTTGGCGCCGGTCGACGCTCTCCCCTAAGTCATGTACGTCGTGGAGGTCACAGTCGATGAGCGCACCACCCCTGACCGGACTGGATGACTTGTTTCGGCGGACCTTGCCCGAGCTCGGCACCGACTGGCAGCCGGTGGCGGTACCCAGTCCGGAACTGGTGGTGATCAACGAGCCGCTGGCCCGCGAGATCGGCTTGGATCCGGACCAGCTTCGGTCAGCCGATGGCATCGCGGTGTTGGCCGGAAACTCGGTTCCCGATGGGTCGTCGCCGATCGCTATGGGCTACGCCGGCCATCAGTTTGGTGGTTATTCGCCCCGTCTCGGTGATGGACGGGCGTTGCTGTTGGGTGAGCTGATCGCCGCCGACGGCGCTCGACTCGACGTTCATCTGAAGGGTTCGGGTCGCACCCCTTATGCCCGCGGCGGCGACGGTAAGGCTGCGCTTGGCCCCATGCTGCGGGAGTACGTGATCGCCGAAGCGATGCACGCCCTCGGCATCCCGACGGCCCGAGCGCTGGCCGTGGTGGGCACCGGGGAACGGATAGCCCGCGCCGAAGGGCCGGTGCCCGGTGGAGTACTCACCCGCGTCGCCACCAGCCACATTCGGGTGGGCACATTTGAATACGCGGCCCGCATCGCCGCAGAACAGGCCAGCGCGACAACCACTGCTGCCGACGGAGCTGACGGTAAAGACGGCGCGGATGCCGACGGACTTGGGGTGGCCGAGGCCGCCAATGCTTCGGTGTTGAACCGGCTGGCCCGCCACTCGATCGATCGCCACTACCCCGCCGCCGCTGATGCTGAGAACCCGTTTGTGGCCTTCCTCGATGCGGTGATCGATGCCCAGGCGTCGCTGATCGTGAAGTGGATGAACGTGGGCTTTATCCACGGGGTGATGAACACCGACAACATGACCATCTCCGGCGAAACCATCGACTACGGGCCCTGTGCCTTTATGGATTCCTTCTCGCCGTCGACGGTGTTTTCCTCCATCGATCACCAGGGCCGCTACGCCTTTGGCAACCAGCCTCCGATCGGGCTGTGGAACCTGACCCGCCTGGCCGAGACGTTGATCCCTTTGATTGACGCCGACGACGATGAGGCCGCGATCGAGATAGCCAAGGAGCGCCTGGAGACCTACAGCGAGCGCTTCTCCCACCATTGGATGGGTGGGATGCGGGACAAGCTGGGGTTAGGCGAGTCTTCGGATGACGAGTCGATCGGCGACGGTGCGCTTTTTACCGGCCTGTTGCAGGTGATGGAGACCGACGGCGCCGATTTCACCAACACCTTCCGGGCCCTGGCTACCTCGCTGCGGGGCAACGAAGCCGACCTTGAGGCCCAGCTCCCATCAGCCGCGGAACGCGACGCCTGGGTGGCCAACTGGCGACGTCGTCTCGACACCGAAGGCCGCGATCTCAGCCAGGTGGCCACGGCGATGGATCGGGTGAACCCGCTTTATGTGCCCCGCAACCATCTGGTGGAAGAAGCTCTGGCCGCGGCCGAACTCGGTATGTTCCAGCCCTTCGAGGAGCTGCTCGAGCGCACCACCAACCCCTACGAAGAGGTGCCCGGTGCCGATCGGTTCACCCAACCGGCACCCGAGGACTTCACCGACGGCTACCAAACCTTCTGCGGAACCTAACCAACTCCCGTAATGTCGGCGCCCAGTGTCGAATATCAGCGTCCAGCGCCGACATTTCGGAAGCGGCCCCGTAATGTCGGCGCCCCACACCGAATATCAGCGTCCAGCGCCGACATTTCGGAAGCGGGTGTTGAGGAATCCGCCAGCCAGAAGCGAGAGGGTGAAGCACAGTCCGACCATAAAGATGGCGGCCTCACTGGCGACGAAGGTGATCCAGAGCAGGGCTGGAACCTGTCCGAGCGCAACCGCCGCCAAGAGTCGCAGCGGTGCCGGCCGATCGAAGGGGCGGGCCCGGGCCGCGGCCAGTGCTTCGGCCCCGTACCACCGTTCGAGGTGTCCGCTCGAGGCGATCACCATAAAGAGGGCGGCTCCGATCAGTGAGCCGACGGTGTGTCCCAGGTACTGGAACACCCTGGCGGTCGTGAACTCGCGGCCGATGGCCTCAAACAGAAAGTTGTTGAGACCGAGCAGGTCGGAGCCCCACCGGTTCCTGTGGGTGAAGCTGTCGATGAAGATGTGGAGGCCGGCACCGAGAACGGCCGAGGCGATGGTGGTGGCCAGCGGTGGCCGCCGTTGGGGCAGCACCTGGTAGCTGCGAATACGTAGCGGTCCCAGGTCGGGCAGTGCGCCGAACAGGCCTTCGGCACACCATCGGCGCAGCACAATCGAGTAGATCACCGCGAAGGGGATCGAAAAGAGGATCAGCCCTTCGACGCCGTGGGAGCGGAAGGCACTGTCGTGAGGCGAGAACGCGGCGTTGAGGTCGGGCGCTGCGGCGGCAACGACCAGAGCGGTTCCGTCGAACCAGGTCGGTCGTACGAGCTTGGCCATCAGCACCGGAGCCTGATGGGCCGGAAAGGTTACCGGCACGAGCTACCTGCTGCCCTTCTCCGACCGCGCCAGCCGCCTACGCAGGCTCGGTCGGCAGTGATGTTCGGTCGAGTGTCCATGCGCAGTTTCAGCGTAGGGCCAAGCCCGAACGCTGCCATCGCGCCATCTGCAATTGAAGCTGGCGTGGTCGCACCCGTATCCGAGGGAAATGTCGGCGCCCAGCGCTGATAGTCAGCGTTCCGCGCCGCCATTCAGCAGTCTCGTCGACGCCCGCTGGTGGCTAGTCTCCGGCTTGTTGTCGCACGAGGTCGAGGGCGACGTCGACGATCATGTCTTCCTGACCGCCCACCATTCTTCGTTCGCCCAACTCGATCAGGATGTCGCGGGTGTCGAGGCCGTATTGCTCGGCGGCGGCTTCGGCGTGGCGCAGGAAGCTTGAGTAGACGCCGGCGTATCCGAGGCTCAGGGTTTCGCGATCCACTCGAACCGGCCGGTCCTGGAGCGGCCGCACCAGATCCTCCGCAGCATCCATAAGTGCGGCCACGTCGGAGCCGTGCTTCCAACCTTCGAGGTTGGCCACGGCGATGAACGCTTCGATCGGACAGTTGCCGGCTCCCGCGCCCATCCCGGCGAGGGAGGCGTCGACTCGGTAGCAGCCTTCCTCAACGGCAACGACCGAGTTGGCCACCCCAAAGGTGAGGTTGTGATGGGCATGAATGCCGATTTCGGTTTCGGGAGCCAGCGCTTGGCGGTAGGCCCGCATGCGGTCCCGAACATCGCCCATCGTGAGTCGTCCCCCCGAGTCGGTGATGTACACACACTGGGCCCCGTAGCTCTCCATCAGCACCGCCTGTTGGGCGAGGGGCTCGGGCGGGTTCATGTGGCTCATCATCAAGAACCCGGAAACGTCCATGCCGAGCTCACGGGCTTTGGCGATGTGTTGGGCGGCAACGTCGGCTTCGGTGCAGTGGGTGGCTACCCGCACTGACTGGGCGCCGAGCCGATGGGCCTGTTCGAGATCGTCGATGGTGCCGATGCCGGGTACCAACAGCACGGTCAGCACGCTGTTCTCACAAAGGTCGGCCGCCTCTTCGATCCATTCCCAGTCGGTGTGGGCTCCGAAGCCGTAGTTAAACGACGAGCCGCCGAGGCCATCGCCGTGGGTAACTTCGATGGCGTCGACGCCAGCGGCGTCGAGGGCGTTGGTGATGTTGCGAACGTGTTCAATCCCGTACTGGTGGCGGATGGCATGCATGCCGTCGCGAAGGGTGACGTCCTGTATGTAGAGCTCGACCTGATCGGTCCCGTCAGCCCCCTCAGTCACCTCGGTATCGGAGTTGCTCATGACGCGACCTGGGCCGCGATCTGTTCGGCCGTCTTCAGGGCCGCGCTGGTCATGATGTCGAGGTTGCCGGCGTAGGGCGGCAGGTAGTGGCCTGCGCCTTCAACTTCGAGAAACACCGAGACTTTCCAGCCGGTGAACTTGCGGTCGAGTTCGGGAATCCGCACCGGGTTGGACTCGGTGATGGCGTCGACCTGCACGTCCTGTTTGAGGCGGTAGCCGGGCACATAGTCCTGCACTCGACTCACCATGGACTCGACCGCTTGGCGAAGTTCGTCGGGCTCACCGGTTTGGGTCAGGCAGAACACGGTGTTGCGCATGATCAGCGGCGGTTCGGCGGGGTTGAGCACGATGATCGCCTTACCGAGGCCGGCGCCACCGACCACCTCAAGAGCCTTGGCCGTGGTTTCGGTGAACTCGTCGATGTTGGCTCGGGTACCGGGCCCGGCGCTCCGCGACGATACCGAACTCACGATTTCGGCGTACTCGACGGTGGCCACGCTGGCGACGGCGGCCACCATCGGCACCGTGGCCTGACCTCCGCACGTGACCATGTTGACGTTGGGGGCGTCCAGATGTTCGTCCATATTGACCGTGGGCACCACGTAGGGTCCGACCGCGGCCGGCGTGAGGTCGAGGACTCTTTTTCCGTTGGCCTGAAGCACCTGATCGTGGGCCATATGGGCTGCGGCGGAGGTGGCGTCGAAGACCAACTCCACATCGGCGAACTCGGGCAAAGCCACCAACCCGTCGATGCCATCGGCGGTGGTGGCCACACCGAGGCTCTGAGCTCGGGCCAGACCGTCGCTGGCGGGGTCGATTCCGCACACTGCCACCACATCGATGGTGTCGGAGGAGTTGGTCGACTTGATCAGCAGATCGGTGCCGATGTTGCCGGAGCCGATGATCGCAGTTTTCATCAGAGGCCCTTCAGGTCGATGCCTTCAAGGCTGGTGGTGACGGTTCCGAGGGGGCCGAAGTCGCAATGAACGGACGCCCCGGGAGTGATCGCCTTCATCGGGCCGAGGGCGCCGGTCATTACCACGTCGCCGGCCTTGAGCGGTGTGCCGCGACTCGACATCATGTCGGCCAGCCAGCGGGCGGCATGTAGTGGATGCCCGAGACAGGCTGCGCCCTCGCCGGTCGACTCGGTCTGGCCGTCGATGTCCATGCGCATGGTGATGGTGCGAAGGTCGACGTCTTGAAGCCGCACCGGCTTCCCGCCTAGCACGTAGACCCCGCAGCTGGCGTTGTCGGCGATGGTGTCGACGATGCGGATGTCCCAGGCGGCGATGCGGCTGTCGACGATCTCGATTGACGGCAACGCATAGGCGGTGGCCGAGATGATGTCGGTGAAGCTGTGGGGGGCCCGGTCGAGGTCGTGTTCGAGCACCAGCGCCACCTCGCCCTCGGCCCGGGGTTGCAGCAGCCGGCCGGATTCGATCGGCACTCCGTCGCCGTACTCCATGTCGACAAAGAGGGTTCCGTAGTCGGGTTGGTCAACCCCAACCTGCTCCATGACCGCCTTGGACGTCAGCCCGATTTTGCGGCCTGCCACTTTCCGCCCCGCCGCCATGTCAGCAGCAATGTTGTGTTCCTGGACGGCATAGCCGGCATCGATATCGGTCTCGGTACCGAGGATCTCTCGGATCGGCGGACAGACCACACCGGATTCGGCCGCCGCTCGGAGTTGAGCCGCAGCCTTCTCGATCAGGGCCTGGTCAACCATCGGTGCCCGCTCCCCCGCTGTTGTCTCCCTCGCCACTGGCCTCCCGGGCCAACCGCTCCTGTTTGTCTTTCAACAGCTCGCCTCCGGCCATGAAGTCGGTGTTGGGCATTTCGGTGATCCACACCCGCACCGATTCGCGGGGAGCACCGATGTGTTGGTGCATGGCATCGGTGATGGCCTCCATCAGTGCCTTCTTGGCTGCGGGATCACGGCCCTCGGCCATATGGACGTTGACAAGAGGCATGTCTTAACCCTTTCCGGTGACGGTGACGGAACCCAGATGGCTGTAGCGAGCCGTGGCCGTGGTCCCGGCAGTCAACGGACGGGCGTCGGTGGCGGCTCCGGCCATCACCAGCCAGCCCGCCTCCAGTTTCTGGCCGTGACGTCCGAGGTGGTTGGCCAGCATGGCTACACACGCAGCCGGGTCGCCGAGCAGGGCCGCACCGGTGGCGGTACCGGTGACTTCGCCATCGACCTCGAAGACACACCCCAGCGTGGTGAGGTCGACATCGCGGGGTGCCACCCCGTCGCCACCGATGGCGACGCGGGCGGCCGAGGTGTTGTCGGCGATCACGTCGGGGAGGGTGAAGGAGAAGGCTTCGTAGCGCGAGTCGATCACTTCGATTCCACCCACTACCTCGCGGGTGGCATCGAGAACATCGCCGGCGGTCACGTCGGGTCCGGCCAGATCCTCCGCGAGCAGGAACACCAACTCGGGCTCGCACCGAGGGTGGATGAGCTCGTCGAGCACTACGTCCCCACTGTCAAGAACCGAGCCGGCTGGCACCCAGCCGTAGACCGGTTCCGAAACGCCCATCTGTTCTTGTTTGGCCGCAGAGGTCAGCCCAAGCTTGGCCCCGGCGAGGGTGTCGCCCCGAGCCAACTGCAGTTCAAGAAGTGCGGCCTGGATGGCGTAGGCGTCATCTATCGACAGCTCATCGACCACCTTGGTGATGGCTTGCACCTCGACCCGTTCGTCGACGCCGGCCAACAGGTACTCGGCCCAGTGGGCGTGGTCGATGGTCATCAGGATTCTTCCAGTGCGGTTCGGGCCGCTTGGGCGTCGAGGTGGAGCTGCTTCATGAACTCGGCCTGCGGGCTGTATTTCATTGAGCCGTTGTCGATCCACTGGGTGGCGAACTCGGCGCCGCGGCCAAACTTGGACCGTTCAAGCGGCAGCTTGATCACGTCGTGGGACTCGCGCACCACCGCAATCGGATCATCTCCGGCTTCCACCGCCTCAATGGCCTCGCGGAACATACGTCGACAGGCAATCACGCCCACGTCGCTCTTGGTGATCTTCTCACTGGTGCGATCGGCGATCCGGCCCTGCGTGACCCAGGCCATGATGTCCTGGCCTTCGATGTAGTCGACGATGTAGGTGCCATCATCACGGACCCATTCGTACTCGTAGTCGATGCAGGGCGGATCTTCTGGCAGCTCCGCACCTTCGGGCGCATGAACGGTGTAGAAGATCATGTGGGTGTGGGTGTCGTCGACCGGAACCCGGATCTGCATCTGGAACACGCCGTTGCCGCCGACCCACATCTTGTAGGGGAACACCAGCGGGTGGCCGATTTTCCAGTCGTCGGACTCCTCGTCCTGACCCACTAACAGCCGGCGTTTGATGATCCCGTGCTCGAACGGGTCGAAGGCCACCTTTTCGTGTTTGTTCCCCCCGAAGGCACTCGGCATATCCATGTTTTGCCACTTGGCGATGAACTCGAAGTAGTTCCCGTGCAGCGCCTCCACATGGTAGGGGTCGACCGCGTTCTCCATGATCTGGAGCCAGTTGCACGGCAGCATCGAATGGCCGATGTCGCGGACCCCGTCCATCACGTAGGCCTCATAGCGAGGCAGCTCCGGCGCTTCGCCCTCGCCGATCCAGACCCAAACCATGCCGCCCAGCTCCTGGGCCTTGCCCGCCCGCACGCCACATTCTGATCGGAAGGTCTCCGATGAGTCGGGCTCGGCCAGGATCTCCACGCACTGACCGTCGGTGTCGAACTTCCAGCCGTGGTAGCCGCAACGAAGGCCGTCGTTCTCAACGATGCCGTAGACGAGAGAGGCACCGCGATGGGGGCAACGTTCGTCGACGATGCCGTAGTTGCCTTCTTCGGTTTTGAACACAGCCCAGTTCTCGCCGAGCAGCCGGATCTGTTTCACCGGAAACTCGTCGAGCTCGCGTATGAAGGCCACCGGATACCAGTAGTGGCGCAACACCGCGCCCATCGGGGTGCCCGGCCCCACCTGAGTAAGGGCGTCGTTTTGTTCTTGGGTCAGCATGGTCGGGTCTCCTGGTTAGAGGATGGTGACTTTTCCGGAACTGCCGTCGACCCGGATGCGGTCGCCGGTCTTGATCTTGTCGGTGCCAAAGCCGGTACCGGTCACCGCGGGCACGCCGTATTCACGACACACGATTGCGGCATGGCTCATCATTCCGCCGATGTCGGTGACACAGGCCTGAATCTTGGGGAAGACCGGAGCCCAACTCGGGGCGGTGATCGGCGCCACCAGTATCTCCCCCTGTTCGAGGTCGTTGACATCGTCGGGGCTGTGAACGATGCGGGCCACCCCTTCCACCAATCCGGGTGAGGCGGCCATACCGGTGAGTTCGTTGTCGGCCGCTTCGTCGCTGCCGAGCCAGTTGTTGACCGACTCCGAGGTGATCCCCCACAACATGACGGTGAACGGTTCGGTGATCACTTCAGGTGGTTCACCCAGGGCTTTGGGCGCTCGCCAGGCGTCGAGCTTGGCGTGAATCTCCCGCCGCCGTTCGACGATTGGGCCCCAGTGGGCCGCAGCTGCAGTCGGTGCGTTGACCGCCCAGTTGGCGTAGTAGTCCCACAGCAGCTCGTTCACTTCATCACGCCGGATGAAGAGCAGGTCGTCGGCCTGCGCCAGCAGGCCGTCCTTTTCCATGGTGGCGCCGAGCTCTTTGAGCTTGCGCCA
>CALAML010000289.1 GCA_937925845.1 uncultured Acidimicrobiales bacterium | reverse complement strand
CCCCATCGATGATCGTCGACGGTCACCACGTCGACGCAGCCATGGTGGCGGCGACATGGAACGCCCGCCGACCGCACGGCCTGGCGCTGGTCACCGATGCCATGGCCGCCATGGGCCAGGCCGCCGGGCCCCATCAACTGGGTGACACCGGAGCCGTTTCCGATGGCGCCGTGGCTCGCACCGCCACCGGCGTGCTGGCCGGTTCGCTGCTGTCGATGGACCAGGCCGTATCCAACCTGATGCGGTTCACCGGTGCGTCGCTGGCCGAGGCCGTCGCCGCCGCCAGCACCATCCCAGCCCAGCTCATCAACCAGGCCGATCGAGGCCACCTCAGCCCCGGCGCCCGAGCCGACCTTGTTGTCTTGGCCGAATCCAGCGATGGCGTGTCGGTAGAGGCAACCATCGTCGACGGCCACCTCTGCCACGGGGAGGCCTCCCCGTAGTCCCGCGCCGTTCGTCCAGGTTGGTGCATCTAGCGTTTCTCCATGAGCACAATCGTGGTGGAACGAAATCGAGGCGGTTCACGTGACCTCGCTCGCCGCTACAAGGTGTACGTCGACAACGAACTTGTAGGCCGGCTCTGGGCTGGTAAGCACCTCGAAGTCGACGTGACGCCCGGCGAGCACCGAGTCATGTTGAAGATCGACTGGAAGGGCTCGAACGAAGTGGTGGTCAACCTCGGCAGCGAGGACACCGCCGTGCTCGAGTGCCTACCGGGAGGCACGGCGGCAAGCGCCCTTGGAGATCTGTTGTCCGAGCGCCCCTACATCTACTTGTTCCTCGCCGAAACCCGGATTGATGAGCGCGGTCCAACTATGGAGTCTTCCTAGGGCCGGATTTCGGGGACCGGTTCGGTTGGGTCGTCGGGGCCGATGGCCCGCGACGGCGGCATCTGGGGCCGTTTCATGGTTTGGGGCGGCGGTTGTTGGGGCGCGGGTTGTTGAGACGGGGGTTGTTGAGACGGAGCCTGAGGCGGTGGTGGCGGAGCAGGGCCTGCGCTTGACGGCGGGGGCGGCGGTGGGCTGTTGGGCACCACCCGCGGGACCTGACGGGTGGCGTTGTCATCGTGGGTTGCCGGGTGCAGTCGAGGTCGACCAAACTCCTCCGGCCGCTGCGGCGGTGGGGGCGGTGCCGGCACCCAGGATTCCTGGCTGGGCGCAACGGGTGGAACAGACGGAGTCGGAGGAGGCGGGGGTGCCTGGGACTGCGGGTGGGCCGGGGCCGGTGTCTGGTGGGGTTGCTGGTGCGGTGCCTGCTGAGAGGGCGGGGCGGACGCGTCGACGGTATCGCTCTTGGCCCCCCGGCTGCGGCCCAGGTTCAGGCTCGGCCAGTTGATGGCGGGCAGCAGGATCCCCCGTTCGCCCAACAGATAGATGGTGAGGCCGGCGAGGGCGGCGAGCGCAAGAAGGATGTAGCCGATTCGGGCCGGCATGGTGATGGCTACGGGGATAAAGGCGCCGATGGCCCAGAGGATCTGGAAGCGGGACTCAAACGAGGCGAACGACCGACCGTAGTTGGCTGCGGGCGCGTCGCGCTGCACGATGGCGTCGAAGGCCTGCTTGCCGGCGGTGGCACAAAAGCCGATAGCCGCGGCGATCAGCGCCGCACCGCCCAGCCCGCCCAGGATCGCGGCGCCGACTGCGGCCAGACCGGCCAGACCCAGGACCGACTGCAAAATCCGTTCTTCCCGCAGCGATTGGCGAATGGTGGGCGCCACCACCGAGGCGATAAACGAGCCGATGGCGCCCACCGCAAGCACCAGCCCGAGATGCCAGGCCGGAGGGTTGGCCGACTCGAGCACCGGCGCCCCCAGGCCCTCGCGAATCGAGGTACCGATGCTTTCGCCCAGTTCGGGCTGGGTGTCGCCGCCGCGCAGAGCAAAGGCCAGTAGGAAGGCCAGGAAGCCGACGATGCCCCGCAGCAGCCCCATCGCCTGACGGCTGAGCCGGATACTGCCGCTGCGGAGTTCCTCGCGTTCCTCACCGTCGACCGGATCGGCGGCCACTGCGGTCACCGGCAACATTCGGGCCAACAGCGCGCCGACCAGGAAGGCGATAACGGCGAATACCAGCACCCCTTCACCACCGAAGAACCGCAGGATGATCAAACCTGGTACGCCCGCGGCAAAACCAGCCACGGCGCTGATCAGGGTGAGTTTGGAGTTGGCCTGTACGAGCGCGGTCGGGTCATCGACCACGGTCGGCACCATGGCACTCTTGGCCACAGCATAGGCCTTGCCCAGCACCAACATGGCGAAGGCTTCGGGGAACAGCAGGAAGCTGTCGAGGTCCCGGATCATCAGAAAGGCCACCAGCGCCCGACCGGCGGCAGCGATGATCAACATCAGCCGGCGACCACCGGCGAGGCGGTCCATCCAGGGTCCGATCAGCGGCGCCACCACCGCAAACGGAGCGATGGTGATCAGCAGGTAGAGGCCCACCCGCCAGCGAGCCGCGCTCGGGTCGATCTGAAAGAACAGCGAGCCGGCCAGGGCCAGCGAAACCAGGGTGTCGCCGGCCACCAGGGAGGCGTGGACCCGGGCCAACCGATGAAATCCACCGCCGGTCGGCGAGGGTAATCCAGGGCGCCGCGACCGACCCTGGCGACGGCTACGTCGACTCGGTTCGGTGGGGTTGGCGCCAGGACGCGCCGGCTCACGGGACAGGACCACGCACCTAGAGTACTAGGGCCCGACTTTCTCCAGTGGCGCCCACGAGAGCAGCAGTTGTTTTTCTCCGACGCTCGGGAAGTTGACTGTGGCTTCGGCTTTGTCGCCTTCGCCGCGAAGGTCGACGACAACCCCTTCGCCCCACTTGGCATGGCGGACATCGTCGCCCACCCGAATGCCAAGTTCGTGGGCGTCGCTCTTGGTCGGCGCTTTGGGTTTCACCCGCAGGGCGCTGGGACGCGACGGGGTGCTCTGGACCTGACTGGCGCCGTAGTCGTCGTAGCTCCGGGTGGAGGTGCGGCGTTGGGTTTCTCGGCTGCCAGCCGCCTCTTCCACGAGATCTTCGGGCACTTCCTTGAGGAATCGGCTTGGCGGGTTGTACTGGGTGGCGCCGTGCAGCATGCGACTCCAGGCGTAGGTGAGGTAGAGCCGCTCGCGGGCCCGGGTGATGCCCACGTAGGCGAGGCGCCGCTCCTCTTCGAGTTGGTGGGGCTCGCCGAGTGACCGCATGTGGGGAAACACGCCGTCTTCCAGGCCGAGCATAAACACCACGGGGTACTCAAGGCCCTTGGCCGAGTGCAGGGTCATCAGCACCACCGACTCGCCTTCTTCGAGGCTGTCGGTGTCGCTCACCAGCGCCACCTGTTCGAGAAATTCGTCGACTTCGTTGAAATCCCGGGCCACGCCCAGCAACTCGGCCAGGTTCTCGAGCCGGCCTTCGGCTTCGATGGTGCGTTCGGCTTCGAGTTCGGCCAAATATCCCGACCGGTCGAGCGCTGCTTCGAGCACGCTGTCGGGGCCGTCTTCCAGCAACTCGGTGAGCTCGTCGAACAGCACCAGGAAGCTCTCGATGCCTTTGGTGGCCCTGCCACCCACTCCGGCCTCATCGAAGCGGCGCAGCGCCTCCATGAAGGTGACGCCGTTGGCGTTGGCCCAGGCATCGAGGCGACCGATGCTGGTGTCGCCCACCCCTCGTTTGGGCGTGTTCAGGACCCGCTTCAGGCTGACTTCGTCGATTGGGTTGGCCACCGCTTTGAGGTAGGCCAGCGCGTCCTTGATTTCGCGCCGGTCATAGAAGCGGGTGCCGCCGACTACCTGGTAGGGGACGCCCACCCGCAGCAGGTGTTCTTCAAGCACGCGGCTCTGGGCGTTGGTGCGATAGAACACGGCAAAGTCGCCCCAACGCTGATCCCCCATCTCGTGCAGGTGGGCAATCTCGCGGGCCACATAGGCCGCTTCATCGACCTCGTCGTCGGCGTGATACCGCTTGATGCGATAGCCGGTCCCCGATTCGGTCCACAGCTCCTTGGGCTTACGGCCTGTGTTCTTGGAGATCACCGCGTTGGCGGCATCGAGGATGTTCTGGGTCGACCGGTAGTTCTGCTCCAGCACGATGATGCTGGCGTCGGGGAAGGCGTTTTCGAACTCGAGGATGTTGCGGATGTCGGCGCCGCGGAACTGATAGATCGACTGGTCGCTGTCGCCGACCGCACACACGTTGCGATGTTCGGCTCCGAGCTGAATCACCAGCTCGTTCTGCACCGAGTTGGTGTCCTGGTACTCGTCGACAAGCACATGACCGAAGCGGCGCCGGTAGTGGTCGGTTACCTCAGGCTTGGTGCGGAACAGCTTGACCGTGTTTAACAACAGGTCGTCGAAGTCCATGGCCCCGGCCTTTAACAGCCGGGCCTGGTATTCGGTGTAGACCTCGGCGATGCGCCGCTCGAAGATGGCGCTCGACATCGATTCGGCCCGTTCGGCGAACTCCGGGGCAAAGAGGCCGTCGTTTTTGGCGGAGCTGATGGCCTGATGTACGCCCCTGGGTGGGAACTTCTTCGGGTCGAAGTTGAGGTCTCGCAGCACGTAGCTGACCAGCCGGCGAGCATCGGCCTGGTCATAGATGGTGAACGACGACGGAAAGCCGATTTCGGAGCCGTGGGAGCGCAGGATGCGCACACAGGCCGAGTGGAAGGTCGACACCCACATCTTTTCGGCGACCGGACCGATCAGGCCGCTGACCCGGCTCTTCATCTCGTTGGCCGCTTTGTTGGTGAAGGTGATGGCCAGCATCTCGAACGGCGACACCCGGTGATGCTGGATCAGGTGCGCCATCCGGTGGGTGAGCACCCGCGTCTTGCCCGAACCGGCCCCGGCCACCACCAACAACGGCCCATCACTATGGGTCACCGCTTCGTACTGGGCCGGGTTGAGACCCTCAAGCTCTACTTCTTCGGGCATTCCGGCCACCCTAGTGTCCTGCCAGCAAAGTCATGTCACGAATCCGACGGCTCTCGGCGCCCCTCCCGGCGTCCTCGAAAGCGCCATAACACCAAGTTGTGGCGGTTCTGCGTCCTTGGGAGGAACACCGATAGCTCGCCGGATTCATCAACGGACTTCACTGGCAGGACACTAGCCGCCCCCGGTGACAGCCCGTTCAGCCGAAACCACCCACCGGCTAACGTGACCATATGACCTTGTGGTTACGGCTTTTGGTGCTGGTATCGGCCGTCGGCCTTGCCACCGGGTGTGGTGGCGGTGGCGAAGACCTCGGCGGTGAGAAGCTCGCTACCGACGCGGCCGCTCTCCAGGAACTGTCGGCCACCGCCATGGGTGAGGTCACCAGCGTCCGGTTCTCTCTGGTCCGCAGCGGCGCTCCGGTGTTTATCGATCCGGCCGAGTCGATCGCCCTCGATGATCTCGATGGCCGCTTCAGCGCCCCGGGCTCGGCCGACGCCATCGTGAAGGTGACGGTGAACGGATCGCTCGGAACCAAGCTCGGTGCCGTCGCCATCGATGATGAGGTTTGGCTCTCCAACCCGGTCACCGGCAAACTCGAAACCCTTCCGCCGGGCTTCGATATCGATCCCAGCCTGTTCTTTGATCCTCAGGGCGGCTGGCAACCCCTGATTGAGGATCTGACCGACGTCACCTTTGTGGGCGAAGAACAGCG
>CALAML010000288.1 GCA_937925845.1 uncultured Acidimicrobiales bacterium | reverse complement strand
CGGGATTGTGATCCGCCCATTCCCAGTTTGAGACAGCGGTTGACGTCGTTGCCGTCCGGGGGGCTCGAGGTGCGTCCCAGGCTTCGCGGATTCCGACCCCAAATCAAACAAAACCCCTGAACCCGAGGGTTCAAGGGTTTTCAATGTCGCGAGACATCACAAATGTGCGCGAGGAGGGACTTGAACCCTCACGTCCTTGCGGACACAGGAACCTGAATCCTGCGCGTCTGCCAATTCCGCCACTCGCGCGAGTGGATTCCTCAGCCTACAGACAATGGCTGTGGTTCGGGTAGTGATTTTCGCCGCTGCATCCGGCCCAAAAACCAGGAGCACCCGCTGCGCTTGGCAGCGGGTGTTTCCGGGGGAAGTTTATTCGTCACGGGTTCTGATCGATCGGGGATCCCTGCCGAGGAACGCTCCGGTCGCCGGGAAGAAACGACCGGGCGCGATACCCCAGTTGCCAGAACCCGTGACGAGATATGTTCCGTAGCGGTTACGGGGGGTGCCCGCCACGGTTCGGAGAGTTGGACGTGCCAACCGATCAGAAGTCGCGGGAAGTTTCAAGAAATCTCGAAGAAATCTTGAAACCGGGCGAAACCCCTGTGTTTTCAAGGGTTTGGACCCAAAAGAATTATCCGTCGACCTCGATAAAGATGCATTCTCCGGGGCATTCTTCAGCGGACTCAATCACGCTGTCGAGCTGGCCATCAGGAATTCGGGCAAGACCTTCGGCGCCGGCGGGGTTAGCGGTGCCGTCAAAGTTTTTATCTTCGCCGAAGTTCCCGGCGGTTTCCTTGACGTAGTAGAGACCATCGTCCATGCCGTAGAACACGTCGGGTGCGATCTCTTCACAGAGACCATCACCAGTACAGAGGTCCTGATCGATCCAAACTTTGGCCATATGCCGTACCTCTTTCGAGACAGAGCCCGAAAAACCGGGCATTTTCTTGTGGGGAAGTGCCACTGTGCATCGATCGGCGTCGAAGCCCAGTCCTTCCTGTGGGCCATCCTATCGACCAACAATGGGGCTTTGTCAGGGAAACCAACGGATGTGCCAAAAGACCCAAGACCGTCACGAAATGAAGAAAGTCAATAGGAAACACTGATATTGCACTGAACCTCATCCAGCACCCATGCTGGATCTGTGTCTCCTTGGCGGATTCGGGCGGTCGTCGCCTTCTCAGTTTGTATCGGTATCTTCACCGTGCTTGGCGCTGCGTATGTGGCCGGCAAAACCACACCCGGCACCACTGAGGTGCTGGGCGCCTCGGTAAACACCGCCCTCGACACGTCCCCCCTGGTTGAGTCCGACACCGACTCGGAAAACCTTGCGTCCTCCAACGCCGACAACCTCGGCTCGCGAATCGACTCCACGCCGATTCCCTCTCTCCCGCCGACTCAACCGCCCACCACTACCCGGCCGCCGGCTCCTTCCACCACCGCAGCCTCGGCCACCTCTGCGACTACGGCTCCGGCCACGACCGCGCCGCCGGCAACCAACTCGCCCACCACCACTCCCCCAACGACGGGCCCTTCTACCTCGACCGAGTCGTCGACCACGACCATCCTCGAGCCTTCGACAACCGTTGCCCCGACGACTGCCCCAACAACGACCACTCCACCAACGACGGCGCCAACCACCACCATCGCCCCGACCACGGCACCAACCACGACAGCACCGCCACCACCCACCACCAGCCCGCCACCCCCGACCACCGTGCCCCCGCCGACGACGGCTCCGGCGCCGGCACTCCCCTTTCATCTGCAGCGCGGCGAACAGGCCTTGACGATGGTCAGCTTCCCGTGGCGGGAACGCCTCGAAGGTTGGCGGGTGGAGTTCCTTCCCGGCCGCAGTGGCTTCCTCGGAAGCACCTGGCCGCGCGAGAAACTGGTTGAGGTCTACGTGCGAGACAATCAGTCGCCCGAGAGTGTGGCCCACATCCTGGCCCACGAACTTGGCCATGCCCTCGACGTCACTCACAACTCAACCGACGAGCGGAAGCGTTGGCTGCGCACCCGGGGCCTGAGCGAGGACACCCTTTGGTTTATCGCCGATGGCAAGAGCGACTTTGCCACCGGAGCCGGCGACTTCGCCGAAGCCTTTGCCGCATGGCAGACCGGCCCGGCCCACTATCGCTCGCAGTTGGCACCGGTGCCGTCGCCAGCCCAGATCGAAGTGCTCAACGAACTCGTCCGAAACTGACAGCAACGTCGACACTGCGGCTGGCGGCGCTCACGAGTCGAGCAGTGTCAGCGCTGAACAGTCCCCGACCCGTTCAGACATGGGTTTGATGTGACGCTCGCTTGGCCGCCGAGCCTGGCTCATCCATGGCCATCGACGCCCGGAGGCCGCTCCTCCAGGTCACACTCCGTGGGCGATCCGTCGAATCTCCACGATTGACAAGGGCGAATTTTCAACGCATCCCGACCAACCCGCCAATACGGAGCGTGAGGTTGCTGGAAATCCTCAGCTGAGGCCGACAGAGGGATCCCCAAGTGATGACCCCACTGGAGACCCGACTCATGTCGAACCTCGACACCCCCAAGACTCCCTCGTCCAACGACTTCAAGAAGCGCCTGCGCGGCTACGACCCGAATGAGGTCGAGGCCGCCCTGGGAATCATGCGGTCAAGGATTGCGGAGCTCGAGGCCGAGATCGCCAGCCAGCCGGAGATCGTGCTGACCGAAACCCGTCACGCCCGCCGCAAGCCGCTCGATCAGGACGCTCCGGTTCCCGGCACCTGGTTCGAAAAGCAGTGGCATCGCGAAGACGACAGCCATCTCGATGACGCCTTCAACGAGTTCTTCATTGGCGCCGACGTGGTGCGTACCCCGTGGAAGAACCGTCGCCGCAAAGAGGTTTGAGCGAACCACCGGCGACGCCCTGACGCGCACCGAGCACCCAGCACCGAGCGCCCAAAGCGCTTAGCCGCCGAACATCGACAGCCACTGCTCTTCGGACTTCGGCATAAACACGTAGTTGTGCTTGCGGGTCTCCCCCATCGACTGCGACGGCTCGGGCGAATAGAGATGTCCCGGGAACAACACCGCGTTGTCGTCGACCTTGGCCAGCCGGGTGTGCAGGCTGTGATAGAGCTCGGCCGGGTCACCGCCGGGAAGGTCGGTACGGCCGCATCCTTCAAGGAAAAGCGTGTCGCCGGCCACCAGATGACCCTCCACCAGGAAGCACTGGCTACCTGGGGTGTGGCCGGGAGTGTGGATGCACTCGATGCCCAACTCCCCCACCATCACCTTGTCGCCGCTTGAGTGCTTCACCAGGTCGGTTTCGTCGAGCCCGGTCATCTTGAGCACGCCGTCGGCCTCTTCGGTCTGCACGTGCACCGGCATCGACACCAGTTCCATCAGCTCGGCCATGCCCTCGATGGTGTAGCCCATCATCGAGCCACCGATGTGGTCCGGGTGGTAGTGGGTCACGAGAGCACCGGTGAGCGTCATGCCGTCTTCGGCGGCCACATCGACGATGCCGGCCACGTCGTAGGCCGGGTCGACCACAACGGCTTCGCCGGTCTCGCGGTCACCCATGAGGTAGACGAAGTTCACCATCTGGCGGGCCAGGGGGTTGTCAGTGGCGATGTCGCGACCGGCCAGCAGCTGACGGAAGTAGAAGCGCTCGTTCATGGCCAAACCCTAGCTTCCGCCACTGCGCCCGGACTCATACGACAGAACAGTCCCGCCCGCAGCGGACCTGGCTGGAGGTAAGGGTTCGACCCACAAACGGCTTGGCCCGCAGGCCGCGAATCCAACAGCGGACATCACGGATCACTGTTGACGGTGTCCCAGTAGTCGGGATCGGTGCGAAAGCTTGCAATCTCAACAATCTCCCCCACCAGAACAGCAGTAAAGACCACCGGTCCAAATACGGGGTCAAGGACCCACACTTCCCGGATCACGCCATCAAACCCAGGCACTTCCCGACAGCTGTCAAACTCGCGCAACTGAAGCACCGCTGACAGCATCGGACCCGACCAAAGATCGCCCTCAGACGGAGTCCCGTCACCTAGACGTTGCCAACCAAAAGTCGCTGCTTGCTGGGCCGCGAGATCCGAAACAACAACTTCGAAACGGCGGCCCGATGGATCGCTCACTCAGCTGAGGCGGCGAGACCGTAGCGCCTAGCGACCTCTATGGCTTGTTCGATACTTGCTTCGGTGGAACAGTTAGGCGGATCCAGAATCAGGGAACTCTCGTAGGGGATAACCTCACCCTCCCGGGTCATCAACCAACCGGCTTCCGTGTGGGATAGGTCGCTCACTTGGGAGGCATTCATACCGCGCAACCGGCTAGCGACGTTGACGACCATGGCAGCTTCAGCGCCCGAAAAGTAGGTCATGTCGGGGTCTCGCGCCGGGATCAGTTGCTTCTCCTCTAACCCAAAAACCGTCTCAATCCGCTCAACTGCCGAGCGATCGGCAACGAGTTCGCTAATAGTTGGAAGTAGGTGACGGGCGAGTGGGCCACGCTCATGGTGCACAAATTCAGCGCCGGAGATCGGCTCCCCATGCTTTCGGAAGTGAGAGAACTCCGAAAAAAACAACAGCTTGTTGAGCTTGGTTGAGCCGCGGCTCGGGTGATCCTGAAGCAGATCGGCAGCGAAGAGCACGAGTTCGCGGAACTTTGCCTTGTTGAATTTGCCCATGGGGCCATCGTAGACAGGAGCAGTGACAACGAGCCGACGGCCTCGGCACTGTGCGGACACGTATCGTCCGATTAGTGCCAAGGCAGGGTCAAATCCTTCAAGGGTCAGGCACAGTCAGCCCCACACGCGTTGCAGGCCCGATGATCGTCCTGAGACGGTTGAACCCGGTACGGTTCGGTTATGGCTCCCTCGGACGGAACGGCGCGGGCCCATGACCATGCGGCTCTGCTGACCGCGGTGATGCGCGAGGCCGGGCTGATGACAACCGAGGCCGTCACCCACACCACCTCTCAGGTGGTCGACGCGTCGAATCGGTCGCGGACGGTGCGGGAGTACCTCACCTATGACTCGCCACCGCCGAGTTTGACCGAGAGCGTGATCGTCAAAACCTTCTTCCGCTCAGTGGACGATCTGGAATGGCTTGAGACCGAACGCGAGGTGCGCTTCTTTGCCGAGCTCTTCCCGGCGGTCGAGCCAACGCCGGGCCTGCCCAACGTTCTCTATGCCACCTTGAAGGGGCCCGACGATCTACCGGTGGTGGTTTCGGCCGATGTGGGTACGTTGCCGCCACCCGACCCGATCGCCGGTTGTTCTCCGGAAGCCACGATTGTTGCTATCGACGCCTTGGCAAATGTTCACGCCTCGGCGTGGGGCAACCAGGATCTCCCCCGCCGCGAATGGCTGCGTCCGCTCGATGCGGTTGGGTACCACGAGCTCCGGGAGCGGGCCCGGCTTCGGCTTCCGAACTATCTGGCTGAGACCGGCTCCGAGCTACCCACCGGCGCGGCCGACCTGTTGGCCCGGGGTGTGGCGGGCGACATCAAGATGGCGGGCCCGGTCACCAACACCATTCTGCATGGGGCGCCCGGTCCAACCGCCTGCCATCTCGATGGTGCCGGCCGGCTGATTGCTTTGCGTTCCTGGAATGAGGTGGCGTGGGGTTCCGCCGCTCACGACCTGGCCTGGTTGTTGGGTGGCGTGCTGTCGATAGCCGATCGTCGGGCCTTCGAGGGTCGCTTCCTCGCCACCCACATGAACGCGCTGGCGGGGGCGGGCATCGACGTCGATCCGGAGGATCATCGACAGCGTTACCTGGTGGCGCTCCTTACTCCCCTGTTGGCCAACGTGGCCGGTGACGTCTCGGAACATCCAGCGGTGCTGCGCCGTCGGGCCGCCGCCGCCCTCGACCATCACGGATAGAACACAACCACCAAACGCCAAGCCCTCACAAAAGTTTGTAGTTTTCGGGGTCTGACCCGGAAAACTACAAACTTTTGGGCTGGCCCTTTTGCCGCTTAGCCGAGAGCTCGAACTAGCGCAGTGGCAATACAGGCCAGCACCACCACCACCACAAAGGGCAGCTTCTTCCACAGCGCGATCGCCGCCACCGCAACCCCCACCAGCCGGGCGTCGAGGGTGATCCCCTGCCCGTCGCCGATGCTCGACACCACCACCAGGGCCGCGATCAACGCTCCCGGAAGCAGCTCGATCAGCCGGTTGAGGCCGGGGGGAAGGGTGCGTCCGCCGAGCACCAGCGGGCCGGCCGCCTTAAACAGATAGGTGCCGGCGGCCACGATCAGCAGGGTCAGCGTCGCATCACTCATCGTTGTGCTCCATGCGTTCGGGCCGTCCCGGTCGCTCCGATCGCGCCGTTTGTTCCGGTGGCGCCGTTTGCTCCGCGCCTTGCGTTCGATCCGGTGCATCCGGGTCGCCGTCATTGGGGCCATGGGTCGGCCCGTCTACCGCTGCGGAGTCACCTCCGTCGAACCAACGGGCCACGAGCACTCCGAACCCGGCCGCCAGGATGGGGATGCCCGGTGGCGTCAACGGCAACAGCACCGCGGCGATGAGGGCGCCAGCCGCGGCACAAGCTCGCGGCACCGGCTCGGCCAGACGAGGCCACAACAACGCAAGAAACGCGGCCGGGATCGCCGCGTCGAGGCCGAGGTCGCGAACCAGATCGCCAGCCGATGAGAACACCAGAAAGCCGATGATGGTCATCAGGTTCCAGCCCACGAACACGCTGCCCCCGCCCCAGAGGTAGCCGAAGCGACGAAGGCCGTGGTCCTTCTGGGTGGTGGCCACCGCGATCGACTCGTCGATCATCAATTGGGAGTCGA
Organism: uncultured Acidimicrobiales bacterium; assembly: GCA_937925845.1. Classification (GTDB taxonomy): domain Bacteria; phylum Actinomycetota; class Acidimicrobiia; order Acidimicrobiales; family CALAML01; genus CALAML01. Next base: position 4,256 of record CALAML010000288.1, on the reverse strand, counting down.
GAACCCGACGCCAGAGCGGGCCGGCCAGAGCTGGAGCCATGATCACGCCGTAGGCCAACGACCGCAGCGACAACAACAGCCCGGCGCTCACTGCGGCGGCCACCGCTCCCCCGTCGCCGAGAGTTTCCACCGCCGCGAACTGGGTGCCGCCGGTGAAGACGAGGCTGGAGAACCCGATCGCCTCCCACAACGTGAGATCGGCCTCGGCCGACGCCACGCCAAACACAATGCCGAAGGGCACCAACGCCAGCGAAATCGAAATCGCCTGACGGCGCATCTGGGTCTTGGCGTCGACGGTCATCAGTGCATCACCGTAAGCCGGGACGGGCCCGCAGCAACAGCTGGCGTACACTGGAGGGTCTTATGGCTGCTCCCGCGATCGCCGCCGAGCACAATCGGCTCCCCGATTCGATGGTGCCGCGGCGCGAACTGTTGCCCGAGGTTTTGCCCACCGATCGGCTGAATGCCCGGGGCCGACCCAACCCGCAGCTTCGAGCCGAGCTCCGCCACATCCCCGATGCCCGCAACGCGCTCACCGTGGCCTCGGTCCACGCCGAGTACCTGGCCATCCTGGCCGTGGCCCGCAAGCTGAACCATCCGGTGGTGTGGGCCTTGGCCTTTCCCCTGGCCGGAAGGTCGTTCTCGAAGCTGGCCATCCTCGCCCACGAGGCCGCCCACCGGCTGCTCTTCAGCGACCAGGCCACAAACGACTTCGTCGGCAAGTGGCTCCTCGCCTATCCGGGAATGGTGCCCTTCGACGCCTACCGCCGATCCCATTTCGCCCATCACAAGGACGAGATGGGTCCGGAGGAACCCGACGTCAGCCTCTACGACCCGTATCCGGTGTCGCCCGATTCGTTGCGCCGCAAGCTGGTGCGCGATGCGGTTGGCATCTCGGGCTACAAGAACCTGATGCCACTCCTTAAGGCCCTCAAGAGCGACTCGGCCCGACCGGTGGCCAGCCGCATCCTCGGCACTCAGGCTGCCATCGCCACCGGTTTTGCCGTGGCCGGCCATCCGTTCCTGTGGCTGTTCTATTGGGTTGGGCCCTATATGACGGTGTGGCGGGTGATCAACCGGCTGCGGGCCATCGCCGAACACGGTGGGATGGGTCGATCGAAGGATCGCCGCGAAACCACCCACCATGTTCGCCAGGGTTGGGCCGCCCGATTCTGGGTCGCCCCGTTTAACACCGGCTGGCACCTGGCCCATCATGCCGATATGGGTATCCCCTTCCGCAACCTGCCCAAGCTCCACGAAGAGTTGGTGGCTAGCGGATGGGTCACTGAAGACATCGTCTATCCGAACTACCGCACCCTCTGGACCACCCTGGCCTCGGGCGCCAAGCGCAAAGACAAAGCCCCCAAAGCCACCAGCTCCAGCTACGCCCTGCCCACCAACCAGCCCAACTAGAGCGGTCGGCGGTGGCCGGGTCGAGTCCCAACGACCCCAACTATGGGGACTTGCCTGAAAAAGAGAACAGCCTCAGGCAGGGTCTCCCGTCCCCACCCAAGGCCATTCATCGCCGGACTGGTCCCCCGGCGAGGCCACCAAGCGCTGCGCTTGGCGATTTCCGACGAGCCTTATCAACCAGGGGCGTTGCGGGAAGAGGGAAAAGTACCCTTCGGGTAGTTCCACCCATCGGGCTCGATGCTGCACCCGCCGCAAGTAAATGTTGTTCGGGGTGGAGGCGAAAGCCGATAGTCTCGCAAGCGGAGGGATGGCAGAGCGGACGATTGCGATGGTCTTGAAAACCATTGAGGTGAAAGCCTCCGGGGGTTCGAATCCCCCTCCCTCCGCGTCGTTCATCGGGCCCTAGGGGGCCCTCTTCACTTGGCGAGTTGTTCGCTAGCGCTCACAACATCGTCTGAGGTAGGCCCCCGGGGTTCGAACTTCGTCTCGTTGACCTCGCCCTCTAGTTGCCGCAAGGCCGGATCCGTCGCAGGAACCCGCAGGCTTCCCGCGCTCCTCGACCCGCGCTGCGGACTTTTTCTCGGTTTGGCTCGTTCCTCGCCAGCTCAAACAACTCAGCTGCGCTGCCTGGACCGCTCGATGCGCTTTGGCCCGCAGGCCTGATTTACTGCAAGGCGACAGTCGTCGCCAGGAACCGGCAGGGTTCCAAGGCTCCTCGACTTCGCACTGCGGACTTTTTCTCGCTTTGGCTCGTCCCTCGCCAGCTGAAACAACTCAGCTGCGCTGCCTGGACCGCTCGATGCGCTTGGCCCGCAGGCCTGATTTACCGCAAGGCGACAGTCGTCGTCAGCAGCTCGCAGCCACCGATCGGCTGACCTTTCCGTGGACCTGAGCAAAGTCGCCTACTGGCTGGCGTTGTTTTGAGGGTTTTGGGATGCCTTGGGGCAAACCGCCTATTCGCTTGGCTGAGAGTCGTTACTAGGTTCACCAGCCCGAGACGACCGCTTGTGGCTACTTGCCACCGGTGGTGACCGACAGAGGTGGGCGGATGAAGACGGCGGACACAAACCAACGGGCTCGATTCCTGATCGTGCTGGCGCTATCGGCGCTGGTGGGGTTGGCCGGGCTCACCGGTCTGAGCGGGCCCGCCGAAGCCCAGACCAATCCGGACGCCCAGACCGACCCGGCCGACCAGTCGCAACCGGTTGAACTCGAGCCGCTTGGCAGTGACAACAGCGTGCTGCTGTTTGCGGTTGAGGTCCTCATCCTTCCCGCCGAGGTGGAATCGGGAGAGGCTCGGTCCGCCCTTCGCGGGCCGGGACCGGTTCCCGATATCCAGTTGTTCAAGTCCACCACCGGCGCGAGCACAACGAGCAGAGTCGGGATGCGCTACACCGTGTCCGCGAAAGAGAAATTCCGGTACCTCCACGCCCAGTTCATCGTCGGCAAGTCCATCGCCCGAACCGAACTGAACGGGATCGAGCTGTGGGACGACAACCTGGTCGGTCGCCGCGGGACCTTCCCCCTCACAACGGCAACGGGTGAGGTTCGAGGCGAGGTTGATGTTCGGGTGACGCCGTTACGGCCCGGAACAACCTCGAAAGGGTCATGTTCGACAGACGACGGAGTGCTGACGTGGGCCGATCTGGCGCCCGCCGATCGACTTGAGATTTGGTACGACTACCAACCGTATGTGCGCGGGATCGATCCCGCGGCTGGCCGGTTCGCCCTACCCATCGAAAACTACCGATTCAAACTGAACCGGGCCGCACCCATCGAGTTGGTTCGGGTCATCAACGTTGATGGAGTAGAGCAGCGCTTTGCCCGACTGTGCGGACGGTCGGCGGTTCTTCTGAACTCACCGTTCGGCCAGTGCCAGGTCGATGTCGTCACTGGCCGAGTGGAAGTGCTCAGTGTGAGCAGGGCGCCAGTCAGCCTCTACACCAGAAGCGGAAGCCTGGGTGCCGTGCTTGCCAACCTTGACGCCGGGGGCTCCGGACCGCCACCGGGCGTTGAGCGCAGCGACGCCGACGAGTTCCCCAATTCCTTCACCGTTGACCTCACCGATCAGCTCCGCGACGAGATGCTCGAACGTCGCGTCGCGGACTTCTGGCAACAAGGGCCCGGGGTGAAGATCGCCGGTCTGCACCATCCATGCCAACTAAGAAACATGTCGGACTACACCGCCGCCGCCGAGGAAGCGGCACTGCACGCGCTCAGTCCCGACCACGGCCTCGACGTTGCCGCGACGGCCTTGGCCGACCCGGAGCAGGGCATGCATCTCCTCCAGTTGCTTCGCCGTGAGGCCGCCAGCGGCCGAACCCGCCCCAACGTGGCCAGCAGGGCACGGCTGGCGCTGGGTCACGCCGACCTGCTGACCCTGAACGTGCGCGGCGACAGCTGGCGATCTCCGACGATCAGCCGGCTCGAGGCCCAACGGGTCGGTGACCGCTGGCTCCTCACAACAAGAGGTCTGTGCTGGGCCATGCGACCGAATCTGGGCTCTGCTCACAGCGTCTTTGACCGCGACTGGGAGGAAGGGGACCCGTGCGCCGGGTTGGCCAATACCGAGCTGGGCGACAACCTGTCCCCCGCCCTCTGTCGTGAGCTCCAGCTGTTGGTCGGGGCATGTGCGGATCACGTCGACATCACCGAACGTCCGCTGCTGCATGCCACGACCATGATGCTCACCGGTCGGCCTCATCGGATTCAGCGCCATCTCAACCGGAGGGATGCCCGCGTGCGAACGATTTTGGTCAAGCGCCGTGACTGGAACCGCTGGGCCGTGACCGAAGTGGAGCGAACGTCAGGGCGCACCGGCAAGGTCACTCTCACCTGCGGCT
>CALAML010000287.1 GCA_937925845.1 uncultured Acidimicrobiales bacterium | reverse complement strand
CAGCCAGGGCCCCGACCAGGGGTTTGTGCTGAAGCTGGCCAACCTGTTTAAGGGCAAGATTTTCCTGGCGCCGGGCGAACACGAGGAGGATGCCCTTGCCGGTGCTTCCCAGGTGGCGTTGCAGCGGGCTTCGCTCTTTGGCCGGGCCCCTGTGGTTCACGATCTGCGGGTGGGCCTGCTGGTATGGGGGTTCCTCACCGAGGATCCGCCCGAGGAGTTGGTGGCCGAGCGGGGCTGGCGTTTCAGTGGCGTCTCTCACAGCCACGACCCGATGGCTCGTCATCACGTGACCGAAGGGGTGCCCGATGACCTGTTGCGGCTTACCCCAAGCCAGATTGAGAAGGCTTGGATCGAGGACTGGCCCGCCACCGTGCTGGCCGACACAAGCGACGCCGCGTGACCACACCGCCAACCCGAGCCCGTTTTTCTCCTGCGCCGACTGGCTATCTCCATGTGGGTTCGGCCCGCTCGGCCCTCTTCAACTGGATCTTCGCCCGCTCCACGGGCGGGTTGTTTCTGGTGCGGATCGAAGACACCGACGTCGACCGCTCAAAGCCGGAGCTCACCAACGCCATCTTTGATTCGTTGGCATGGTTGGGCGTTGAGCCCGATGAGGAGCCGGTGCGCCAATCGGACCGTTTCGACCTTTACCGCGACGCCGCTCAGAAGCTGACCGACAGCGGTCAGGCGTATGCGTGCGATTGCACCCAGGAAGAGGTGCAGGCTCGGGCCAAGGCCGCCGGTGGTGCCGGCTACGACGGTCATTGCCGTGACCGTGGCCTGACCGCGGAGCCGGGCAAGGTGGTGCGCTTCCGCACCCCCGATGAGGGCACCGTGAGTTGGATCGACACCATTCGTGGTGAGGTCTCCTTCGCCTGCGCCGACCTCGAGGATTTTGTGGTGGTGCGTTCGAGCGGTGTGCCAATGTTCTTGGTGGCCAACGCCGTCGATGATTCCGAGATGGAGATCACCCATGTGATCCGGGGCGAAGACCTGGTGAACACCACGCCGAAGGTGATCCTGTTGCGCCGAGCCCTTGGCTATGAGCATGAGCCGGAGTACGCCCACTTGCCGTTGATCGTGAACGATCAGCGCAAGAAGCTGTCGAAGCGGCGTGACGACGTAAACGTGGCCGACTACCGCGATCGTGGCTTTTTGGCCGAGGCCATGACCAACTATCTGGCCACCCTGGGTTGGGGTCCGCCCGACGAGGTGGAGATCCGCCCGATCACCGAGATCATCGAGCTGTTCAAGCTGGCCGACGTGAACAAGGCTCCGGCTGCGTTCGACATCAAGAAGCTGACCCACTTCAACGACACCTATATCCGGGAGCTGTCGGCGGAAGAGTTTGTGGCTCGGGCTACGCCGTTCCTCGACAGTGCGCCGCCGTGGCCCGCCGAGCGCTTTAGTGCGGAGGTGTTTGCCGAGGTGGCGCCGATGGCTCAGGGCCGGGTGAAGACGATGGACAACATCACCGAGCAGGTGGCGTGGGCCTTTGAGGCCGAGCCCCGTGAGGATGAGAAGTCCTGGACCAAGGCCTTTGAGAAGTTCGAACCGGCACCGCAGGTGCTGGCTTCGGCCATAACTCGTCTTGATGCTGTGGACGATGCCGTCTGGACCACCGAAACGCTCTATGCCGAAGGCGATGCCCTGGCCGAAGAGTTTGCCGACGCCAAGAAGCGCGACGTGTTTGGCGTGGTTCGGGTGGGCGTGTTTGGCACTCAGGTTGGGCCGCCGCTGTGGGAAGCCCTCACCACCGTTGGGCGAGCGGAAACTCTGCGCCGCCTCAACCAGGCCAGTACCCGTTTGGGTTAGTGGCCGAGGCGCCCTGGCTGTCGGGTGCCCTCAGCAATGAGATCCATAGTGGGAGTCGCCGAGCGCGCTCGCCGCTGTTCGCATGTGGCGACACCGCCAAGCTCAAGCCGAGGCTCGCGCTCGCCCTAGAAGGCGGCTTGGCGCGAGACTGGTTCGGTCGATTCGGGCCGTGAACTGCCGATGGAAGTAGCCGGAAGCCAGGAGGTGCGACAAGTGCGTTGGCGGAGTGTGCGTCGGTTGCTGTTGGGCGTATTCGCCCTTGGCCTGGCCTACTTTGCTGTCAGCTTTGTCCAGGTTTGGCATGCCACTTCCTGGAGCGATGAGGAGCCGGTCGATGCCATCGTGGTGATGGGGGCGGCTCAGTACAACGGCGTGCCGTCACCGGTGCTTGCCGGCCGACTCGACCGGGCGGTGGAGCTGTTCGATGGCGAGGTTGCGCCCGTCATTGTGGTGACCGGTGGCCGCCAACAGGGCGACACCACCACCGAGGCCAAGGCCAGCTACGACTACCTCCGGGCTCGTGGCGTGCCCGACGACCGCATCCAGCTGGAAGTGGATGGCACCAACTCGTGGGAGTCGCTGGCCGCGGCGGCCAGGTTTCTGCGGCGCGATGGGCGCGACGACGTGGTGGTGGTGTCCGACCCGTATCACTCGTTGCGGGTGGCCGGCATCGCCAGCGATGTGGGCCTGAAGGGCAACGTGGCCCCCACCGACCGCAAATCATCCTGGCGCTCGATCAGCCGCGAAGCCCTGGCGGTGTCGGTAGGACGGTTGATCGGCTACCGCCGCCTGTAACTGGCCGCCGCCACCGACCTGCAACGGGTGTCAGACACCCGTTTCACCTTTGCCGGGTTTGGCTACTTCTTGACCGCTTCTTTGCCTTTGGCGGCCAGGGCGTCGAGGTCGATCTCGCCGTTGCGACGGGCGCTCGACCCGTTGCCGTTGCCGTTGAAGCTGGCTGGCTCGAGCTCGTAGTCGGTTGATGCCGACTTCTTCCTCTTACGCTTGAGCTTGGCCTTGAAACGCTCGAGTGGGGTGGCCGTGGAGCTGGTGGTGTCGTCGTCGTATCCGTACCCGTAGCCATATCCGTACCCGTAGGCTCCGTAGGCGCCGCCACCAGGTCCGCCAGCATCGGCTCGGTTTACCACGGTGCCGAGCAGGTTGTGGCCCCGCAGCAGCTCTCCGGCGGTCTTGACCGCTCGACGGGAGGCATCGGCGTTGACTACCAGGATGGTGCCGTCGACCAACGGCGACACCACGCGGGCATCGGTTACCGGCAGTACCGGAGCAGTATCGACCAACAGGATGTCCACCTGTGGTCGCAGGCGCTGAATCAGCTCTGCGGTGCGCATCGAGCCAAGGAGCTCGGATGGGTTTGGTGGCTTGGGTCCGGCGGGCAGTACCCACAGGGTGCCAGCGTCGGAGATTGGGACCATGGCATCGCGAAGTGGCGTTTGGCCGGTGACCACCGTGGTGTAGCCGGTGTCGCCAGTAATGCCGAACAGGTTGTGGAGGCGGGGCCGCCGCAGGTCGAGGTCGAGCAGGGCCACCTTCTTGCCCGACTTGGCCAGTAGCACTGCCAGGTTGGCGATGGTGGTGGACTTGCCGTCGCCCTGGAGCGGGCTGGTCACCATGATGGCTCGTTTGTCGCCGTCAACATCGAGGAACAGCACCGAGGTGCGTAGTGCTCGGAAGGCTTCAACCGCTCGGGAATCGGGGCTGGAGAGGGCGATAATGTCTTCGGCAGCGTGGCGGGCCTCAAGCGTGGGAAGCACCGCCAGGGTTGGCACGCCCTGGGTGGCGGCGCCGAGTTCTTCACCATCGCGGATCGAGTCGTCGAAGTAGTCGACCAGGAAGGCGATGCCGATACCGCCGAGCAGGCCCAACACGCCAGCGAGCAGTGTGTTGCGCAGCGGCTTGGGTGAGCTGGGGCCAGAGCTTTCGACCGCTACCCGGTTGACGTTGGCAACACCATCGGTTGCCAATTCGGTGCGGCGGATGAACTCTTCACGGTCGCGGGCTTCCTGGCCCAGAGCCGCTTCTTTACTGCGGTAGTCGACCGAGTTGCGGTCGAGGTTTTCAAGTTCTTCGGTCAGCCGATCCATCCGGGCCTGGGACCGGTCGGCCAGAGCCTGGTTCTCGGCGATGATTTGTTGGCCTCGAACGTTTTCGTAGCTCTCGACCATCTGGTTGGCCAGGGCTGCTGCGTTTGCCGGCGAGTCCGAAGTGGCTCGGATCGACATGGTCTCGTTGGTATCGGAGTCGGCCGAGACCGAAACCGTTCCTTCGAGGCCGCTTTCTTCAAGGGCATCGGCAATCACCGCATCGCCACGGATAGCGGTGAGTTCGTTTTCGATGATGCGTTCGACGTTGCGGCCGATCTGGGCCGAGTTGGCGTCGGAAAGTGCGGTGATGTTGATGCGCACTTCAGCGGTGGAGGTGTAGCGCTTTGGCTGCAGGAGCGAGAACACCAGCGCAGCAAGCGTCAGGGCCAAAAAGGTGCCGGCGATTATCGGCCACCGGCGTCGCACGATGGCGACGTAGTCGCGCAGGTCGAGTTCGTCCTGCCGCTCTTCAAGGTAATCGTCGTACGCCATGCGCTTCCTGGGTCCGCCCGCTGGTCGAAAGCTCCACTGTAGAGCGCAGTGGGCAACATTTCGAGACGGGAATTTGCTTAGGCCACGCCCTTGCGGGCAGATGGTCAGTGGTGCTAGGGGTCAAGCTGAATTTCGCTCAAGGGATGTTGCGTCTGGTGGCTCAGTTCCGCTGTTTCCGACCGTCGACCGCTGCGTGGGTCGCCACACAGAGAATGAGGCCAAAAAGGATCCAGAGCCGTTTGGTGGCCTCGATGTGGGCCGGCATCATCATGGCGAAGGTGGCCAGGAAGAGCCCGATAGCAATTCGGCGTTGAAACAGTGCCCCTTTGAGGGTGCGCCAGCCGATGGCCACAATCATCAGCGTGAACGGCACCAGGCCGAGCAGGCCGGTTTGGAGGGCGATGTTGGCCGGAGTGTTGTGAGCTCCGAACCCTGCGGTAAATCGGGTGTTCTCGAGTAGATAGTTCTCCGAGGCGTCGGCCCCCACACCCTTTTGCCAGTTTTTGGCGAAACCGTTGAGGGCTTCGCTGAAGAGTTCACCTCGACCGCTGGTGGGGTCGGTGTTGGGGCCTCTCAGAATCACTTCTTCTTCGTTGAGGGCTCGGCTGAGCTGTTCTTCGGGGAGGAGGCCGGGGGCCAGGACCGCACCCACGCCGATGAGGGCCACAATGACCACCCGCAGGGGCACTCGCAGGGCCCCGATGGTGAGCGGCAGAACAATGAGAGAGACGGCGAGGATAAAGAAGCCGCCGCGTGACCCGGTAATGACCGTGCCAAAGATGGCCGGGGGAATGTAGGCCAGCAGTCCGAGTCGAATCAGTGGGTTCTTGAGGGTGTTGGCCAGGTACCAAACCATCGGGATGGTGACAGCGATGATGGAGGCCACATCGTTCGGGTCAGCGAACTCGCCGCCGGTGTAGCGGTCGAACAGGCCGTCGGTCGGTTCTTTGATCACCAGGAACTGATAGGAGACGGCGACCACATTCACAAACGCACCGCAGATCCAGGCGAACATCGCCAGCTGCACCTTGCGTTTGGTGTCGACAAACTCCCAGATCAGCCACATCATCACGATCACCTGGAACGTGGTGAAGGCGTGGGCGGTGGCGTCTTCGGCTGGGCTCCAGCGGGTCGAGAGCGCCACCGCAAAGCCATAGAGCAGAGCCAGGTAGTGGACGTCGAGGAATTTGTGGCGGCGGCCATGGAAGAACAGGGCCGGGCCACACAGCACCGCGGCACCAAAGCCGGCAAAGCGGGAAAGGCGGGCCTCACCGGGTTGCCAGATCTGGTCTTCCCAGGGCACCAGGAAGATCAGCAGGGTAAGGCCGCCCATGGCCAGGTAGCGAAGCCAGCGCTCGAAGCTGATGGTGCGCCGCGCTGAGGAGCGGGTGACCGATCGGGTTTTGTCAACGTCGTCGGCTCGGCTCCGGAGCAGCTCCGGAGCGTCGGTCGGCGCTGGTGGTGACAGCGTGGTCATGTTGTAGCCCGAACTATCGGTTGGTGATGTTCTTGACCTTGCCCATCAGGGCATCGACCGCAGCCGGACGCCACCATGGACGCTGATGGTGTGAAACGGCCAGGCCGGCGATGTTTCCTTGAAGCAGGTTGGCTCGTTGGCGAACCAGCTCCAGGTCGGAGTCGCTGGCGTTGTCGTTGACGGTGAGCACCGTGTAGCTGGACTCGCGGGCCAGGGCCTGGACGTGGCCTGAACCGGGGAAGTGGGGGCCGTTGAGCAGGATCAGGTCGTAGTTTTCGGCGAGAACGTCGAGGGCCTTGGTGAGGTCGGCCGAGCGGAAGAACTGGG
>CALAML010000286.1 GCA_937925845.1 uncultured Acidimicrobiales bacterium | reverse complement strand
CTCAGTGAAGCCGGCAGCCGAAGTTGCCGAGGCCCATCGGATGGCCGAAGACTTCGCCATCGGAGCCGGCTGGCGAACGCTCTCCTAGGATCGGCCAATGGCCTTCGACGAGAAGCTTGCCGCACGAGTCGACGACCTCATCGGTGAGGAACCAGGCGTAGACCAGAAGAAGATGTTTGGTGGTCTGGCGTTTCTGGTCGGCGGCCATATGGGCGTGGCGGTTAGCGGCGCTGGCGGTTTGATGGTGCGGACCGATCCAAGCGACACCGATCGGCTGTTAGCCGAAGATGGGGTTGTACAGGTCGAGATGCGGGGTCGCCCGATGCGGGGATGGATACGAGTGCCCCCCGCCGGCCTGGCCACCAAACGCGAGCTGCGGCGTTGGGTGAGCATCGGCATGGACTACGCCGCCACTTTCCCTCCGAAGTAGGGCACACAGGGGTGCAACTCGGACAAGGCGCCCGTTATGTGGTCTTGCGGGCACATTCTGCGGTCAGGTTGTCCTGAAGCCCACTCATAGTGGGCGAATGAGGAGATTTACCCAAAGAGTTTTCACACGAACGCTGTCAAGCGGAGTGAATCGGGTTAACGTTTGCGCCATACCAGGAACCCGCCACCTGGTACCTGGCGACATAGGGATCCGCCGCCCAGTGTCGCCGTCCGGCGCTCTCCTCGGAGGGCGCCGGATTTCTTTTTGGGCTGCTGGGGTCGGTCCTTCGCTGTTGCTGGTGTTGTCCCTGTTGTAGTTGATGGATGGCAACAGTTGTATTCACCCACACAGACAACATCTGTGACATGGCGGTGGCGATCGAATTTTGCCCGCGTTGGCCCTCGGAATCGATCACGGAGTTGCCGGTCGATCGAGCCGCTCCCAGGGTCGGTCAGCGTCGCCCACGACCATCTCAAGGCTGGGCGATAACTGTCGATCCGACCCATTTCTCAAACTCCATGAACGTGATTCTAGGAAGAATGAAAAAACCACTATCGGTGGTGGAATTCGGAGCGGTCCCTGGGTCAAAAGCGCAAAAGCCGGCGCTCAGCACAAAACTCATGCTCAGCACCGACAGTTCCGACTGTCTCGTTCGAGTCGTCGGGTTCCGGTCGTCTGGTGCCGGTTCTGTCAGTCCAGGTTCTTGACGACGCGGCGAAGTCGTCTGGCTGCCACCGCCATCGAGCGCTCGAGTTCATGGATTTCTCGACCGATGTCGTCGCGTCCGTCGAGGTCGAGATCCTGGGCTGCGTCAGCCAGTTCGCTCTGGATCGTCTCCAGGCGGTTGGTCAGCGAGTTGAGCTGTGCTCGGCTGGTCGACATCTGTCTCTGTTTAGTGTCGAGAGGCGGTTTTGCCAAGGCAGGCGCCGTCGGCCGTTATTCGGATGACTTGGCCGCCGGTACCAGCGGTAGATTGGGTCGATGGAGAGCTTGCTCACACGGGTTGATTTACGAGGGAAGGGAAGCGACGTTCGCGACCATCTTCCCCGGGCCCACTCCAGCGGTGACGAACCGGTCGAGGCGGTGCGCGAGATTATCGAGTCGGTCCGCTCCGGCGGTGATGCTGCGGTGCTGGAGCTCACCGCCCGATTCGACGGCGCTCCGCCCAGTCTGGTTGTTGATCCGGCCGAGGTTGCCGCCGCGGTGGAGCGAATCGATCCGCAGGTTCGGGCCTCACTTGAATTTGCTGCGGCCAACGTCGAGGCGTTCCACCAGAGCCAGCTCACGGCTGATCACGAGTTCCGCAGCGACGGCCTTACCGTCACCGGTACCCGGCGCCCGGTGGACCGGGCCGGTTGTTATGTACCCGGTGGTCGAGCCTCGTATCCGTCGACCGTGCTGATGACCGTGGTGCCCGCCCGGGTAGCCGGTGTGCCCGAGGTGGTGTTGTGTTCGCCCCCCGGGCCCGATGGCAAACTGCCCGACGAAACCCTTGCTGCGGCCCACATCGCCGGCGCCCACGCGGTCTACGCCTGCGGTGGTGCTCAGGCGGTGGCCGCCATGGCCTACGGCACTGAATCGATTCCGCCCGTTGATGTGATCGTTGGTCCCGGCAATGTGTATGTGGCGGTGGCCAAGCGCGAGGTGGCCGGCCTGGTCGGGGTGCCATCGAGCTTCGCCGGTCCGTCGGAGATCGTGGTGGTGGCCGACGCCAGCACACCGGTCGATTTCGCCGCCATCGACATCGTGGTCCAGGCCGAACACGGCCCCGGTGGTCAAGCCTGGCTCGTGACCTGGGATGAAGCGGTGGCCGACGCCGTCACCGAACGTATCGACAAGATCGCCACCGAAGCGTTGCGGGCCGACGACATTCGCTCGACGCTGTCGACCGGAGGTTTTGTGGCGTTGGTCGACGATCCGGAAGCTGCCATCGAAGTGGCCAACCGCATCGCGCCGGAGCACCTTCAGTTGATGTGCGACGACCCCGACGCCCTGGTCGACCTGGTTCGCCACGCGGGTGAGGTGTTTCTGGGTCCGCTGGCGCCGGCGTCACTCGGTGACTACGTCGCCGGACCGAGCCACGTGTTGCCCACCAGCGGCACCGCCCGGTTCGCCGGGCCGCTCACCACCGAGGACTTCTCGAAGCCGTTGCACATCGTGCGGGTCGACCAGACCGCCTTCGACCGTCTGGGGCCGCACGTGGCGGTGCTCGCCGATGTGGAAGGCCTGGACTGTCACGCCCAGTCGGTCCGCCTCCGAGGCATCACCGAAGTCGGCACCGCTGGAGAGGGTGACGGGTCTTCATGAGTCGGCCGGTCATTCGCGACGATCTTGCCGCGCTCGAGGGGTATCACTCGCCTCAGGTCGAGGTGTCGGTGCGGCTCAACACCAACGAGGCTCCGGAACCGCCGCCGAAGGAGTTTCGCCGGGCCTTGGCTGATGCGGTCGCCGACATCGACTGGCACCGCTATCCGGATCGCGCCGCCACCGGGCTGCGCTCGGGTCTGGCCGCCTATCACCGCGACCGGGCGGAGGCGACAGGACTCGACCTGGGAGCCGAGAACATCTTTTGTGCCAACGGCTCGAACGAGGTGCTGCAGACGCTGTTGCTGACCTTCGGCGGTCCGGGGCGCAAGTCGCTGGTGGCTGAGCCCACCTACGCCCTGCACAGTCACCTGTCGCGGATCACCGGTACCGAGGTGGTAACGGTGGAGCGAAATGCTGACTTCACGGTGTCGGCTGATGACTTCCTTGGGGCCATGCGCCGCGAGCTGCCAAACGTGGTGTTCCTGTGTTCACCCAACAACCCGACCGGTCGGGTCGAGGAGCCGCAACTGGTGCGCGAGGTTGCCGCCCTTGCCGCGGAGTCCGGGGCGCTGCTGGTGATGGATGAGGCCTACGCCCAGTTCGCCTCGTGGTCGGCGGTGGAG
>CALAML010000285.1 GCA_937925845.1 uncultured Acidimicrobiales bacterium | reverse complement strand
AGACGCCTGACCTTCTATTCGGCGGGAAGGATTTCCTGAGGTACCGAGAAGTGGTCCTCGTAGCTGGCGGTTCGCGCCCGCGACGCGTCAAGGTCAAGGCCGGTCGCGGCAAACGTGTACTTGTGCCTACCGTGCTTGTCGCGGGGATTGTCCTCCAGGAACTGACGCATCGCCGCTTCGGCTTCCGGGGTAAAGGGCCGGCCGAGTTGTTCATAGATCTGGCCGATCGTGGCGAACGTGTCGGTCATGAGATCCGCGAAGGCCACATCGATCGCCTGCTCGTCGGCCACGGTGCCATCGTGGCGCGCCGTCACCGCGCGATTGTTGCCCTCAACCAGGTAGTCGATCCATTCCTCGGCGATCTCGGGAAGGTTCGGCTCGTCGGTTCCCAGTTTGTGGAGCACCGACATCAGCGATGACACCGATGCCACCACCTTGAGCGGGTCACGGTGGGTGTGGATGATGGTGGCGTCGGGGTAGGCGGCGAACATTTCGGCCAGGTGCCATTGGTGGGCGGGCGTCTTGAGGATCCACCGCTCTGCCGGGTGTTCGGCTTGCAGCACCTGGAGAAACTGCTTGTGATAGCGGTACGCCGAAGTCAGGTCGGCGTCGTTGATAAGCCACCGCGCGTAGCTCGGGGATCGAAACACGGTCGGCCACTGCAGGCTCTTGAAGTCGCCGGCGGTGATCGCCACACATTCCTGAGCTCGCCGCGCCCCACTGGGGTGAATGGCCTGAAAACCCGGGATGATCGCTTCGCTCGCCCCGGTCGTTGCCTCCGATACGGCAATACGCGGGTCGCTGTCGTAGGTGGCGGTCTGCGGTGGGGGAACGGGATCGGACACCTCCCAGGTGAGCGGTGCCCGCAGCCCGGGATCCTGGGCGAGGAGGTCGAACAGGATCGTTGTGCCGGTCCGTGGCTGGCCCAGGATCATGATCGGCGCCGCCACCGGCGAGTCGGCCATCTCGGGGTGGTTGCGATGCCAGTCGATAATCCGTAACCGCGTGGTGAGCGCCGTGGTGATCTGTGACTCAGCGACGGCGTGACCAAGCTCGTTGAGGTTGGACTCGTTGAGCAGCGAATGCACTAACCGGTCGAGGCCCTCCTGCCACCCGTCGCCATCGAAGTCGTCCAGTCCCGTGGCCGCGCTTGCGGCTGCGACCAGTGCGGTTCGATCGAGACTCATAGAGTGATCTTAATGAGCGGCCTGCGGACACGCCGGTGTGCAAGAGGTGCCGTGCACGGTGGTTGGCTCCGTCGCCAGCTTCTCGCGATGGCCCTAACATGAAATGCGCTCTGTGCTCTGGAAACGCATGCCCGGTTCAACCGCTTGCTCCTCCTGAGGTGTGGGCTCATATTCATTGACCCATCACCCGTTTCCGGTTGAAGAATCTGAGCGGAGGATCTGGCTTGCTGCGGCATGTCGCCCAGCCTGCTAGTGGTTGGCCACCCGCAGTCGCACTTCTGTGCCGCGTCCGGGTCGGCTGTCGATTTCTACGTGGCCGCCGACTTCGGCCATCCGGCCTCGGATTGACTTCGACAGCCCGACCCCTTCGGTCACCGAAGCCGGGTCGAAGCCGCTGCCGTTGTCTTTGACGGAGCAGAAGAGTGAGTCGTCGTCGCCGGGTTCGAGGAAGACGGTTATTGCGGTGGCGCCGGAGTGTTTGGCCGCGTTGGTCAGGGCTTCCGACACCGCTCCGGCGATGGCACCCACCACTTCGGGTGGCGTCTCCTCTGGCTGTTCCACTACCACGAGCTGGGTCCTCACCTGGTGGGTGGCCTCAAACTTGCGCACCCGGTCGTCGAGCTCATCGACGAGTAGGGCGTTCGTGGTTCCGGGGCCAGCGAAGAGGTAGCTGCGAAGATCGCGCTCCTGGTCGCGGGCCAGCTTCACCAGTTCGTCGTCGGTGCTGCGGCGCTGCACCACGGCCAGGGTTTGCAGCACACCGTCGTGCAGGGTGCGGGCCACTTCTTCACGGGCTCGGGTTGAGGCGATCCGTTCTTCCGCCTCTCGGAGGCGCACCATCGAGAAGCCTGCAGTGACCCCGGCCATCACGTACAGCACGGTGGTTGAAGCAAAGACGAAGGTTTCGCCGCCCGTGCCTTCGTCCAGGATCACACCGGTTACTCGGGCGGCACCCATGAGGAGGCCAGCGGCCAGACCGCCCCGCCAGCCCCAGGCCATGCCGGCGGCGAGTACTCCAGCCACCGGCCACGCCGACGCCAGTGAGAGCGGTCGGCCGTCCTGGTAGACCCAGCTGTCAGCTCCAAGCAGCAGGCACGCCACCGCCAGCTCGGTCACGAGCATCGGTAGCTGAAGCAGCGCCGGATCCTGGTGACGTCGGAGGATCACGATGGCGCCGGCGGTGATCACCAGCGCTGCCACCACGAGTGCCGCCGCGCTGTAGGCGTGGTCGAAACGGCGCCAGGAGACCGCGGCGGCGATCGCCATCCAGATCCAGGCGGCAACCCGAAAGACAGCCACGCCCCACAGCAGGCTGCGATCCAAGGGCGCGTAGCCGGGCCGAGGCTCGATCTCGGCGACAGTGGGGGGCGAAACCATGGCTCCAGCTTGCCCGATTCGTCGCCCGTCGCCGCGTTCTTGACATGCGGGTCGGGCGCCAGAGCGAGTGCGCCGCTAACGAGTCGAGACCGGTGCCGGAGGCTCGTTCAGCGACTATCGGGCTGTTGAGGCGACCGGCGGGTGAATACTGGGCGATGGCGCAAAGTGCCTTCCCGCAATGGCACGGGTGCGCATCCTGAGTGGCAGTGCTGCGACGAACTTGTGCGTGTCGGCTACGCCGCGGCGGTGATCTGGCGGGCTTGTTCAACCACCAGTTGGGCCGTGTCCTTCAGCGCTGAGGTCACCGGGTTGTCGGGGAAGCTGCTCATCGCGTCGATGGCGTCGCTGACGTACTCGTCGGCGGTGACGAGGGCCTTGGCCACGCCATCTCCGCTGCGGACGATGCCGATTGCCGTGTCGAAGGCGGCGGGCTCAAGTGGCCCGCCGAGCAGGCCTTTGAGTTCGGCGCCATCCGGCCCTTCAAGGCTGTGCAGCACCGGCAGTGTGTAGACGCCTTCGATCAGGTCGTGTCCGGCCGGCTTTCCCAGCTGTTCCTCGGTGGCGACGGTGTCCAGTACGTCGTCCACCACTTGGAAGGCCATGCCGAAGCTGTGGCCGTAGGCGGTGAGAGCGTCGATCTGGGGGCGGGGCAGATCGGCCACGATGCCGCCGATGCGACAGGCGGTGGCGTACAGCGCTGCAGTTTTCCCGTCGATCGAGCGGAGGTAGCGGTCCATGGTGCGGCCCGGGTTGAAGACGTCCTGCAGTTCGATGACCTGGCCCTCACAGAGTTGGCCGATCGTCGAAGCCAACAGGCCAGCCACCTCAACCCCGAGCGAGGCCGCGATCTCCGAAGCTTTGGCGAGCAGGAAGTCGCCAGCCAGGATGGCGGTGAGGTTGCCCCAGCGGGCGTTCACGCTGTCGACCGAGCGGCGCATGTCGGCCTCATCCATGACGTCGTCGTGGTAGAGCGAGCCGACCTGCACCAGTTCGACGGCCACGCCGCCCTTGATCGCGTCGTCGGAGGCTCCATCGGGCGGGTCCATCACCGAGAATGCGGCCGCGCTGAACAGGGGCCGAAGGCGCTTGCCGCCGGCGAGGATCAGGTGACTGGCGACCTGGGTAAGAAACTCGTCGCCGGTTTCCACCGAACTACGGAGGACCGCGTCGATTCTTTCCAGCTCTCGCTCGCCATGAGCGAGTTGCAACAACGGGTCAGAGAGGCCCACAAACATGACTGTAGGCCCATTTGGCCAAAGAGTCGTTATCGGAGTGCTTAAACATTTCAGATATCCGTCACACCACCCCAAACCCGGCTCGGCGCCGTGTGATCACAATCACAATCGACCACACATGCCAGCCGCCCAACCGACCAAAAGGCACCTTTCCGCTCCACCCTGCGTCGGCGGGTGACCTCAGCGAGAACGCGGTCCAAACCGACGGCGTGGCCGACCTGCTAAACACCAGGTAGTGACCCCACCGAGCCCTGACCAGAACGTGATCATCGTCAGCAACTTTTCCGATGATCCGTTTGCCATCGACGTGGCCTACACCCTCGGTCAGTCGGAGGACATCGCCGATCTGATCAGTATGAAGATGTTCGCCAACACCGAGTTCTGCCCCCGCTTCATCTCCGACGAAGATGATCTTGGTGCCATCGGTGAGCATCTGGAGGGCCGGACGGTGGTGATCGTGAGCACCACCAACCGCACCATGAGCCGCAACAGCCTCGCCATGCGTAACCTCCTGATCGCAAGGGCCGCGAAGGACAACGGGGCCCGTGCTGTGGTGCTGGTCGAGCCCGACCTCTATTACTCGGCCCAGGATCGTGGCCCCCGGGCCGATCAGGGCGAAACCACCTTCGAACGCGACGACCACGATCGCAAGAAGTTCGATGGCCAGCCCTTCAGCGCCCGCCTC
>CALAML010000284.1 GCA_937925845.1 uncultured Acidimicrobiales bacterium | reverse complement strand
GGAGTCGGCTGGTGCCGCAGTTTCCGAACTCGGCCAATGTTCCGTTGAATGGAAGCTTGATGGCGCTCGCATCCAGGTCCATCGGCGTGGTGATGAGGTCACGGTCTTTACGCGGAACCTGAACGACATCACCAACCGGGTTCCCCAGGTGGTCGAGGTGACTCGGGCCCTCCCAGTCGACTCGGTGGTGCTCGACGGGGAGACGCTGGCCCTCGATGATCAGGATCGACCTGAGGCATTTCAGAACACGATGAGTCGTCTGGGGCGGGACCGCCGCACCGACAACGATACTGATGCCGATTCACATGCCGGGGCTGTCGAGACCGACCATGGCGACAAACCCAGCAACAGCGGTGGCGGTGGCGAAGCAACTGTCGCCGATTTGGCGGAGGAACAAGACTGGCAGTCGATGCTGCGGCCGTTCTTCTTCGACTGTCTTCATGTCGATGGAGTCGATCTGATCGACGAACCGCTCTCGGCCCGACTGGAGCAGTTGGAGCGTGTAGCCGGAGACCATCGCATCCCGGCGATCTCAACAGATGATCCGGCCGAGGCCGATCGCTTCTTTGCCGACGCGGTTGCCGCCGGCCACGAGGGAGCCATGGTGAAGGGGCTCGACAGCACCTACGCCGCCGGTCGTCGGGGCAAGGCCTGGCGCAAAGTAAAGCCGGTATACACCCTGGATTTGGTGGTGATTGCGGTGGAGTGGGGTTCTGGCCGTCGCCGAGGGAAGCTCTCGAACCTCCACCTCGGCGCCCGCGATTCCGACGGCGGGTTTGTGATGGTCGGAAAGACGTTTAAGGGGCTGACCGATCAGCTGCTTGAGTGGCAGACCAAGGAGTTGCTGGCTCGCGAGACCCACCGAAATGGACACGTAGTCCACGTTCGCCCTGAGTTGGTGGTGGAAATTGCTCTCGACGGGGTGCAGACCTCAACCCGCTATCCCGGCGGCGTGGCCCTCCGTTTCGCCCGGGTGAAGCACTACCGCTCCGACAAAACCCCCGATCAGGCCGACACCATCGCCGCAGTACAGGAGCTCCGCTAGGACGGTCCTGGGACGCTCTTAGGAAATACTCGCTGCCGTTTCCGGAGGTTTTTGGGGACCGCACGCCTGGTGATGGCGACTGTTTTTGGTTCGTGACCACGAAACGCTCCGGAATTCGCCAGAATGGGGGTGATGACTGGTTTTGGTGCTGGCAGCGCAGACTCGCTGGACAATCCAAATGGCCCCGGCGCGGTCGCCGGGTATGACACTTCAACGAGCACTGAAGTGGACCTCTACAGCGAACTCGACCTCACCAGCGAGGTTCGGGTTGGCGATACCGAACGCAACGAGGTCATTCTGCGGCTGCGCGAGGCAAGCAACGACGGCCATCTGACGCTGGCCGAGTTTGAAGCCCGCAGTGCGCTGGCCTACAACGCCCGCGTCCGGTCCGAGTTGGTGAAGCTGCTCGACGATCTTCCGACCGATCTGCCCGAGACCCAACCGGTGCGCGTTTCCACCCCTGGGCCCCGATCGTCGAAGTGGGTGATGGGCATACTCGGCGCCGGCCGCCAGCAGGGCCACTTCCGGCCCGCCCCGCTCACCAATGCCATCTCGGTTGGGGGGACCACCCGGTTCGACCTCACCGAAGCCGAGATTGTCGATTCGGAGATGGTGATTCGGGCCTTCGCCTTTTTTGGCCACGTCGACGTGGTCGTCCCCGAGAACGTCGAAACCGATATGTCGGGTCTGGCCATCCTTGGTAGCCGTAGCCACCGGCCCAAAGGGCCGACTCCCCCGGGCGCCCCGCGCGTGATGGTGAAGGCCTACTCCCTGTGCGGCTTTGTGACCGTCCGCAACCGCCGCCGTCTTCGCCGCGGCAAGCCCGCGAAAGCCGATCGCAGCAACCGCGCCATCGGAAATGGTGAGCGCCCAGCGCTAACCGCCAAGCTTCCCCGGCCCTGGAAGACCACCGGAGCCAACGACTAGCTACCTGGTGGGAGCTTAGTCCTGGTGGGATCGACCTAGATAGGCGTCCTCGATCAGCTCGCGGTTAGCCCGAACCTCGGCGGCGCTCACCTCGAGCTCGCGGCGGCCGCGACTGATGGCGATCACCCGGTCGGCCACTTCAAGCGCCATCGGAACGTGCTGTTCAACCAGTAGTACCCCAGCCCCACGATCAGCCGCCGATCGAACCACCGGCAGCAGTGACTGCACGATGAGCGGCGCCAGACCCAGGCTCATCTCGTCGATCATCAGCACCTTGGGTTCGGCCAGCATGGCGCGGGCGATGGCCAGCATCTGTTGTTCTCCGCCGGAGAGTTGGCCAGCTGGTCGCCCGAGCAGCGGCTCAAGTGCGGGAAACACCCCAAGCACTTCGTCGATTCGGGCTCGGCGTGATCCTCCTCGCCGTTGGCCCCGAGCCAGCCCGAGCCGAAGGTTCTCGCCAACGGTCAGCTGGCTGAAGAGACCTCGGTCCTCAGCGACATAGCCCAGGCCACGGCTCACCATCTTGTGGGGTCGGCGGTGGTTGATAGCGCGGCCATCGAGCCAAATCTCGCCGCCCAGTTTGGGGACCAGGCCGGCGATGGTGGCCATGGTGGTGGTCTTCCCGGCACCGTTCGCGCCGAGCAAGGCCACCACTTCGCCCGCGGCAACAGTGAGGTCAAGGTCGTGGACCACCGCGATGCCGCGGTAGCCCGCTCGTAGACCCCGTGTCTCAAGCACGTTGGTGGCCCTGCTCATGTCCCCACCTGGTCAGCAGCCGGGTCGGATGAGTCGTTGTGTGCTGTGTCGTTGAGCGCTCTGTCGTTGAGCGCCGACCCGGAATCCACCTCGGGTTCAGCCCCCGGTGCTCCGAGGTACGCGTCCCGCACCGCGGGGTTGGCTCTCACTTCGGCGGGTAGTCCTTCGGCGATGATATTGCCAAAATCGAGCACGGTCAGCCGGTCGCACACCCCCATCACCAGGCTCATATCGTGGTCGACCAACAGGATGCTCAGTCCGTCGGCGGTGAGCGAAGTAAGGAGGGATCCGAGAGCTTCGCTCTCCTTGTCGTCTAACCCGGCCGCCGGTTCGTCGACCAGGAGCACCTTGGGCTCGCTGGCGAGGGCTCGGGCCAGAGCCACCAGGTTGCGTTGTCCGTGGGACAGCTCGCTCGGCCGACGCTCGGCCAGTCCACCGATGCCGCAGCGATCGAGGGTGTCAGCCACCACCGGATCGCGCCTGTTGCGTCGCAACGGCCGAAAGGCGTCGCTAAACAGCGAAAGCCACGGGTCGTTTCGACGCGAGACCGCCAGATTGTCGGCCACCGAGAGGTCCTCGAAGAGATCGAGCGACTGGAAGGTTCGACTCAGGCCGAGTTGAGCCCGCTCCGGCGCGCTCAGGTGGTGAATCGCCTCGCCTGCGAGTTTGACCGAACCGCTCTCCAATGCCACGAAGCCAGAGATGGCATCGATGCAGGAGGACTTGCCAGCGCCGTTGGGGCCGATCAGGCCCAACAACTCACCTTGGTAGAGGCTGAGGCTGACATCGGTGTTGGCGTACACGCCGCCGTAGCGAACGGTGCAGCCGGAGACCTCGAGCTGTGGAGGACCCATCGTTGCGCTGGTGATGGCGTCGGATCGATCGTCGGTCGTTGTTGATGAGGTCACTTCGGTCATCGCTTTGTCTCCGCCGACGGTGAAAGCGAGCCCGCCACCGGAGACGTTTCCGGAGTAGCCGATGTAGCCGGGGCGGTGCCGGTCGTTGGCCGCCGACTAGCCCGCGAACCCTCGGTGGCATCGACGACGGTGTCCATGGCGAAGCCGGAACCCGGCCGGTCGATGTCGTCGCCGGTCTGCGGTCGGAGCTTGGCCATGAGCCGTTCGGAGCCTGAACGAACCGACCCGGTCAGCCCTCCGGAGAAGGCGATGGCGGCCACGATGAGCATCACCGCGTTGGTGATCTCCTGATACTGGGACGCGTCGGGGTTGGACTGCTCGAGGTAGACGGTGAGCAGCCCCCCGGTGGCCAGGAGGCCGGCCACCATGGCTCCAGCTGGCGAGGAGATGCCAGCGAGGTAGGTGATGGCGAGGAGGCTGAGCGAGTTCATCACTCCGAAGCTGGCCGATGAGATCTGCTGGCGCTGATAAGCCAGGAGGGAGCCGCCGATACCAGCCAGGAAACCGGACACCCCGAAGGCGGTGATCTTGGCTTGAGCCACTTTGACGCCGGCAGCGGCCGCTGCTCGTTCGTTGGCCCGGACCGCCAACCACCCGAGGCCGGTGCGGCCTCGCCGAAGACCGATTACTCCAAGGGTGCAGAGCACCAGAACCACGAGCACAAGGATGCCGAAGGCGGGCTTGGGGAAGTCGGTCCCTACTCCGGAGATACCGAGGTCGACTCCAAAGAGTTCGGGTTGTGGCGGTCGGGCGCCTCTGGAGCCACCGGTAAACCAGGTCCACTTAAAGACCAGTTCCTCCACCGCTACCGCAGCGGCGAGGGTGGCGATGGCCAGGTTCATACCCCGCACCCCGATGGCGGGTAGCGCGGCGATCACGCCGACAACAGTGGCCACCAGGGCCGCGATGATTGGAGCGATCGGGAAGGGAACGCCGAAGTCTTCACTGAGGCGCACCAGGGCAAACGCAGCCACCCCGGCGAAGGCAAATGGGGCCAGGGAGATCTGGCCGATGTAGCCGGTCACCACCACCACCGACAGGGCGATGATGGCGACGATGGCGGAGATGATGATGCCCTGCCGCCAGCCGGAGTCGAGGGTGAGCAGGCCGACCGTGCCAGCGGCAGCAATGGCCAGGGTGACCGGGACGAGCTTGACCGGGTCGGGTGCGGGCGGCAGATCCTGGGCCAGGACGAGGGATCTCCCGGCCAGTCGTTCGCCACGGAAACCAAGCACCACCAGAATCACGATGAACGGCACACCCTGCTGCAGACCGATGTCTGGCAGCCACTCCACATCGGCCTGGAGGTTCAGTAACTCCGACTGCACCATGCCGATGGCCAGACCGGATGCCACTGCGGCTGGGAACGAGGAGAACGATGCCACCAGCGCCGCGGCCACCGCCGGCACGATCAGCAGGCTGGTCCCGGCGGGGTCGAGACGGACGATTGGTGCGACGAGGATGACGGCGCCACCGGCGAGCATGGCCGCCAACGCCCAGTTGGCTACACCGAGCAGGTCGGGAGAGATGCCTAGGCGAACCGCACCGGCTTCCTCTTCCGCAGCCGCTCGAGTGGCCAGACCGAATCGGGTGAAGCGGTAGAGAAGCCAAAGCAGCGCGGTGACGGCGAGGAGGATTCCCGCCAGAATGAATCGGTCCCGAAACACTACGGTCGAACCGATTCGAACTACGCCGGACGGCAGAATGGAACGAATCTCCAGACCGGTGGCACCAGTGGCGCCGAAGCGGAGCCGGATCAGGCTGATGAAGTACAGGAACAGGCCGAGCGTGGCCACCACCCGGGCCAGGGCCGGGCGCCGCCGCAGTAGTCGGAAGATCAGCAGGTACTGCAGGGCGCCGACCGCCGCGGCCAGCGCGAGGCATACCACCAGCGCGGTGAACACTGTCGGTCGATCGACCACGTGGATCTCCGCTGGCAGGCCAACGATGGGCAGTACCAGGTCGCCGGTGTTACGCAGGGTGTAGAAGGCAAAGGCGATGTAGACACCGGTGGCTGCGTGGGCGAAGTTCACAACCCCGCTGGCGCGATGGGTAAGCACCACTCCGAGCGCCAGGGCGGCGATGGCCGACCCGGTGCCCAAACCCAGCAACAAATACCCGAGATGCGCCATCTATCAGCCGGTCTCCGCAACCAGTGAGGGGATATCGATCTCGATCGGGCCAACACCCTCAACCTGCAACTCGCCATCGACGAGCCGGATTTGGAAGACGGTTTGGTTCGGACCACAGAGGGCGCCAAGGCCCGGTATCTGGTCTTCGGAGCAGGTGTAGGGGAAACCCCAGAAGCTCGGGCGATCGGTGCTCGATTCTACGTTTTCCAGCACTGCTGCCGGGCTCAGGTTGTCGTATCCAACTTCGACCAGAGCGTCCCAGAGGTTCATCATGCCTCGGAAGCCCACGGTGCCGGCTCCACCTGCGGGCTCAACCGCATAGCGGTCAACGGCCGCTTGGTACATCGCTCCCTCAATGTCATCGGGAGCGATCGGGCCCTCGGTGTTAAAGAACACTCCATCGAGCAGGCCGTCGGCCTGGGCGATGATTTCGTCGGCGGCGCAGGCTCCGGTCAGATACAGCGGGATGTCTTCCATTCCCAGGTCTTTGCGAATCTGCATAGCCGGGATGCACGAGGTATCGCCGGCACCAAGCACGATGGCCTCGGCCCCGAAGTCAGCGGCCTTGGTGAAGACGGGTAGGAAGTCGGCGCCCACCATCGGGAACGGGATCAACTCGACTTCAGCACCCTGACGCTCCACGACATCGGCACCAAACTCGCGGGCGGCGATGGTGAACGAGCCGAAGTCGCCATAGGCGATCGCCACCTTGCTGGCGTTCGACTCGGTGACCGCGTGGAACGCCAGGCCGGCAAAGGCGCCGGGGCCACCACCGCTGAAGTAGAACGAGACCGGCGAGGACATCTCGATCGAACCCACGGGAATTCCACCGACCAGCGGCAATCCGTTCTGTTCGAGCACCGGCACCGAACCTTCGCTGGTGATGTCGATCCCGCCCGCGACCGCCACCACTTCATCACTCACCATCTGCTGGGCACAGGCTTGCGATGCTTCGATGTTGAAGTCCGTCACACACGGGAGGAACTCGATCGGGTGGCCGTCGACGCCGCCGAGCTCGGTGTTGATGAACTCGATGGCTGCCGCGGCTGCAGCTCGCACCTCGGGGAAGGAGCCGGCGATGCTCTCTTCGATGTTGATCATGCCAATTTTGACCGGCTCCAACGAAGGGTCCGCAGCCACCGCGGTATCTGGCACGGTGCCACGGAACCAGGACTCGCCGGCGTACTCGCCAATCACCGAGTCGTCAGCGGCTGTGTCGCCTTGGCCATTGTCGGCATCGTCGCTACCCGAGTCACCGTCACCTTCGGAGCTGTCATCGGCATCTGATGCGTCATCGGCCTCGGCACCGTCTTCGGCGCCCTCATCGGAGCCACCCTCAACATCGGTGGCGTCTGTGCCATCGGTGTCAGCATCGTTCTCGGAGGAGTCACCAGCGTCGGTCTCGTCGGTTGACTCCTCCGAGACGCTGGTCCCCTGCTCTTCGGGCGCCGGTTCGCTACAGGCCGCGGCGAGCAACACCAGGGCGAGGCCCATCATCAGCACTCGCACCTGCGAAGCCTGCATCAGTCTGATCCCCCTACCTCGTCTAGGCGCCTACAGTAACGGACCGACCGGATACCGAGCCAGATTCACGCTCTGGCGATATCCGATGAATCCACGGTAGACCAGCGCAGCCGAACCCAAAATGGGTGGCTTTCTAGTAAGTGAACCATGTTTTCTACAGATGGCTCAGCCTTACCCTCGGGGCGTAACTAGATCCTGGTGTTCCGGACGGCTGCGAATATGACCAGCCGCAAAGGGACACAGTGGCGTGACGGTTCGACCGGTGGAGCGGATCATGGGGAGAAGGCCCTCCATCAGGCGGCTGGCATACCCCTGTCCCTGATGCTGCGGAAAGGTCTCGACGTGGGGGATGACCACCGCTTCGCCACTCGTCGGATCGCCGTTGATCGAGTAGCTGGCGAAACCGACCGTCTCCCCGTCGCGCTGCAACTCGAATCGTCCGGCG
>CALAML010000283.1 GCA_937925845.1 uncultured Acidimicrobiales bacterium | reverse complement strand
TGGCATTCCGGCATCACTCACCAGGGCCACGGTGTGGCCGAGCCGCAGGCGGGCCAGGATGCGGTCGATCTGGCGCTCCTCGTTATGGTCGTGGACCGCAATCAACTCCAGCCGGCCTGGTCCTCGAGCCGCCGAGTCGCCCGAGGCTTCTACGGCCGACCCGGCGCCGCCTCCGACACCGCCACCTCCAAGCGAGCGGTCTCCAAGCGAGCCATCGTCTGCCCCAGCATCACCAGCCGCACTGTCGTCACCAACGCTCGGATCACCAACGTCGCCATCGCCGACCGGGCGGTCGCGATTGATCCCCAGCCGTTGCAGCAGTTGGCCGGTGTGGCGGGTGTCCTCGCAGGCGATGAGGTCGGCGTTGGCGAGGGTGGCGATGGCTCGCGGCGACATGTCGTCGAGGTTGCCGATCGGCGTACCGACCAACACCAGCCGCCCGCTCATACCGCGCTCACTCGCGCAGCTCGATGGAAACGGTGTCGCCCGCCAAGAGGCCCCACCGCTCGAAGGAGCCCGCTTCGGCCTCGATGGCGGCCACCGCCCGCAGCTCCGGCTTCACGATGCGGTTGGGGCTGAGTGTGGCGACCCGAAGTACCCGGTAGTCGGCTTCCTCGATCGGTTCCGGGGTCTGGCGGTCGCCCCGACTCGTACTGAGCGCCTTGCCGACGGTTCGCGCCCGTCCGAGTACTTCTTTACCCATGGCCTTGCCGACTTCGGCCGGGCCGGTGGCGGCGCTGGTCCGGATCGGCGGTGAGACGTCGGGCTCCGGTTGGGGGTCGCCCTCCGGGTCGACCTGACCAAGAAAGGCGATGTCGATCGGGCGATCGGACCGCAACGTGTGAGCGGCCCGGGCTGGTTCGATCAGGAGAACGCCGGTCACCGGCTCCTCGGCATCGACATGGCGGAGGCGCTGACGCCGGGAACGCGCCAGTTCAACCGAAGCCAGAACCTTGCCTTCCTTGACCAGCCAGGGCATCGACCCAAACCATCCTTGCTCGAACCGCTACCGGCGGCCGTACCCGGCTCCACCGGATCCGACGTGGGACACATCGACCAAAGGCCTCCAAGAGTCTGCCAAAGCTGACTGCCAAGGTGAAACTCTGCCCTCAGTTCAGCCGGATTCGCCCGCCTCGACTGCCGCTGAGCGGTGCCGGGGTACCTCACCTGGTTGCCCGGCCGGTCGGGTCAGACGTTGAACTTGAACTCGATTACATCGCCGTCCTCGACGATGTACTCCTTACCTTCGGAGCGCACCTGGCCGAGGTCGCGGGCTGCTGACCAGCTTCCGGCCGCCAACAGTTCGTCGTGGCGGATCACGTCGGCTCGGATGAAGCCCCGCTCGAAGTCGGTGTGAATTCGTCCGGCACACACCGGCGCCGTCGAACCGGCCCGGAACGTCCAGGCTCGGGATTCCTTCTCGCCGGTGGTCAGGTAGGTGCGCAATCCCATCAGGTGGTACGCGGCATTGATGAAGGTTGGGAGGGCGCCGTCACCCAGACCCAGGCCTTCGAGCATCTCCGCTCGTTCCTCGGCGTCGAGCATGGCCGCCTCGGCCTCGAGTTGCACACACATGGCGATCACCTCGGCGGCGTCTCCGAGCTCGGCCTTTACCGGAGCGGCCGCACCTTCGAGGTCGGCCAGGCCATCTTCGTCGACGTTGACCAGCGCCAGCACCGGCCGGTTGGTCAGGAGGAACCAGGGCTTGAGCGAATCACGATCTTCTTCGGAGAGGTCGCTGCGGTAGAGCGGGGTGCCCTCCTCCAGCAGCGCCACGGCCCGCTCCAGCACCTCGATTTCGGCGGCCAGGTTCTTGTCGACCCGGGCCGCTTTGCGCTGCTTATCGATGCGGGACTCGACCGACGCCAGATCGGCCAGGGTCAGCTCGATCTCCAGAATCCGCAGGTGTTCCAGCGGGTCGGTCGGACCCGGCACGTCGGGGTCGGGGAAGGCACGGAGCACAAACACGATGGCGTCGACTTCGCGGATGTGGGAGAGGAACTGGTTGCCGAGCCCTTCGCCCTGACTCGCTCCTTCGACCAGACCGCCGATGTCGGTGAACTGCACGCTCGCAGGCACCACGTTCTTCGACGCCGACATCTCGGCGAGCGCATCGAGCCGTTTGTCGATCACCTTGGCCACGCCCACGTTGGGGTCGGTGGTGGCGAAAGCGTAGGGCGCGGCGAGCGCACCCCCACCGGCGAGAGCGTTGTACAGCGAAGACTTACCGGCATTGGGGAGGCCGACGAACCCGAATCGTTCCATCGGGCCAAAGGCTACTGGCAACCTGGGGCCACTCCGGTCCTGGCTTCACCTATCGCGGCCAAGCGACCCGAATCGCTGGCCAGGAGATGTGACGTCGGGCATAGTTCGTACGTGGCTAACTCCCCCGCGACCATCGCTGCCCTTGAGCGGGCCATCTATCTGTTGGACCGGGGCCACGCCGGACCAGAGCCGGTTCGGAGGTTTCGGGCCGCCATCGAGGTGGTGGCCGATCTCTCGCCCGATGCTCTGGCGGAGCTGGTGAGCACCGGTCAGGCCCAGCGCGACGGGATCGACGGCGACGCGGCCGAGGTGATCGCCGCCGCTCTCAACGATGTGCCCTGCACCTATCTGGCTCGCCTCGAACGCGACACCCGCATCGCCGATGCCGCAGGCCGGGACCTGGCGGACCACCTGGTCAGCGATGGCGGCGTCCGTACCACCTGGAGCGATGGCGGCGCCTCGGTTGCGGAGATGGCCGCGGCCGCCGAAACACGGGGCCACCATCACCTGATGCTGGCCGAACCGGCGCACCAACTAAGCACCTCGCAGTTGCAGTCTCAGTTGGCCGAGATCGACATCACCAATATGGGCCTGGCTCCGTTCCAGGTGCTCAGCGGTAGCGAAATCGATCTGGGCCAGGACTTCGCCACCTTTCCCTACCAGTTGCTGGCCTCGCTCGACATCGTGACCGCCTGCGCCGACGTAACGACCTGGAACCAGGCTGAGTCCGGCGACCGCGATCTCACCGGTTCGCTGGTTGATGCCATCGCCAGCCCCCATGTCGACATCATCTCGATTCGGACCTGTCGCGGCATCGATGGCTCCGGCCGACCTGAGGCGCCCTCGTCTCTACCCTTCGATGGCGAGAAGGTGTTTGCCGCGATGAACCGGTTCGACAAGGCGCTCGAGATCCGGGTCCAGCCACCCCCGCTCGACATTCGCCGCGCCGCCAGCGGGTCGCCGAACAGGTCCGAACCGGAACCGGCGGCACCCGACTCCGTCGACGGGCAGGTGTTGAGCTTGGCCCTGGCCTGGGGTACGAAGTTTGCTATCCACTCAGGAGCTGGCGCCCCCGCTCAACTCGAATGGCAGATGCTGGGCTGCGACCTCGCCGCGGCCCACGGAATAGATGGTGACCGGGTGATCAACTGCTGGGGCCTTGACCAACTGCTCGGCTGGGCTCAGAATCACCCGAGCTGACATCCCTACTGTTCCACCGTCTACCGGCTGGGCCGGGTGTGTGATCCGGTCCCGTGCCCACTACCGTTGTCAGCCATGTCGAAGAAGCGTCGTAAGAAGAAGATGAAGGCCCGCCGCAAGAAGGCGAACCACGGCACCAAGCCGAACGCCGGCCGCTAGCCAGCCCGAATCGAACCAACCAGAGAAATCCGGGCTTAGGAGTCTCCTGAGGCCCGGATTTGTCGCGTTCGGGGCCTTCGTCGACCGTCGCCACAGGCCGGATAGGCAGAATTATCCCTTTTCGGCAACTTTCAATACCTTCTAATCTGAATGAAGGATCATTGGATTTACCGGTAACAACGCTGTTACCCACACCGTTGACTGTTCCGGTGAGCGACAGTCAGGCACACCAGCTATGCCGAGACGGGCAAGGGCAGTTCGAGTTGGCGCTACCACCCTTGCGCTGGGCGCGGCCGCACTCTCTGGTGCGGCCTGGACCGCCGACCGTGCGCCAGAGATCGAAGACCAGATGCGCGAGCGGGTTGAAGTTGCCCTGATCCGCAACGACCTCGGCTCGGTTGAGGTTGATGTCGACGGGCGCGACGTTCACCTCCACGGTGTGGTCGAGGGCGACCAGCAGGCCCAGGCCCAGGATGTCCTCGAGTCGATTGCCGGCATCCGAGATCGGTCCTACGGCTTTACCGATCCGGTGCCCGGTCGAATCACAGCGACGATCAATCAGGACCGCATCGTCATCGAGTCGTCCACTACGGACTCACGGCAGGCGGAGATGGTCGACATGCTGCTCGCCTCCGACGAGGTCACCCGGGAGACGACAAGCGGCGAACTTGCACCGATCACCCACATCCCACAGTGGAGTGACTCGACCCAGCTCGATATGGCTGCGGCTCGCATCCTGCACGACGTGCTGGTCGAGGCTGGTCCCGATCTTGCCGAGGCCGACATCCTGATCACCACCGATCTGGTGAAGATCGACGGTGTCGCCCACGACGAACAAGCCCAGGCTCGGGTCGAGGCCTTTGCCGCGGACCGCACTGAGGGGGGCCTGACCGTCGAGACCGACCTGGAAGCGTCCGCCCTCAGCCTCGATGCCGAGGTGGTGGCGCTGGTTGCCGAGTTCGATGCGTTGGCCGATGAGATTCGCCGGGCCGGGGTGCCGCTCTTTGAAAGCGATGCCGATGTGCTTACCCCAAAGGGCATTGAGGTCGGTGACCGGGTTGCTGCGGCGAT
Organism: uncultured Acidimicrobiales bacterium; assembly: GCA_937925845.1. Taxonomy (GTDB): domain Bacteria; phylum Actinomycetota; class Acidimicrobiia; order Acidimicrobiales; family CALAML01; genus CALAML01. The sequence goes on along the minus strand of CALAML010000283.1, from coordinate 287 downwards.
GGACACCTATCGACTCCCCATGGTGGAAGCGATCGGCCACACCGACGCCATCGGCGATGACGCTTACAACCTGGACTTGAGCGGTCGTCGTTCGAGCGCACTGGTTACCTATGTGGTGGCCCAGGGAATCGATGAACAGCGAATGTGGTCGACCGGAGCAGGCGAGTCGCAGCCGGTGGGCGACAACGAGACCGAAGCCGGCCGCCAGGCCAATCGCCGGGTGGAGTTTGTGGTGCATCGGGTTCGCCCCGACGACACCATCAGCTCCAGCACGGCCACCGACGCTG
>CALAML010000282.1 GCA_937925845.1 uncultured Acidimicrobiales bacterium | reverse complement strand
CGATAGCCCGTCAGGCCGGCTGCCGCAGCCGAAAGAGTGAAGCGTTGAAGAGGCCGCAGCCTGGCCTAACGGAACCAACAGACAGCCAGGCAAAGCCGGACCACGAACCGTGACCAACACAGAGGCCAAAGCAAGCGAAGCCAGAAGCCAACGACAGCGAGCGAAGCTCGCTGCGAGCTACAGCTCGCGGGTTCCTTTGTAGCCTCCGCCTCCGAAGACCAGCGGGCCCGCATCTCTTCCGGCGGAGAGGGCTTCTACTTTTCCGAGAACAAACCAGTGGTCTCCGCAGTCGTGCACCGCGTCGGTGGTGCAGTCGATCCAGGCGCATACGTCGGGCAGGATCGGAGAACCGGTTGATGGCGCATCACTGCACTCGACTCCGGCAAACTTCTCGGCTCCCCGCTTCGACGCAAATTGGTTGCTGAGGTCCACCTGGTCTTCAGCCAGGACGCTCACACACCATTTTCCTGCCGCCTCGATCGCGGTCCAGGTGGACGAACCCTTGTCGACAAACCAGCCCACCAACGGCGGGTCGAGCGAGACCGAAACAAACGAACCGATCACGATGGCGGCCGGGCCGCTCTCGTCGGGGTCCGGGGCGGGCGCCGGAGACGTCACCACGGTGACACCGGTCGGGAACTTGCCGAGGACGTTTCGGAAGGTCCCGGAATCGAAAGAGGTCGGATCGCTAGCTGTGCTGTCGTCTGCCATGACCCAACCCTAGCCTGACCGGCCTGCATCAAAAGTTGTGAGTGTGCGGGGCCTAAACCCAAACACTTCCGGCTTCTTGAGCGAGGAGCTACTGGGTGGCGGGCAGTGAAACCTGCAGACCTTCGCGGGCGCAGATCAGCTTCAACCCACGGGACTCGGCCAGAGCTTTGGCTTCTTCGTAGAGGGTGTCCATCATCTCATCGTGATGGGACGGATCGTGGTGGAACAGCGCCAGGCACTTGGCTTCGGCCTGCACCGCAACTTCGATGGCGTAAGCCACGGTGCAGTGGCCCCAGTGGGCCCGCTCAGCGAACTCCTCGGGCGTGTACTGGGCGTCGTGGATCAAGAGGTCGGCGCCCTGGGCCAGCTCAAGCACGTGGGGGTCAACCGTGGTCGGGTCTTCGGGCTGCTGATGGTCGCTGATGTAGGCCACCGTGGTCTGCCCAACGCTGACCCGGTAGCCGTTGGTGTCGCCAACATGAGGCACGGGGCGGGCCATGATGTTGGCCCGACCAACATCAAACTCCGCGTCGCAGATTCGCCGGAAGTTGTAGTCGCCGCGAAGATCGCTGGCCTTTACCGGGAAGTACGGCGGACGCATGAATTCTTCCCACGCCGTCTGGAGTTCCTGATGCAGGGCACACGGCGCATAGATATCGAATCGGGCTCCAACCCGATCGGCATTCGGGAAGAACGGCAGACCCTGAACATGGTCCCAGTGCAGATGGGTCACCAGTGCGGTGGCCTCGAAGGTTCCATCGAGCGGTTGGGTTTCGCCCCAGTAACGAAGCCCGGTGCCCAGGTCGAAAACGATCGGCTCGGTATCGGCGGCTTCAAGAACCACACACGCGGTGTTGCCGCCGTAGCGAGCCAACTCTGGTCCGGAGCAGGGGGTCGATCCCCGGACTCCGTAGAAGCTGATCAGCATCGAGTCGCCGGTCAGGTCGGTGGCCACCTCGCCAGAAGACGTGCGCTCTGCGGCGCTGCCCTCAACCCCCGTGACCGTTTCCCCCATCATTGGCTCCATACTCTATATGGCTCAGCGCCCAAGTCTTCCGTTGTAGTTATACATCGGCAACGAACAACAAGACTTGGGAGTGCCATCCGCCACACCGATCCTGTTTGAGATCGAAACTGCGTGCTGGACTCGGCGAACTTCAGACAGGTCGAGGGCCAGCGATGCAAGGTGTATACGGAGTTCTGCTGATTCGCTTTCCTGTCAGATCCGTAACGCCGAACCGGTTCCACTGAATAGTGGCAAGAACCCTCTTTCCCTGCCGATCGCATCAGTCGAGCTCGACGTCGAATGCGTTGATGTAGTCCTCGAACTGCTCCAACAGCTCGGCCCGGTCAAGACCGAAATCGGCGAGGGTGTAGCTGGCTTTGCGCGATGCCGCGAGTGGGTCGGCGGTTAGCCATTGCACCATCGCGGTGGCCGCGGCGTCGGTGAAGTCGATGCCGAGCCAGTCGTAGATTCGCTCCACTTCACCAAGCGGGTTGGCCATGGCGTCGCGGTAATGAACGTGACACACCGAATTCTCATGACGCCCAGCAAGCGCCGTCATCGGTCGGCGAACCTGATCAACCAACCGGTCGGGGGTGGTCGAGGCGATCCAGTCACGGTCGGGCGCACCCATCGAGAGGGTGTGGGAGAACGCGAGCAGGTTCATGAATGAGGCCGCCGAAGTGGCGGGGTCTCGGTGGGTCCAGATGATGCGGGCATCGGGATAGGCGTCGAGCAACGCATCGATGAAATAGGCATGGGCCGGCATCTTGAGTACCCAGGTGCCCGGCGCCTTGCTTTGGAGCACTTGGAGGGCCATGCGGTGGTATCGGTAGGCCGAGGTCATACCAGTCGCGGCGATGAAATCGCGATAGTCGGCGCTCGGCACCCGTGACTCCCACATGGCTGCTTTGAAGTCCTGGGCCAGGAGGAAAGTGCACTCGGTGGGTCCGTCGGCCCATTCCCAATGCGGAGGGGGCGGATCGATGTTGGGCAGCACCGCCTCTTGGAATTCGAGCAGCTCGACACACCGCGGGTCGGTTCGGAGAGTTTCGCTGGTGGGTGGCGGCACCGAGTTCACCGCTTCCCAGTTGAGGAGCGACCGCCACTGCGGGTCCTGATCGAGGAGGTAGCTGAGCACGGTGGTGCCGGTGCGCGGCAGCCCGAGGATCACAATCGGTGCGTCGACCGGCGTGTCAACTAGCCCGGGGTCTTGGCGGTGGTGGTTGATCACCCGGAGTCGGTTGGCCAGGTAGTTGATCGAGGTGTCGGCGAGCAGCCGCCGACCACCAACACTCATGTGATCACCCCTCATGCCGGCGCACACCAGCGTGAGCCCTTCGAGGTAGGACGGGTCGCCGAAGTCGCTCAGCCCGGTTCGGCTGATCGCTTCCTCGCAAAACCGATCGGGGGTGAGGTGGGCGGGCTCTGCGAAGTCGACCATCAGCGAATCCTATTGCGGTCGGGACCTCCGGTGGATCCTCAACTTCACCTCGGTGTGCCACCGCGGCGTCGGCTACGGTCTACCGGCATGGGGGATGCAACACCGAACGCCACATCCGAACCAGCCAACCTGGCACCGGCGCTTCCGAACGGCATCGTTGCCGTCGTCAAGCGCGACTGTCCGACCTGCGTGTTGGTCGGCCCTGTGCTGGCCCAACTGCAGGGTTCGGGCGCGGAGGTCACGGTGGTGAGCCAGGACGATCCGGCCTTCCCTGAGGGTTGCACCAGCATCACCGACGACACCGGGTTGGCGCTGAGCTGGCACCACGACATCGAGACCGTTCCGACGCTGCTGCGGGTTGTCGATGGAACCGAGACCGACCGTATCGTCGGCTGGAGCCGGGATCAGTGGCAGGCCTTTACCGGCGACGACACCCTCGGGGCCGAGTTGCCCGACCATCGTCCCGGCTGTGGTTCGCTGAGCGTTGACCCCAACCTCACTCCCGCCCTCGAAGCCAAGTTCGGGGGGTCGGGTCTTGCCGCGCGGCGAGTGGAGTTTGCTCAGCTCGAAGACCCGGTCGAGGCCATGTACGAGCGGGGTTGGACCGACGGCTTTCCGGTGGTGCCACCCACGGTCGAGCGGGTTCAGGCCATGTTGGCCGGAACCACCCGCGCCCCCTCGGACATCGTCACCGTTGTGCCTCCCGACCTGATCGAAGCCACCGTGGAAAAGATCGCCATCAACGCGGTGATGGCTGGCTGTCGCCCCGAGTATCTGCCGGTTGTTATCGCCGGTCTCGAAGCGATCTGCACTGACGAGTTCAACATGCATGGCGCCCTAGCCACCACCATGTCGGTTGGGCCGCTATTTGTGGTGAACGGCCCGATCCGCAACCAGCTCGACATGAACAGCGGCATGAACGCGATGGGTCAGGGCAACCGGGCCAACAGCACCATCGGCCGGGCCATCGCCCTGGTGGTTCGCAACGTTGGTGGCGGCCGCCCGGGTGGGGTCGACCGTGCCACCCATGGCCAGCCCGGCAAGTACGGCCTTTGTTTTGCCGAGTTGGAAGAGACTTCGCCGTGGGAACCGCTCGCTACTTCCATGTCGGCGGACATCGAACCGGGCACAAACGCCATCACCGCCTTCTGTGCCGATGGAGCCCAGTGCATCGTGGATCAGCTGTCGCGTGAGCCGGACTCGCTGGCGCGCAGTTTGGGCGCCGCGCTGCGGTCCGCTCACCATCACAAGTTGGTGATCGCCTTTGACGCCATGCTCGTGATTGGCCCGGAGCACATGCGGGTCTTTGCCGAGGCCGGTTGGGATCGGGCCAAGGCGGTGGAGATGATCAACCTCTACAGCGAAAGCACCGGCAGCGAATTGGTCCGTGGCGCCGGCGGAATCGCCGAAGGCCTGCCCTTCGATCTTGGTGATCAGCGGGTGGCGAAGTGTCGACCGGGCGGACTACTCACCGTGCATGCGGGCGGCGGTGCCGGCCTCTTCTCGATGCTGATTCCCGGCTGGGTCAGCGGCGACGGCGGCTCAAGCCCGGTGACCGTCCCCATCGGCACCTGACCCACCAACTCATCCATCATCCATACTGGAACTCCAGGGGAAACCAATGCTCAGAGGGAAAGGCACCACATGACAAACCTCACGGTTCTTGATCCGACCAACGAGACCAAGCCGGCCAAGCGCGAGGTAACCGAGCGCACCGGGGCCATCAACGGCATGACTATCGGTCTGCTCGACATTTCCAAGGCTCGTGGCGATGTGTTCCTCAACCGGGTTGAGGAACTGCTGACCGAGCGTGGCGCCAAGGTGAAGCGCTACTCGAAGCCGACCTTCACCAAGCCGGCCCCGGTTGACCTCCGCCATGAGATCGCCGAGAACTGTGAGGCGGTGATCGAAGCCCTCGCCGACTGAGGTTCGTGCACGTCGTGCAGTGTGCACGACATCACCGACCTTGAGGTACGAGGAATCCCAGGCGTGATGGTGGCCTCGACCGAGTTCATCACCGCCGCGGACTCACAGGTGGCCACCCTTGGCATGGAAGTGCGACGGGTCTTTGTCCAGCATCCGATCCAGGATCGCACCGACGAAGAGATGCAAGCCCTGGCAGAGACCGCCATCGAGGAACTGGTCGCAGCCATCAGCGCCTGAGGTCTATTCGTCGGCGAAGCCTTCGATGATGATTTCGAGTCGTCGGTTGAGGCGGCGACCCTCTTCGGTGCTGTTGTCGGCGATCGGTTCGGTTTCGCCCCGGGGATCGGCGAAGAGTCGGGTGGTGTCCACATCTCGGTCGCGGTAGTACTGGAATGCCGATTCGATTCGTGCTGCCGACAGCGCCAGGTTCTCTTCTGCCGAACCATCGCTGTCGGTGTGTCCGATCAGGGTGACTTCTACGTTGGGGTTCACCGCGAAGAGAATGGCACCGAGGTCGAGCAGCGGTCGGAAGTCGTCGGTGATCTCGGCGCTCCCGGGCTTGTAGAGAATGGCCTCCTCCACATAGACGGGGCCATCGACCACTTCACCGAGGGTCGGGTCGATCAGGTAGTCGTTGATGACGTTTGCTTCGCCGATGACCTTCGCGGTGTTGGCGATGTAGAGCTCGGCTTGCTCCTGGCTCGATACTCGACCCTGAAGTCGGATCTGGCCGTCCCTGGTGTAGACGGCCCAACGCTTCGGGTTTTCCGCTTCGACTCGTGCCAGCAGGTCTGCTGGCACGGTGGTTAGAGCTTGAGCATGCAGCTCGGCGTTGCCCTCGGCATTCGCCGCCTGTTGGGTGGCCGGCGGTGTGCCATCGGTAGGCGACGCGACCCGCGCCAGCGGCGGAGGATCTTCTGCCCGAGGCTCGACGCCGCGGTCGGGAGCGGCTGCGGTCTCGGTGGCGGTGGTTTCGCTGGAACCCGACAACGCAACAAACCCACCGAATCCCAGACAAGCGGCGACGGCAAGAGCTCCCACACCGATCGCCACCTTGTTGCCTCCGGATGCCGGCGCCGACGGAGTCGGAGTCGGGCGAGGCTTGTAGACCACGAAGGGCTTCGGCTCTTCGATACGGGGTCGGGGTTGATTGTAGGACTCGTCTCCGGCATCGCCAGAGCGGTCGTGGTCGGCATTTTGCACTGTGTTCGTCTTCCCTTGGTTCGGACCGCTTCCCGGCGGCGCCCCATGAATATCGAACGAAATGCAGAGTTGCTTTAGTGATCAGACAAGACAACTAGTCAATCAGCCAAAGCCAAGACACCGCAGAGGGTAAAGCAAACCACCAGCCGGTCAACCACCGACGGCCGGCCGACGGGCAAAGGCACCCCGTCCGGCGCGAGGGACAGGGCCCCAAAGGCCAGCCAAAAGCTCCGTGCAACGGCCCGCCCGGAGGGCAAATAGCGCTAGATCCCGCGTCCTCGTTTGTTGAGTTCGGCGAGGATTTTGTTGGCGGAGACGGCGCCGGTGGCGGCGACGCTGGCGAGCACGGCTCGGAGTTCTTTGGGGTTGAGCTTGAGCGCTTCGGCTGAGGTTTTGAATGCTTCTTTGCGCTTCTTTTGTCCGGCTTGGGCGAAGGCGATCTGGCCGAGGAGTCGGGCTTTACCGGTTGGGCTCCGGTCGAATTCCGGGTACTGGTCCATCAGGTGGGTGATCGCCTTTTCGATCATCTCGAACTTGCCCATGTAGTAGCTGGTGCCACCCCAGAGGATGTGCACCAACGGCTTGTTGATGGAGGCGATTTCGGTGACCTTGGTTACCCGGAGGAGATATTCGTAGTCCTCGTAGTACCCGCCGGGCAGGTGCTCGTCGACCGGTCCCCACTTCTCGGCCAGTTCGCGACGGAAGACAACGGTCGAGGGGTGGGCCTCCATCAATCGGTTGGCCAGGAGGTCGTCAAAGGTGATCCGGGTTTGGTCGAGCACGCGAACTACGGTGCGGTCGTCGTAGATAATTTCGATGCCGGTGACACAGAAACCGATATCGGTCTGCGATTCGAGCAGGTCGACCTGGGTGGTGATTTTGGCCGGGAGCCAGGCGTCGTCGTCGTCACAGAACGCAACGTATTCACCCTTGGCCTCGGCGATGCCGGTGTTGCGGGCGCCGGCCAGGCCGGGGGTGTTCACATTCGTCACCACCCGAAGCGAGCGGTTGTCGTCGCTGAATTCAAGGCTCGTATCGGGCTCGGACTTATCGAAGACCACGATGATCTCGATCGGTCCGGCATAGTCCTGAGCGATCACCGCGTCGATCGCTTTGCGGACCAGCTTCGGGCGGTTGTGGGTGGCGATGATGGTCGAAACGAGGGGGAGGTCACTCATGAGCTGCGGCGCCCTTTCACGGCTTCGGCCGACATTTGAACTGTGGTGAGGAGGCCTTTGGCGTATCGGCCTCCGAGGTGCTTGGGTTGTTGGGCCACTCGCCATACCCATTCAAGCCCAGCTTTTTGAGCCCATTCGGGAGCTCGCTTTTCGTCGCCTACGACGTGGCCGAAGAAGCCGCCGGCGCAGAGCACAAGCGCGTTGGGCAGCTCGTGGCGGTGGTTCATGGCCCAGATCGCTTCGCGTGGCATTCCGAGCCCAACAAACATGGCGTCGGGTTTGGTTTCGACAACTTCGGCGAGCAGCTCTGACCACTCGTCGTCGGTGCGGTAGCCGTGCGCGGCAAACACCACTTCGATGCCGTGCTGGGTGCTGAGTGCGGCGCCGGCCCGTTCAGCGAGGTCATCGGCTCCTCCGAGAAAGGCGACTCGAGCCGGACGTCCGAGCCGGACGTTGAGCGCCTCAAGGATCTCGTGGCCGATGTCGGTGAGACCGGAGCGTTCGAGTCCTTCGGCACCGCTGAGTTTGCCTACGAGGACGGTGGCCATGCCGTCGGCGTAGACCATGTCAGCGTCGGCCATCGCCGCGGCGAAGGTTGGGTTGTCTCGGAAGTTGAGGGCGCCGACATGGAGGTGGTTAAACACCGCGGGACGTTTGGCCTCGGGCCAACTGGCGATGCGGCGCACCACTTCGGCCTGGCTGAGGGCCGCCACCGCGAAGGGGCCCACCTCAACCGTGTCGAAGTCGGTGACGTCAGCCGTGGTCGGGCCCTGCTCTCGGGTTTCGGTATCTGTGGTCTCTGTGTTGTCAGCCATCGTTCCAGCCATATCTGTCAGCCTTACCGCTCTTCTTCTGTTATCGGCAGGTTGCGAGCCTCGTTCAAGCTACGAGCCTGCAAGGAAATCTCCCCGGATTTTGTTCCGAGTTCACCCTTGGTCACCACTCGGAAGTTGGATCTTGCCGTTACTGCGTTGGATCAGCCCGTCGCGGTCGAGGGTGGCCGCTACTCGTTTGGCTCGTTCGGGATCATCGGGCCAACCCATCACCTCCGCCAACCTGGTTTCGGCAACCGGGCCTGTTCGTAGCGCTTCTATCAACCGGCCCCGCCCCTGGCGATCTGACCCGACAAACCGGCTTTGTCCACCGCTGACCGCCGCGCTGCCTACGGCCGGATCCTCACCCCGACCTCGCCACTGGCAGTGCGAGGACACTGGGCAGCATCCGCACTGTGGGCTTCTTTTGGTGCAAATGGTGGCCCCAAAGTCGAGCATCGCCTGATTCCAGGCCCAGCCGGTACCGGGGCGAACCTGGGCGTCGGCCACCTCTTGCACCGCCTTGGCGTCGTAGGTGGTGTTGTTCCATCGGGCCAGGACCCTTCCTACGTTGGTGTCGACCACGCCTACATCGGCTTCGGCGGCGAAGGCCATTACGGCGCGAGCGGTATAGGGGCCAATGCCGGGAAGGCAAAGAAGGTCGTCCAGTTGGGTTGGAAGTTTTCCGGCGTACTCGGTGACTACCTGTTGGGCGCAGCGATGCAGTGCCAATGCCCGGCGGTTGTAGCCGAGGCCGGCCCAGAGCGTTATCACTTCGGCGGGTTCAGCTTCAGCACATGCGGCGGCGGTTGGGAACCGGTCGATGAACGCCTTGTACTTGGGTACGACCCGGGCCACCTGTGTCTGTTGAGACATCACCTCGGAAACGAGCACCCGCCAGGGATCCCTTGTGGCCCGCCAGGGCAGATCTCGGCGGGTGGTTTCGGCCCATGCCAACAGCTTGGTCTGGAGGGTCGGCGCCACCGGCCCGAGTGTAGGTCCACCTCGGTGATGGGGTCCCAAACTCACTGATCCAAAGATCAGAACAGCACTATCCAATCCAGAACAGCATTTATCACAGCTTTTCAAGTATGTTCATATATTCTTATTTCCCTTTGCCTGATCTGGAGTACGTGATGGTGCGGCAATGAGTGGGTTGGAAAACGACACGACGTCGATGCCGCGGGCATCGGTGAACCGACGCATCCTCAGGGGCACGACCGAGCCCGGGCATCCGGCCGACGAGACAGCTGAGACAGCTGACGATCCTGCGCTCCACACCTCGTACCGCTCGGCCGTCCGGTTGCCGAGAAACGACAACAATGGCCCAACTTTGGGATCAGCGAGCGCCGTGGCCCCGTATCGTCGCCCTTCAGCGGAGTTGGCTCGCCCGAAGCGGACCATTCCCGTGGCCAGCCTGGCCACGGTGGCGGCGCTGGTTGCGGTAGGGATTCTCGCCGTGATCGTGTTCCTCGACACCACCTCCGAAACCCCTACTGAAGTACCGACCCGGGCCCAGAGCGAAGCCGACAGGGGGTCCGAGCCCAACGAAGCCACGCCCGCCTCCAGGGAGAGGGAGGCTGACGCCGACGAAGCCAGAAGCGCTTCTGATGACGATCCGCAGGCTGCCGCGCCAGCCGCCGAAACAAACAGCATCGGAGTCGACAGCACCACCGATCCGATCGAGGCACCGCCCACTACCGTCGCCGCGGTCCAGGAACCCGACACCCCGGCGCGAGAGCCCGCCGCGTCCCCCGCCTCATCCGAAACCGATGCAGAAGCCAAGCCCAGTTCCACCGAACGAGACTCCTTAACGGGAGGCGGGGGTGGCGCGCCGGCTCGACTCGTCGATGCAGACGACTCGAGCACCGCGTACTCAGTGTTCTCCGACGGAACGATCTTCCTTCGGGGTCGCATCAGCGAAGCCGACTCACTCCCGATCATCGCCGCCGCCGAAGCCATTCTCGGCCCCGACAGCGTGGTGAACGAATACATCATTGATGACTCGGTCGAAGTCGACAAGCGGCCGTTCTTTGTTGAGGACCTGATCCTCTTCGAGCCGGGCGGCTCAACCATCGCCGCCGAGTTCGATGCCCTCATCAGCGCGGGTGTCCTGCTGCTACAGCGCGAACCGACCGCCAAGGTCATCATCCTCGGTTTCACCGATTCGACCGGTGACGCCGCCGACAACATCGCGCTTTCCGAGCAGCGGGTCCAAGCCATTATCAATCGAGCCATCGAACTCGGCGCTGATCGCTCCCAGCTCGTGGGGCGGGGTCTCGGCGAGGCCGATCCCATCGCCGACAACGGGACCGAGGCCGGTCGTCGCCTCAACCGTCGCGTTGAGTTCGTCCTTGAGGGCATCGTCGGCTGAGCCGCACCTCTTTGTAGTGGCCGGTCGGGTGTGCCACTCGTAACAAAACCCGGTCTCGGTGAGGCCAACCGGTGTACTGATCGGTAACTTAGGGACCATGAGCACCCCTGACCTTCAAAACGCCGCGGCCGTAATCGACCTTGCCAACGGGGTCGTGTTGGCAGGCCTCCAGCAGGTGTCCAGCAACGGCGGCATCGATGCCAACCAGTCGCTGGCCTACGACCTGTGCCATGCGGCCTCAGCGGTCGAAACGGCACGAGGGCTGCTCGACTACGGCGGTCGTGGCGACTACGAGGCGTCGATCTCGTGTGCCTTTGTCGCCGACGCAGTCGGTGATCTCGCAGCCAAGGTGTGGGGGCGTGAAGCCGAGTTTGGGGTGGAGGTTGGAGCTCTCGACGACGCTCGCGAGTTTGTCTCGACCTACCGCGATCCCAAGTTCCTGGCCACGCTCGCCTTCGACGATGGCGCTCGCCATCTCGACCAGGACTTCGAGATGGTGCAGGACACGTTCCGCCGTTTCGCGGAAGAGAAGATCAAGCCGGTCGCCGAACACATCCATCGCGACAACAGCGACATTCCCGAAGACATCATTTCCGGCCTGGCCGAGATGGGCGCCTTCGCCATGTCGGTTCCAGAGGCCTACGGCGGCTTCGCCACCGGCACCGAGAGCGACTACATGGGCATGGTCGTCGCCACCGAAGAACTGAGTCGGGGTTCGCTCGGCGCTGGCGGTTCGCTGATCACCCGTCCCGAGATTCTCACCCGGGCCCTCGAGGCCGGCGGCACTGAGGAACAGAAGCAGGCCTGGCTTCCCAAGTTGGCTACCGCCGAGGTGATGGCTGCCGTCGCCGTGACCGAGCCCGACTTCGGCTCAGATGTTGCCGGCATCAAGGTCACCGCAACCCCAACCGAGGGCGGCTGGCTGATCAACGGGGTGAAGACCTGGTGCACCTTCGGTGCCCGAGCCGACGTCTTCATGCTCCTCGCCCGCACCGACCCCGACCGCTCGAAAGCCCACCGCGGCCTCTCGCTGTTTGTGGTTCCCAAGCCCCGCGGCGACGGTCACGGCTTTAAGTTCACCCAGGAAGCCGAAGACGGTGCACCCGGTGGCGGCGTGATCGAAGGTAGTGCGATCGACACCATCGGCTACCGGGGCATGCACAGCTACGAGGTGGCGTTCGACAACTGGTTTGTTGCCGCCGAAAACCAGATCGGTCTCGAAGACGGTTTGGGCAAAGGCTTCTACTACCAGATGGCCGGCTTCGAGAACGGCCGCCTCCAGACCGCGGCCCGCGCCGTCGGCGTGATGCAGGCCGCCTACGAAGAGGCCCGGCAGTACGCCCAGGATCGCAGCGTGTTCGGCACCCCGATCAGCGAATACCAACTCACCCAGGCCAAGCTCGGCCGCATGGTGGTGCTGATCCAGTCGTCACGACAGTTCGCCTATGCCGTTGGCCGGATGATGGCCAAGGGTGAAGGTCAGCTGGAAGCGGCCATGATCAAGGCTTACGTGTGCAAAGCGTCGGAGTGGGTTACCCGCGAGGCGCTGCAGATTCACGGCGGCATGGGTTATGCCGAGGAGTACACGGTCAGTCGGCTCTTTGTTGATGCCCGGGTGCTGTCGATCTTTGAAGGCGCCGACGAGACCCTTTGCCTGAAGCTGATCGCCCGCCGGCTCCTCGATCGCCTTGAAGGCTAACAACAGCCTTCGTGTCACCTGGCTGACTGTCGCCATCACCGTCGCCGTCAGGGAGGTCATGGTTGTGGGTGTCATGATTCTCGGTGTCGTCGCCATCGTTGCCGTCGTCGTCGTTACCGGAGAAAAACGAGCGGCGTGACGCGGTGGGTGCGCCGCGCTTGCGCTTCACCCGCGGCACGAACTGAGCCACCACTGAAGTACTGCGGGCCGGTAACACCACAAACCGGCGCTGGCGTTCGGTAGGGATAGCCTCGGTGACCAACACTCGGTAGCCAACAAAGATCGCGATGGCTCCGCAGCTAAGCGCCATGGCCAGGTAGAAACTCGACGGTGAGAAACGGGCCATGGCCGCTGCGGTCACCAACGGCCCGGCCACCGCCCCCATACCGTTGACTCGAACCATGGTGCCGCTGGCGCCCTGGATCTGGGCTGGGGTTAGCCAGTCGTTGGTGTAGGCCAGGGCCAACGAGTAGAGCGGGAAGAAGACGCCACCGAGCACAAACATCGCCGCCACCTGGGCGCCGAAGGCATCGAGTCTTGTCGCGACTATGCCCACGGCGATGCCACTCACGGCGACGTTCAAGATGATGGGCCGACGCGAGATGCGATCGGACAACCAACCGATCGGCGCCTGGAAGACCAGCCCGCCCACCATGGGGGCGGTCATAAAGAGCGCCACCTGACCATCGGTGAGGCCCACCGTTGCTCCGTAGATCGGGCCGATGCCCAAAAGGATGCCGGATGCCGCCCCCACCGCGAAGGATGCAACGACACCGGTCGGGACCAATCGAGCCAACTCCCGCAGGCTCATCGGCTCGGCCACGGTGAGCGGAGGGGCCGATGTACCCGAGAGGGAAATGGGCACCAGGGCCAGCGACACCAGGACCGAAGCAACTACAAACAACACGAACCCGTTCGAGTCGGCCACGTTCAAAAGAAGCTGCCCGAGGCCAAGACCACCGAGGCTGATGAACATGTACACCGAGAGCAATCGGCCCCGGGTTTCGTTGCTGGCCAGTTCGTTGAGCCACGACTCCACCACCACGTAGAGCCCGGCCATGCAGAGTCCGAAAATGAAACGCATCGCCACCCACACCAGCGGCGTGACAAAAACCGAGTGCACCAACACTGCGCTCGACGCGGTGGACGCCAGCGCAGCAAAGACTCGAATGTGCCCGACGCTTCCCAGCGCCTTTGCGGCAAAGGCACTACCGGCAAAGAAGCCGGCGAAGTAGGCCGCCATGATGAGGCCGGATACCGCGAGGGAGAATCCTTCAGCCTCCGACCGAATGCCGACCAGCGAACCTTGGAGCCCGTTACCAGCCATGAGAAGGGCCAAGCCGAGGAACAGCGCTCGGGTTGCCACCGCAACACTTGGCGCCTGAAGATCCGGAGATCCGGACGCACGGGACATTCCAGCAGAGTACAGGTCGCACCATCGCTACGGAAGGACTTTCTGGGTGCCGAGCCATGCCTGATGTCACACGTCCAGGGCCGCCACACCGGCGGGCGAAAAGGGCCGGCCAAAGAGCCCTCCGGTAGTGTCTCGATGATGAGCGGCCCTGCACTGCACACCGACATCGCCCACCTCAGTCCGCTGCTTGGCACTTGGCGCGGGAAAGGCGCGGGCGAGTACCCCACGATCGACTCGTTTACCTACGTCGAGGAGGTTACCTTTGGCCATGTCGGCAAGCCGTTTTTGGCCTACAGCCAAAAGACCCGCCACGCCGAAACCGAACTGCCGCTGCACGCCGAGGCCGGATATCTGCGACCGGCGGGGCCCGACCGTCTCGAATTGGTTCTCGCTCAACCATCGGGGATCGTCGAAATCGACGAAGGGACTGTCGAGGCGAACGACGGGGCGTTGGAGATCAGTTTGGACTCAGCAACCGTCGCTGTGAGTTCAACCGCCAAGTCGGTCACGTCGGTCCGTCGCATCATTCGCGTCGATGGCGACACGCTCACCTACCGCGTAGAGATGGGTGCCGTCGGCCAACCCCACCAACATCACCTCGCCGCTACCCTCACCCGAGTCGATCAGACCTAAAGGTCACCACACCCGACCGCGGAACCGGGTCTAGTGTCCTGTCAGTGAAGTCCGTTGATGAAAACGGCTGAGCTATCAGTGTCCCTCGCAAAGGACAGAACCGCCACAACTCAGTGTTATGGCGCTTTCGAGGACGCCGGGAGGGGCGCTGGGCAACGCTTCGCGTTGCTAGCCGCCGAATTCGTGACATGACTTTGCTGACAGGACACTAGTGGCTCAGCGATTTGATCTTGTCGAGGACCACATCGGGGGTTGGCGATCGCAGTTCGTCGACGATGGCTCCGTCAGCGAGGAAGACCACGCGGTCGGCATAGGACGCCGCCACCGGGTCGTGGGTAACCATCACGATGGTCTGGCCGAGATCGGCTACTGCGGTCCGCATGAAATCGAGAATTTCAGCACCGGTGGCCGAGTCGAGGTTCCCGGTCGGTTCGTCGGCAAAGATGATGCTTGGTCGGGTGGCGAGCGAGCGAGCCACGGCCACCCGCTGCTGCTGGCCACCCGAAAGCTCGGTCGGCCGATGGCTGGTGCGATCGCCTAAACCGACGGCCCGGATGACCTGATCGAGCCAATCCTGATCGGGCTTGGTTCCGCCCAACGAAGCAGGAAGGGTGATGTTCTCGATCGCGGTGAGCGTGGGCACCAGGTTGAAGGCCTGGAAGACAAAGCCGACCCGCTCGCGCCGCAGCAGCGTGAGTTGGCGTTCCGACATGGCCGAGATCTCCTCGCCCCCGATGAAGGCGGAACCATGGGTGAGCCGATCAAGGCCCGCCATGCAATGCATCAGCGTGGACTTTCCGGAACCCGACGGGCCCATCACCGCAGTGAACTCCCCCGCCAAAAACTCGATGCTCACATCTCGAAGGGCGAAGACTTGAGTGTGGCCCTCGCCGTAGATCTTTGTTGCGCCGTGGGCCGAAGCGGCGGCGCTGCCCAAAGCCCCAGCAGTGGGCATGGAAGTGGGTTCGGATCCGGTTGTCATCTTCGCCTCCACAACTGTCCTAGGCCCAAACCCTACCCGGTTACCCCGAGAGTCCTTGACGGCCCGATTTGCCTTTCACCAGTTCGGCGGCGACCGGGCAGTCGATGCCGGAAATCACCTCGGCCACGCTCTGCCGACCCGCCGGTGAGATCACTGCATCAACCAGATCAAAGGTCACCACTTCCACTTCGTCGAGCCACGGCTCATCGGTAACTGCGGCGTCGGCCACCTCGTCCCAAAGCGGCTGCGGCAGCCCTCTTCCCACCCCTGCCACCAACCACACCGGCACCCCCTGCACCTTGGCCACCGCGACCGCAGCCAAGGAGCCGCTGACCCCAGCAAAATCGGTCGGCCCGAAGGCCTGGGCCTCCAGCACCACCAGGTCACTGGTGCGAACCGCACCACCCAAACCGTCAGCCATCACATCTTCAGCATGGATGTCGACCGAGCGAAGCCGACCCACCAGGCCGCTCCCCTCGCCATAGACATCGAGCACCCGAACCGACAGGTCCCCCCGGCGTCCGAGCGAGTTGCCAACCAACGGTGGCCAGCCCAAAACAGTGATCACCGCGCCGTCGGAAAGCTCAGCAGCCAAAATCCCCGGGGTGGGATCGTCCCGCAACGCCTCGGCACACTCCCATGCCGTCTCCATCGGGTCGACCGAAGCCAACACCTTGCTGCTCAGCCACCACAACGCTCCCGCAGTGGGATGTTTCGCCAGCATAC
The DNA here is from genome assembly GCA_937925845.1 of uncultured Acidimicrobiales bacterium. Classification (GTDB taxonomy): domain Bacteria; phylum Actinomycetota; class Acidimicrobiia; order Acidimicrobiales; family CALAML01; genus CALAML01. The sequence goes on along the minus strand of CALAML010000282.1, from coordinate 1,013 downwards.
GTCGACACACCGTGACCAAACCGGCCGGGTCGTTGGCAAACATTCCCAACGACGTCGCCGTCTCACTAGCAATGGCCGCCGGATCAGCACCAGTCGCCCGTGCCACATAACGAAGCCGCTCCATCGGATGCATACCCGCACCCTATCTGTGCTCCGCACGGCCGTTGCACGGAGCTTTTGGCTGGCCTTTGGGGCCCTGTCCCACGCGCCGGACGGGGTGCCTTTGCCCGTCGGCCAGCCAGCCTTACTTGGCTTGCGTCTTACCTACTCCTTGGCGCTTTGGGTTGGGTCTTTCGCCTGCTTTGGCAGCTGCGCCTTACCGTGCTCGTAGCGCAGCTATCGGGATTTACGAGCGCTAGCGAGTGAATTGCCGATAGCCCGTCGGGCCGGCTGCTCTCACGAAACAGGTTGAGCGTTAGACGATCGCAGCCTTGGCCCGACGGAACCAACGGAACGCCCGGCGCAGCCGGACTGCCAACTGTGACTCGCACCGAGACAGGGCACGGAGACGCCCGCAACCAACAACAGCGAGCGCAGCTCGCTGCGAGCCTCAGGCTCCCATGGCTTTTCTGGCTTCGGCTGGGTTGTTGGCGATGATCGATTTCACTTGCCAGTTGGCTAGGCGGCGGATGGCTTCTGGGTCGTCGCAGGTCCAGACGTTTACGCCGAGGCCCAGCTCCCGACAGGTGGTCACGAGGTTTTCGTCGACGGTCATCCAGTGGGGGTTGATGCTGGTGTGGCCCGCCTCGGCGGCTGCGGTCCACGTCGCCTGGTCGAGGCCGTTCAGCACCAGCTGCGCGGTGGGCATTTCGGGGTCGAGCTCGCGCACCCGTGCCATCAGCTCAGCATCGAACGACGACACCTCGAAGCGTTCCCTGGGCTCGCGATGCAGCACCTCCAGCACCGGCTCGATGATCGAGAAGCTCGGGTCGTAGTCGGGTTCGTTCGGGTCGCTCTTGATTTCGACGTTGACCTCAAGCGGCGCACACGCAGCCAGGGCCTCGGTCAAGGTG
>CALAML010000281.1 GCA_937925845.1 uncultured Acidimicrobiales bacterium | reverse complement strand
GGATCGAAGCGATCACCACCTCAAGCGGCCAGTCATTCGCTTGGGCCATGGCGGTCACCGTGGTGGTCTTGCCGCATCCCGGAGGCCCCCAGATGATGACGGGCACGTTGGCGCCCACCGCTACCGAAAGTGCAGCGATCGTGGTTGGGTTTGGCATCGGATCTCCTAAAAGGGGGCTAGAGGGTGGGGGAGCGCAGCTAGGAGACTCCTAGAGCAGGGCGGCAAGAACCCGGTCCGCTGGCGTTGCCCCTCGGTTGTGAGCCACCGCCTTGCGTACGTTGGGGTTGGGGTCGGAGCTGAGCTGGCGAAGTGCATCTTCGGGAGTGCGGGGGTTGGCTGCGAGCTTCAACCGAACACTCTTGTCATCGTCGACCAGCAGCGAGAGCGATTCGGGTGAAGCTGAGTTGTTGGCGGCAAGCGAGCGGCGCACGGCCAGGTCGGCGTCCTGTGCCGCTCGCCGGCAGAGCTCGGCATCGATGTGCATGCTTCGGGCGACCGCCGCCCGAAGGCCGCTCGGCGGAGAGCCATCGGTCAAGGACCACAGCAGTTCGGTGGTTGCGTTGGGATGGCTGGCGATGGCGGTTCGTGTGATGGTCCAGCGCTCGGCCAGGTAGACGAGCGTGTCGGGTCCGGTGTTTGGGTTGCGCGCAATTCGACTCGCAACCTTGGCGTGGCCGGTGTCAGCGAGTTGGTGGAGCAGGTCACTCGATGCGTTTTTGTTGTGGGCGACCGCCATCTGTACCTCGACGGTCGGTTCGGCGGCGAGGCGATCGAGGTCGGCGGCGCTGATGTCTTCACGACGCGCCACGGCTTGACGTACCAGCCAGCAAACGTCGCCCACTGCCGCGGCGAACTCGGTTTGGGTAAGCGATTCGACCTTGTCGACGGCCAGGTTTCGCTCTCGGTGGTCGGGTGAGGTCAACATCTTCTTCAGGGTTGCCTGGGGTGGGGTTGGTGCCGCCCTTCGTTTCCTGGCTTTCTTGAGGACCGCGCTGGCCGCGATGGGTCGGGGCGAATCGAGTTCGGTCCCGTCCGGTTCAGCTTCACCAGGCTGGCTTTGGTGGGACTCGAAGGAACTGTGGTCTTTGGATTCCGCTCCCTCGGGCTGGCCATCGTCCCGCGTGGCTGCGGTCGTCTCGGCTTTGGCGGCGGCGGTGCGCACCGACGGGTCGGGGTGGGTGGCAAGGGCAGCAATCGTCTCGGCGCCGATGCCCGGGTTCTTCAGTGCATCCAGCGCCCAGGTGGGGTCCGGATCGGCAGCCAGTTCCGCCAACACCGATGCCGGCGTGCTTCGATGGCGCGCCACTCTGCGTCGGATCGTGTTGTCGGGGCTCTGCGCCAGGATCTCGATGGCCTCGGCCGGCAGCGCCGTGCGGGACAGTACCGCCAAGCGGACCTGGTAGCGCGGTGAAGCGGCGAGCTGTACGCAAACTTCGTCGGGCAGCGTCGGGCGTTTCGTGAGTGCCCGGCCGATCCGATCGTTCGGTAGGTCAGCAAGCGTCGCGAGTAGGTCGTGGGGGGCTTCGCTGTTGGAGGCGAGCGAGCGCAGGACGGCCGGGTTCGAGGTTTCGGCCAGTCGCCACAACAGATCGGCGGGAGTTGCCGGATTGTGGGCCAGCGCTCGATGGGTCTCAGGATGCTGGGCCAGTTCGCGTAGCCGTTGCGGCGACGCAGATTGCTGCCGCGCCTCTTGGTTCAGCGCAGAGGTTTTCGGGCGTGGCTTAGTAGATCCAGCCATGAGCACCTTTCGGTTCGCACCTCCCCAACGTAGTGAATCGTGAAATATTCCATACGTCATGTATTTGCCGTCCACCGAGTTGCGACTGGTTGGCTGGGCTTGCGGCAGCGCGCTGGCCCCATTTCGCAATCGCTGCAGCCCAGGTTGGTTTCAGTCCCGGTTTTGCCGTTGGTCGGGTGGGTTTGCCCATCATTTCACTGCGGGCCTGTCACACCCCCGGTGATAGTGTCCGCGGTGTGAATTCCCGGGGCGATCGAGCAGCAAAAGCGATATCGCTGGTCCCGTCAGCCGCGCCTTTGTTGGTCGGGCCGGCAGGACGCAGGCGTGCTCACTCATCGCCACTATGGGCGGCGTGGTTATGGGCATAGTCGTCGAAGACATCGCCCGGGTCCGCGAGTCGTCGGACATGGTGGCGATCGTTAGCCAGTACACCCACATCAAGAAGACCGGCGCCCAGTGGATGGCGCTGTGCCCGTTTCATGGCGAGAAGACGCCGTCGATGTCGGTCAGCGCGGAGAAGTGTGTCTATTACTGCTTTGGCTGCGGGGTCAAGGGTGACGTCATCAACTTCGTCCAGGAGATCGAGCATCTCGATTTTGCTGCTGCGGTCGAGTTGTTGGCGGCCAAGTGTGGGGTCACCCTGCGCTACGACAAGGCCAACGAGTCGGCGGAGCGAAGCCATCGCAACAAGTTGTTCGAAGCCCTTGGCGAGGCGGTCGAGTTCTATCACCAGCGCCTGTTGAAGGCGCCCGATGCCGGCGCCGCTCGGGGTTATCTGCGCTCCCGAGGCTTCAGCCCCGAAGAGGTTCGCAAATACCGGCTGGGCTGGGCGCCCGACGATTTTGATGAGCTGTCGAAGGCGTTGAAGGTGCCCGACAAAATCTTTGTGGAGTCCGGTCTCGGCTTCATCAACAAGCGGCGCCGTCAGCAGGACTCGATGTCGTTCCGGAACCGGTTGCTGTTCCCTATCTTTGATGAGCGCGATCGCGCCGTCGGGTTCGGCGGCCGTATTCTTCCCGGTGGTGAGGGGGCGAAGTACAAGAACTCGAACGACAACAGCGTCTACTCCAAGTCCCGGGTGCTCTACGGGCTTAACTGGGCGCGAGAGTCGGCGGTGAAGGCCGGCGAACACGGTGCCGGGCATCGGGGCCAGTTGGTGGTGTGTGAGGGTTACACCGATGTGATCGGGTTTGCCCGGGCCGGCATCCCCAATGCGGTGGCCACCTGTGGCACCTCCCTCACCGAGGATCATGTTCGGTTGCTGAAGAAGTTCTGCTCCCAGGTAATTTTGGCCTTCGACGCCGACAAGGCTGGCAACGCTGCCGCCGAGCGCTTCTATCAGTGGGAGAAGGACCACGACATTGATGTTGCGGTGGCCGATCTGCCGGAGGGGATCGATCCGGGTGAACTGGCCGAGACCGACCCGGAGCGGCTCCGCGAGTCGATCGCGGCCCCCACTCCGTTCCTGGCTTTCCGGGTGGCTCGGGTGCTTGATGCCGCGCCGACCACCACGCCCGAGGAGCGGGCCAAGGCGGCCGAGCGAGCCATGTCAGTCATCATCGAGCATCCGAATCCGCTGGTGCGCGATCAGTATCTCCAGGAGGTGGCGGATCGATGCCGCCTCGATGTGGAGCGGTTGCGCCAGATGATGGCGTCGGGGGCCATCAAGGCGCCGGAGGTGATCGACCTGCGGGATCAACCGGTCGCCAATGCCCCCACTTACGACGATGACGGCTTCCCCGCCGACGACTACGGCTACGACGACGCGGGCTACAACAATGCGGGCTACAACGATGGCGGCTACGACGATCCTCGGGACTATTCCGGTGGTGCCAGCTACGGCGGAGGTCGCAGCGGAGGCGGCGGTGGAAGTGGTCGATCCGGCCAGCGGGGCTCCGGGCGAGGTGGCTCTGGCCGCTCGGGCGGGTCCGGAGGTCGAAAGAACAGCCCTCAGGCCGAAGCGCTCCGGTTGGCAATTCAGCGACCGGCCGAGGTGGCCCACTTGTTGACCGAGTCGCTGTTTTCGTCAGAAAAGGCGGTGATCGCTTTTCGGGTGCTGGCCGAGTCGGAGACGTTCCACGAGGCGGTCGAAGTGGCCGATTCGGAAACTTCGGAGCTCTTGATGCGCCTGGCGGTGGAAGAAACCGATGCTGAACCGCTTGATGTTGTGGCCCGGCTTGTGGACGGTTTGGCCCGTGATGGCGTGTCAGAACTCGATGTTCGGGCCCGAAGAGGTGAAGATCCGATGGTTTTGGCCGAAGAGATGGTCATGCTGAAGACCGCCCGAGAGGGTCTTTACGATCCAGATCACCGGGCCGACGCGGTGGCCGCCTTGCTACAATGGGCGTCTAGTCGCACAGAGGGGGGAAGTGACTGACGTGTCGGGAGCCGCACCCGGGTTACCGGTGTCATCGGAACAGATCGGAGATCTGGTTTCGATGGCGGAGAACGGCGTCGTTCGTATGAGCGAGGTCGTCGGTGTGCTGTCCCATCACGAGCCCACCGAGGAGTTCATCCTCGGGTTGCGTACCGAGCTGGCCAATCACGGGGTGGAGATCGACGAGTCGGTGGCCCTGGTTGGTGGCGGTGTCCTGCAGTCCGACGGCACGGTGGCTGAGGGTGAGGCCGACGACGAGGACGAAGATTTGGATCTTGGCCTCAATGGTGTCGCCGCTGACGTCGATACCTCTGACGTGACCACGATCGACGCCGACTCTCCCGCCGCTGGCGAGGACGGGTCTGATCTGGCTGCCCTGAATGGCGATGTCGATCTCGACGGCGACGAGTTGGTTGAGGTCACCCTGTCGCCGGTTCCCGAGGTTGAGTTGCCGGGGGTCGTTGAGCTCAGCGGTCGCGACCGCGCCGACAACGCCCGTCGGGTGGTCAAGGGCCTCACTGCCGGCAGCACCAACGCCGGCGCCGACACCGTGCGGCACTACCTCACCGAGATCGGTCGGGTTCCGCTGCTGACCGCGGCCGAGGAAGTGGCGTTGGCCAAGCGGATCGAGGCCGGCCAGGAAGCGTCGGAGTATCTGGAGTCGGCCGAGGAACAGGGCAAGCTCGACGAGCTGGCGCCGGTGGATCGCAAGCGGCTCGAACGGGTCATCAAGGATGGCGATCGGGCTCGTGGCGAGCTCACCCAGGCCAACCTTCGGCTGGTGGTGTCGGTGGCCAAGCGTTATTCGGGTCGGGGTCTCGGCCTGTTGGACTTGGCCCAGGAGGGCAACCTCGGGTTGATGCGGGCGGTCGAGAAGTTCGACTACCACAAGGGCTTTAAGTTCTCGACCTACGCCACCTGGTGGATTCGCCAGGCCATCACCCGAGCGATTGCCGATCAGTCCCGCACCATTCGTATCCCGGTGCACATGGTGGAGTCGCTGAACCGGGTGCTGTGGGCCCAACGCGATCTCCTGACCGAGAACAAGAAGGAGCCGACGATCGAACAGATCGCGGCCCGCACCGAACTCGACCCGATCCGGGTGCGGGACCTGTTGCGCATCTCCCAGGACACGTTGTCGCTCGACACGCCCGTGGGCGAGGAAGACGATTCGAACCTCGGCGATTTCATCCGCGACGAAAACGCCGCGGCTCCGGCCGAGGAGGCCACCAAGTCGATGCTGTCGGCCGCAGTGATCGACGCCCTGGGTTGTCTCAGCGATCGCGAGAAGCAGGTCGTCACCATGCGGTTCGGTCTGGGCGAATACCAGCGGCCCCGAACCCTCGAAGAGGTAGGCCGCGAGTTCGGCGTAACCCGTGAGCGGATCCGCCAGATCGAAGCCAAAACCCTGGCCAAGCTCCGCCACCCCCAAAGAAGCGGACCCCTCCGCGAATACCTAGACGGCGCCTAACCGGGTGACTCTTGGCACCCGGCGAAGATTCGCCGAAGAAATCGCGAAAATGACCGCGTCTCGCGCCGATAGAGGTTGATAGAGTCGGTGAGTCCTTCTGGGGTAGCTCAGCTGGCAGAGCAACTGACTGTTAATCAGTAGGTCGTGGGTTCGATCCCCACCCCCAGAGCCAAAGCCAGAAACCGAAATGTCGGAAGAATGCGACACAGTTTGTCGTCTTCTTCCGACATTTCGAGTTTTCAGGCCAGCAAAAAGTGTCCCGACTCCACCCCCAGGGTGTGTAATGGTTGGACACCTGAGGCGGCCTAGCCGCTCTCACCAGTGGGGCCTGTAGCTCAGTCGGTTAGAGCAAGCGACTCATAATCGCTCGGTCGTGGGTTCGATCCCCACCGGGCCCACGCCGTTCGACTTGCTTCGCAAGTCTCTCTAACCGAGTTTGTTCGCTCGCGCTCTCAAACGTCGGGGCTCTGCGAGTTGCATTGCCTTTCGCCTGGCGGCGAAACGCTCAGCCGTTCACTCGCTAGCGCTCGCTCACTAATCGAGTTTGTTCGCTGGCGCTCTCAAACATCGTTAACGTCGTTGGGCTTGGCGCTGGTTTCGCGCCTTTGCTCGGCCCTTCGGTCTTCAGCGACTCATAATTGCTCGGGCGTGGGATCGATCTCCACCGGGCCAGCAAATCGACGATCGCTGCTGACGGTGATGTTGTGCTCGGAGAAGCGATGGACGAAGGGGCTTAGAGAGCGCAGGGATTGCCATTCAGAATCTGCCACATCCGACAAAGTGCGTCGGTGTCGACGAGCCATTCATCGTTCTGAAAAACCAGCACGAGCGGCTGGCTGTGTGACCTGTCGGTTAGAGCCAACCGGACGAACGCTCGCTCTCCATCGATCGTGACCGCTTCAGCCACGAGATCTGAGTCACTGGTCATGTCGGCCGCCCAATCGTCGGAGATCAGCTCATACTCCTCCTGGTTGGTAACGGCGGCCGGTGTGTTGCCGTCGGCGAAGTCCAGAGCCGCGTCAACAGCCGATTGTTCTTCAGGCGTAAATTCCGGCGCAACCGGCAGCGACGGTTCGCTCCAGCTTGCAGTCGAGCGGCCAAGCTGGCTGCGATCGACTTCGACAATGCGCCGGAAATGATCTTGAACGAATAGTCGGTCGCCGCGCACTGCGACTACCGGCTGGTTGAAGTCGCCCCACCGCAGGTCGCGTCCGATCCGACTCACAGTGTGCGCCGACCAGATCTCTCCGGTGATGCCATCCATCTCCACCAACACACTCCAGCGCACGCCGTCGCGTGTCACCTGTGCATTCAGGAACAAGACCTCGTCTACCAACGCCTGTCGGTGGGGACCAAAGGTGACCGCATTGGTACCAAAAAACTCTTGTAGGTCGGCGAGGGCGTGGACTTCCAACGATTCCGGGTCTACACGAAACACCTTGCCGGCATCGGCGCCTGCCAACCAGAGACCCGCCTCGCCAAGTGAATGCAGTGGTGGAGTCTGGTGCACCGCGCTGGTCAGGTCGACCTGAAACGAGCCCAGCGAATCGGACGAGCCGGTTGGATAGGCATCGCCGGAACCGTCGGAGCGGACGATCCAGGTGCGCTTGTTCACCCAATCCTGATAGGCGCTGCTGCCAGGAGGCGCGTCGGGCAAGGGTTCGCCGATGGTAAGAGATTCCTGGTCGAAATTGAACCATCCCGTTGAGAAGTTGAAGTTGAGATCGCCGCCCACGATGTTACCGAGACCGTTCTTGAACCGGTCGGTGATGGTGAACGAGTTGGGGTCGAAGATGAAAAAGCTGTCTAGGCTCCCGTTGAACAAGGTGCTGTAGCTGACGAGCCCCTGGGTCAGGTCACGCCCCGGAGCGATCGCAAACAGGTCTCCCCGAATGTCGCTTTTCGCAGGGACCAACAGGCTGTCCAGCGCGCCGGTGTCGACATTGAGTCGATGGAGAGATGCGCCTCCACTCGTAAAGATGAAAGGTTCGTCGGTTTCGAGGAAAGCTGCGACTGGTGCCACACCCTGGGGAAACACGAATTCTTTAAGCACTGGTAGCGCCGGGGGAGGAAACGACTCTGGCTCAGTCAACGCGGGCCGCTCACCCTCCGACTTGGAATTATGCAGCCCGCCGGTCGTTTGCTCCTCAAGTTCTGCCTCAGGAAGGGTTGACTGTTCGATGCCCGTCGATTGGGTGGCCGGCACTTCGGTAGGGCTAACTACTTGTTCTGAGCCCAGTGCCTCCGTGGACGGTTCTGTGCCAGTGTTGCCGCCGCCGCAACCTATGGCCATGCCAGCCGACAAGCCGATGACTGCAAGAAGTGCCAACACCCACGTAGCCCGTGCGTGGCATGTGTGGGCTTCGGTCTTGGTTGCAGTCATTACGCTGTCCCTTCAGTTGTTTGCCACATCGGCGGCTGTTGATTCTTCCAAGGGGCAGGAGCCGTAGCCCATCTGGGAAAGGGCTCGCAGATGCCCGATGAACCGGTCGGCCTGGAGTGGCACGCTGCCTCGGTTCCTGTTGGTGAATCCGGCCTCAATTTCTTCAATTGCTACGTTCAACTGGATGTCCATCTCGATCAGCTCATCGCGCACTTCAGTCACGCCGCCTGGGACTCCAACCTCAAGAGAGCCTGGCATTGCCTCCAGCAACAAGTTGAGGGCAACCCGGTGAAGATCTGCCGCGTCGACAAGGTTCGGCATCTCCACCAGCCCGACGGTGCCCGGCGCGGCTGGCTCCTGAAGGTCTGCAAAATCGGACGGGAAGGTGGCACAAGTGGAGGTGACGGCGGCTGCGAGGGCTTCGGCATCGAACGGTGTCGGCATTGGTGTCGTTGGTAACTGTGTTGTTGGTGCCAGTGTTGTTGGCACTTGGACCGGTTCGACCGTTTCAGTAGTGACCGCGCCGTCTTCAGTATCATCGGGCAGTCTCAACCAGGCGGTCACTACCAAGACGGCGGCGGCGACCAGGGCCGGAGCGAGCAACCATCGGCTCCGGATACTTCGCCGGTCGTCGTCATCGTCGGGTTCTTCGACTATTTGGATCCCGTCGCTGATCCGGGATTCGATATCGGCCCACATACGGTCGAGCTGTGGGTTGGCGTCGTTTGCCGCCAAGGTCTGTCGAAGCTTGTCTGCTTGGGGCCACTCACTCACGTCGCAGCTCCTTCTCAAGGCGTCGCAGGCCGCGATGGACGAGGGACTTCGCTGTTCCTTCGGGGCAACCCAGGGTGTCGGCGATCTCTGCTCTGGTGAAGTCGCCGTAGTAGGCGAGTACGAGAGCGGTGCGCTCCCGTTCGGGCAGCGCGATGAGGAGATCAAGCAGGTAGCGGTGCTCGGTATCAGGAACATTGACCCCGATCCGCTGGTGGAGTTCATCGCGGTGCAAGCGCCGCCTGACCACGCGGCGCGCCCGGTTCACAACCGCAACGCGTAGATAGCCCGACGGGTTCATGACTTTGGGCCAGCGCTGATACAGCTCTACGTAGGCGTCCTGGACGACTTCCTCGGCTTCAGCATCGTTGTGCACGATTCGATAGGCGAGCTGGACCATGGCCGCCGCATGTTCATCAAAAAGTGCGCGGAAGTCCCGGTCGCGGCTCGATTCGTTTCGGGCGCTGGCAGCCGCGACCGGTCCCACCTAGCTCACCCCGGCCCGGTGTAGTTTATTCCGCTGCTGTTGGTCTGGTTGTCTGCGCATTGTTGCTTCCCGTACATGCGGCGCTTGTACACAACGGATCACGGCGACACCAAATAGTTGCAGTGAATTCTGATCAATTCATCTGAACCAATTTCAGACTTGGGACTATCGAGGTGTGGTTGATCGGACTGCAGTGCGTGTTGGGCGGTGGCGGCGCAGCTCGATCAGTTCTTCTCGCCCCCGAGTGAGGCCGCTAGACCGCAAGACCCACTTTCCGAAACGCGAATTGTGGTGCGAGCCCCCGGCAGCGCCGACGGTCTGCCGGGGACCTGGGTCCGCCTCTTCGGTTAGTCAGTGCACCAGTTGGTGTTGGGTGTGCTGGCGGTGCAGGTGTTTCGTCTCACGGTCACCTGATTGTCGGGGTCGGAGACGGAAAGGTCGGCTGGTCCGTTAGGGAACACGTTGCCGGACATGGCGTTGTCTTCGAACCGAATGTTGTGAAGCCCGTACTCACCCAAGGGGGCCAGCGTCACTGCTGCAGTAACGATCGTTGGGCCCTGCGGTTGATGGCCCTCGATGATGTTCTTCTTAATGACAACATCTCGTCCACCATGGACCGAGACTGCTTGGCCGCCTGCTGGCAGGTCGAAAGCTGTACATGCTCGGTCGTTGTTGCGGATCCGATTCTTCGAAATCGTGAGCCGCTGTGGGCCTCGCTTTTCTTCCCCCGGCTCCCAGTACCCCGAGACGATTCCGTTGCAGCCGCCAGCAACGGTGTTGTCGTGTATCCGCAGTCGTCTGGCGTCATGGACCATGATGCCCGCCTTCGGCGAATTCAGAATTGTGTTTCGGACTATACGACCATCGGCCGCGCCGTTTCCGACAAAGACGTTCATAAACTCGCCTTTGGCCTTGTTGTTCACCCGATTCCCCTCGACCCAGAACCGGTGCACGTCCTCAATGCTGATGCCAACTGCGGTCGTCTCACGAATGGTGTTGTTCGCAACGAGCACGTTCCTGGCTCGAACCACACGAATGCCGTCGCCGGTCGGCCCTTCGATGATGAAGCCCTTGATCGTGATATTGCGGATGCGCGTTGCCGGTGAGGGGTCACCAAAATACGTCTTGCCACCGTCGGGAACGAATTCTGACCCAACGCAGATTGCTGCGCCGAGTTCCTGGAAAGTGCAGTCGTTGGCGGACTGCTTATCTCCTGGGCTGATGGTGGCACCCTTCATCCCGCGCAAGGTGATGCCACTGCGTTTGATTCGCAGTTGCTCTTTGTAGACGCCTGGCTCGACCACGATGGTGGTGCCAGAGGCAGCGGCGTCGATCGCAGCTTGGATTGACTCGCCGGAGGTGACGGTGATCGTGACTCTGTCGTTCTTGGCCACCTTCCAACGAGATCCGGACTGAGCCGCCACCGGCGTAGTCGACAACGTAGCGAGCAGGGTGGCAACGGTGGCCAGCGCAAGAACTGCGATGGAGGTGAGCCCGCGCCGCAAGTAGTGACAAGACATTTCTTCTCCCGTAGGTAGCTCGTTTCGGAGGCGAAGCTTGGCGCCTCGTTTGCCCGTTTCGGGCACCGCTATCTATGGGTCACGACCTACCCACCTAGTTGCAAGAACTTCGCGAACTTCTCGAAGAAGGGACCATGTAGTGGCCCGACTCCAAATCGAACAGCAAGCGACTATCGGGATTGTGCTCAGCCGTGTCCCGCGAGCCCAGCGGCAGTCGGCGAGTTAGCACAGCGCTCACTTGCTGGCGACTCATAATCGCTCGGTCGTGGGTTCGATCCCCACCGGGCCCACAACTTCCTGCAAGCGCTGCATCCATGACTTTCGGCGCAGTCGTGGGTTCAGCTGTCGAGATCCGGGGTTGGCACTGCCCAATAGCCGTTCAGGGGGTGGGGCCGCGGCACGATTTCGAAGTGGCTGTCGAGGTTGCCGACATGTGGATCTAGCGCATCAGCAACCGCCTCGGGGCTATTGCGGAGGTCTTGGCCATCGCTGTCCTTGCCGATCACATCGATGCCGGTGAAGGTGAGAGCGGTTTCGCACCGAAACTGGCCGAAGTCGGACTTTGACCCTGACCACACCAGCTGGCAGCCGTCGGCGGTGAACCCTGTGCATTCGATGACAGAACCCTCGACCGATCCATGCCCGTAGACATAGAGCGCCGAGTGGGCGTTGTTGCCACTCTCTTGGTCGAGGGTGATTGGTTCGCGGAACAAGTCATGCCAATGCTCAAAGGGTTTCCCTCGCAGAGAAGCGATCGACTCGTGGTAGAGCCGGAAGTCCACCACCGTCGGTTCCCATCCCTGCTCCTCCCGGTCTTCCGGTGTCGTTGGCAGCACCAGTCCGAATCCGAAAATGTTGATCTCCCAGGTCAAGGCGCCTTCAAAGAGACTGGCGCCGACTTCGGCTCGACCAACGTGGCCCGTCCCTTCGGGCGCTTGACCGTCCACGGTGATGCGGCCGG
>CALAML010000280.1 GCA_937925845.1 uncultured Acidimicrobiales bacterium | reverse complement strand
ACCCGAGGGAGTCGATGACCAGAACCTTCGGTGAGATCGCGTGCAGGGATGCCTTTACCGCACTGCTGAGAATCGCTCCGGAGGAGATGATCACCCGCAATGCATCGAGGCTCCATCGGTCGGGTTCCGCCTTGAGTTCGGCAACGACCGGTTGGGCCTGCGCGTCGCCGACCACAACGATGCTTTTGACTCCGTGTTGATCGATGGCGTCGAGGAGGTCGGCCGGTTGAAAGCTTCGGTTGGGCAACAGGACCACGGTGCCGCCGGTGGCGAGTGCGCTCATCGCCGAGCCGGCGCCCGTGCCGTGCATCAGGGGACAGGCCGGTAGCACCACGGGTGGCGGCTTTTGGGCCGCATCGCGCACGAGCTCGAGATCGGCGACGTCACCGAGGGGGTACAGCGAGGTGCTGTTGAGCGCTCCGAACCAGTCGTCTTGACGCCAGAGCACGCCCTTGGGGTTGCCGGTGGTGCCGCCGGTGTACAGCATGTACACGTCGTCGCCGGATCGGCCCCAGGGCGGCGCCACGGGTTGTGGCTCGCTGCTTTCGGTAACGGTGGTGATGTCGGTGACGGCGGCGTAGGCGTCGGGCACCGCCAGCCAGAACTTCACGCCCGGAACCCGGTGGCGGACCGATTGCACCACCGGTTCGAACTGCTCGTCGTAGATGACACCGACGGCGCCCGAGTCGGTCCACAGGTGGACCAATTCATCGCCGACGTAGCGGTAGTTGGTGTTGACCGGGACCAGTCCGGCCTTGAAGATACCGAACATCGATTCGAGGTAGGCCGGGCTGTTTACCAGATACTGGGCCACGCGGTCCTGAGCGGAGACTCCCTGATCAAGCATCCACCGGGCCAGCTTGTCGGCTCGGCGTTCGAACTCGCGCCAGGACACCGTTGTCGACCCCTGGACCACGGCCGGGCGGTCCGGGTGTTCCTCGGCGATGCACTCCCAGACGTTTGCGAAGTTCCAATCACCCATGGCACAACCCTATCGAACGCTAGATTGCCCTGGCAAGCGGTCGGGGGGAGCGTTGGGATCGTGTCTCCCCAGCGTTTGGCTGGGTGTCCTCCGAATAGGCAGCTGAAATCTCCTGCGTGGTCGTGCTTGAACGGCGCAGTCAAGTTCGCTAGATTATAGCGAACGCTAGATCAGCGAATCCGGCGGTGTCGGCCTGATAACGCAGCGCCAATGAACTAGCGCCGATGAACGAGCGCTGATGAAGTGACCAAGCGCAAAAGTAAACAGGCTTAACCAGGTAGTAGGGCTGAGAGGGACGCCATGCAGGAAAATGGGGAGACGCAAGCCACCGAGGCGATCCCCTCGCGTGAAGAGCTGGAGTGGATGTACTCGATCATGCTGCTGGCCAAGGCCGGCGATGAGCGAGCTGCGGCCGAGGCGCGTGAGGGACGCCTTCAGGCCGCGCTGTATCCGGTGCGGGGCCTCGAAGGGGTCTGCGCCGCGCTCGGGGTGGCCATGCAAGCGAATGATCAGATGATCTCGAGCTACCGCAACCTTGGCGACGCGCTGTCACGGGGCATCCCACTGCGGACGATCATCGCCGAGGCCTACGGGCGCCTTGGTGGGACCTCCAAGGGCAAGGGTGGCACGATGCACCTGACCGACAACGAGCGCGGCCTGGTCACAACAACCGGTGTTGTTGGCTCGGGTCTGCCGATGGCGGTCGGTCTGGGATTGGCCGCCCAGCTCGATGGTGCCGATCGGGCCATCGTGGTGACCTTCGGCGATGGGTCGACCTCGATCGGGTCCGCCCACGAGGCCTTCAACCTGGCCGCGCTGTGGAACCTGCCGGTGGTGTTTGTGTGTCAGAACAACCAGTGGGGCGAGCACACGCCGCTGAGTTCCTATGCCGCCAACCCGAATCTCGCCGAGCGGGTTGCCTCCTACGGGATGGCGAGCGAGCAGGTGGACGGGTTCGACCCGATGGCGACCTGGCGCACGCTCGACCGAGCCTTGGCCAAAGCCCGTTCCGGTGGGGGGCCAAGCTTTGTTGAGTGTTTGACCTACCGGCTGACCGGACACTCAGGTCTGTCCGACTACTCCTATGTCCCTGAGGCGGAGCTGGCCGCAGCTCTGGAACGCGACCCCGCCCCGAACATGCGCCGGTGGCTGGAGTCATCGGGTCTGGTCGACGCCGGGCGCCTCGCCGAGATCGAGGCCGAGGTCGAAGCGACAGCCGATGAAGCGTTTGCGTTTGCTCAAGAGAGCCCGCCTCCACATCCCGACGAGTTAACTGACGACGTGTATGCCTCCGGGGAAGGAATCCCGTTTCGATGAGCGAAGAGCAGACCGAAAAGATGACCATCGTCGCCGCGCTGAACTCCGCGCTCGATGTGGCCCTCGGCCTCGACGAGCGGGTGATCATGATGGGCGAGGACATCGCCGATCCGATCGGTGGGGTGATGAAGGCCACGAAGGGCCTCTCGACCAAGTACGGCGAAGACCGGGTGCGGGCCACGCCCATCGTGGAGCAGACCATCGTGGGTTCCGCGGTCGGCGCCGCCATGGGCGGCTACCGACCGGTGGCCGAGATCATGTTCATGGATTTCCTGTGCCAGGCCATGGACCAGATCATTAACCATGCCGCGAAGTCCCGGTTTATGTCCGGAGGCCACACCACGGTCCCGCTTGTTGTTCGGGCCATGGTCGGTAGCTCGAACTTCGGAGCCCAGCACTCCCAGGCTCTCGAGGCCTGGTTTATGCACACCCCGGGTTTGAAGGTGGTGATGCCGTCGAACCCCTACGACACAAAGGGACTTCTTCTTTCGTCGATCTTCGACGATGATCCGGTCATCTTCATCGAGAACATGGCCATGTCCTACTCGGTGCCGGGCATGGTGCCGACCGGCGACTATCGCATTCCGTTGGGTGAAGCGGCGGTGCTGCAGGAGGGTGAAGACGTCACCGTCATTACCTACGGCGCCGAGGTGCACACGGTGATGGCTGCGGCCGAGTCGTTGGTCGACGAGATGAGTGTCGAGGTGATCGATCTCCGCACGCTGGTGCCTCTTGATCTCACCACCTGTTTGGAGTCCGTCACCAAGACGCGGCGAGCGATCGTGGTGCACGGTTCGACGCAGTTCTGCGGGCCCGGCGCCGAGATCGCGACCCTGATCACCGACGAGCTCTTCGGGGCCCTCGACGTTCCCGTCGCCCGGTTGGGCGGCACCTACACGCCGATCGCCTTTGCCAAGGAGCTTGAGTCGCTTCCGACCGAGGACAAGGTTGTGGCTGCACTACGGGAGCTGGTGGAGCGACCTTCCGTAGCTCGCCAACGTTGAGACCGGGTTTCGGGCCCGAGATGAAGCGCAAAGCGCAAGAGGAACTCGACTACGAGGCGGTGGTGATCGGCGCCGGCGTTGGTGGTATCTACCAGATCAAGCGGATCACCGACCTTGGCTTGCGGGCGACGCTGCTTGAGGCCGACGAGGATCTTGGCGGCACCTGGTACCGCAATCGGTATCCGGGTGCCCGATTCGATTCGGAGAGCTACACCTACGGCTACTCCTTTTCGAAAGAGCTCCTTAGCGAGTGGCACTGGAAGGAACGGTTCTCCGGCCAGCCCGAGAACCTGCGGTATCTGAACTTCGTTGCCGACAAGTTTGATCTGCGCCAGTACATGCAGTTCAACTGCCGGGTTGCATCGATGGAATGGGACGATGACGCCCATTTCTGGACCATCTCCCTGACCGACGGTCGGGTGCTCACGACCCGCTTCATCGTGGCTGGGCTGGGTCTGCTCTCAACCCCGACTCCGCCTCGTTTCGAGGGTATGGAGTCGTTCGAAGGTCGGTCGTGGCACACCTACCACTGGCCCAAGGAGCCGGTCGATCTGACCGGTCTTCGGGTTGCCGTGATCGGAACCGGTGCCACGGGAATCCAGGTGATCGCCGAGATCGCCGACCAGGTGGGCGAGCTGACGGTGTTCCAGCGGCGTCCCAACTGGAGCGCGCCGCTGAACAACTCGCCGATCTCCGAGGAGGAGATGGCCGACATTCGCGACCGCTACGACGAAATCTACGAGCTGTGTGCCAAGACGCCGGGCGGCTTTGAGCATCAGCCCGATCGGCGGGGCTTCTGGAGCGTGACGGAGCAAGAGCGGATCGAGCTGTGGGATCGGCTCTACGACGAACCGGGTTTTGGCATTTGGCTTCAGAACTTTGCTGAGATCTTTACTGAGGAGAAGGCCAACGCCGAGTTCAGCGAGTACATCGCCGATCGGATCCGCCAGCGCGTTGATGATCCGGCTGTCGCCGAAAAGCTGATTCCAACCGATCACGGGTTCGGCATGCAGCGGGTGCCGCTCGAGACCAACTACTTCGAGGTGTACAACCGCCCGAATGTAGAACTGGTCGATCTGTCGGCCCACCCGATTGTGCGCATCACGCCCAACGGGGTGGAGACCACCGAGACCGAACGCCCCTTCGATCTGATCGTGTACGCCACCGGCTTTGATGCGATTACCGGCGCCTACGACAAGATCGCCATTCACGGGGTCGATGGGGTCAAGCTTCGTGACAAGTGGGCGGACGGTCCGATCACCTATCTCGGTCTGATGGTGAGCGGGTACCCGAACCTGATGATGATCGCCGGCCCTCAGGGCGCTTCGGCGTCCAGCAACTTTCCCCGCAGTATCGAACAGGCGGTGAACTTCCTGTCGGAGCTATTGGAGTTTTCTCTCGCAAAGGGCGCAACGCGAATCGAGGCCGCGCCGGAGGCCGAGGAGGAATGGACACAGCATGTGCAGGACATGTTTGCCCGGTTCCTGCTCCGCAAGGGCAAGGGCTGGATCACGGGCTACAACTCCAATGTCGAAGGCCGGGAGAGCGGAGTGCAGCGCTACGGGGTGTACAACGGCGGCGCACCGAAATATCACGCTCGGCTCGAGGCGGTTCGGTCAAACGACTTCGACGGGGTAAGCGTCCGCTAGTTGGGAGCCCAAAGGGCCGGCCTGGTCTACTTTTTCTTGGCGCCTTTGAACTTCTTCTTGCCCTTGTAACCCTTTGAGCTCTGGTAGCCCTTGCCGGCTTTGGCTCCCTTGGCTTTGCCTTTGCCATGGCCGAATTCGGAGTTGTTCTTGAAGCGGCGGACCGATGCCCGCTTGCCCCGCACGGTGGTGGACTTCATCGATTTGATGACGTGATCCACCGCACTTTCGGGCACGCCGACCACGGCGTAGCTGTCGTTGATGCGGATCGGGCCGATGTCCTTACCGGCCAAGCCGGCTTCGTTGGCCACTGCGCCCACCAGGTCGGAGGGGCGGACACCAACGCTCTTTCCGAGGCTCACATAGAGATAGCCGGTTTCACCATCACTGCTGCGACTGTTGTCCGAGCCCTGGCCCTCGGGCTTGGCGGACCAGCTGCCTTTGCCGCCCTTGTTGTGTTTGTTGTGGTTGCCCTTCTGTGAAACGTCGGGGATTTCCACTTCCTCAACGCCACCACCTTGGGCCAGATGCAGCAGCCGGAGCGAAGCCAGAGCGATCTGGCGATAGTCGATGTCACCAGCGTCAGCGCCGTCGCCTTCGGCTTGATTCGAGAGTTCGGCGTCGCCGATGTCTTCCAGGGTGTTGATGCCGTCGACCAGGTCGATCACCGCATGGTCGGCGTTGGTTGCGGTGGTATCGGGGTCGGTGCCCATGGTCTTGGCCAGTTGTTGCAGCACGGCGTCGAAGTCGTCGAGGTCGTTGGCTTCAAGGGATTCGCGCACGGCTGCTGCGGTGTTCTTTGCCTGACTGGCTCGTAGGTCGGCGATCGATGGCACCTTGGCTACCGGGATGGGCTTCTTGGTGAGC
>CALAML010000279.1 GCA_937925845.1 uncultured Acidimicrobiales bacterium | reverse complement strand
CAAGCGGCCCCAACTTCCACAAGGAACATCGATGACCGAAGAAGCCCAAGAAGTTGATTACGAAGACCTCACCACGATGCGGCTCGATGAGGACGAGTTGGCCAAGCTCCTGGCTGCTGGTGGTGAGTGTGTCTTCAATTGGACTACCACCGACGGGTATCCGGTTGGGGTGGTGGTGGCCTTCATTTATCGCGACGGGAAGTTCTTCACGACCTGCGCTGAGCGCCGCAAACGGGTCCCAGCACTCCGCAAGCGACCACAGTCGGCCATCATCATCAACCAAAACGGCAAGACCGCGTCCTTTAAGGGCGACTCAACCGTCTACGCCAACGGCGATCCCGGTTTTGATGAACTGAAGGGCTGGTTCTATCCGGCTCTCTCCGGCACCGAGGCCGACCCCGAAGACGAATATCGCCAGGCGTTTGCGAAGTTCCTCGATTCGCCCCATCGGGTCATCATCGAAACCGACGCCCGCCTGGTGGTGGCCTTTGATGCGGTGAAGTTCCGGGCCTTCACCAACGAAGCCATCGCCGCCGGCCACGCCGGGTAGCCCTCCTCGCTACCCGTCGATCTGCACCATCTTTGCTACCGAAGGGGCGCCGGAGGAGTTGAGGGCAAACAGCATGTAGGTACCGGGCGGTGCCACGTTGGCGTTGGCCGGTGCGGTGACCGTGCGGGTCGACCCGTGGCCCGACATCGCCAACTCCATAAACCGCTGTCCCGAGTTGAACGAATGGGTTACCGAACCGGCTCGAACCAGGGTGATGCGCGAGACGTCACTACTGACGTTGATGGTGAAGTTGGCTCCGTGGTCGATCGACGAGGGAGCTGAAGAAATCGTAGGTCGATCGCCTTCGAGGTAGGTGGGCGAGAAGATTTGGGCGTTGAGGTTCTGCACCGGTCCGGGGGCGCCTCCGCCAGCCACCAGCACCCGCCCGTCGGGCAGGAGCAGAGCGACGGAGTGATACAGGCGGGGATGGACTTCGGCCGACAGTTCGCGCCAGGTATCGGTGTCGGGGTCCCACACTTCGGGGCTGTAGCCCACATCGCCCAGCAGCGAGTTCTGCAGTTCTGAACCTCCGGTCACCAGCACTCGGCCGTTCGGCAGAACCGTCGCCGTCGCCCAGTGCCGACGCCGATGCATCGGCTGCGCTGCGCTCAGTACGGGCGACCCTCCGTTGATGTCGACGATGGTGGCCGCCCTCGACGCCGGAATATTCTGATCAAGGAAATCGCCAGTCGTTCCCCCGACTTGAAGGATCTTGCCGGGCCGATACATCACCGCGGTTGATGACGGCTGGGTGTTGTCGCCGGGGAACGTCCCAGCGGAGGTGACGCTGCCGGCGCCGGCGGTATCGAGGTAGTACATGTTCGACCCGGAGATACCGAAGACCCGCCCGTCCGGCGCAACCCATGAGCGGGGGTACCACCATCGGCTTTGGTCATCGCCGTAGGCATAGGAGCTGGTGGCACCGGTCAGGAGCCGCCACCCCACTCCCGGGGTATAGATCTCCGGCGTGAGTTCTGCCGGGCCGCTGATGTCGAACGCGGATCCTCCCTCGACCAGGATGTCGCCGTTGGGCAACGTGTTGCCGGTGCCGTACCAGCGAGCCCGGTGCATCGGCGGAGCACTTCGCAACCCGAGGGCGGCGGAGTACAGCGTGGTCGCTGCGGTGGCCTCGCTGAACTGTGAGTTGCCGTTGTCGCCGCCCGCGGTCATCACATCATCGGTGCCCGGTACCGGCGCCAGGGTTGAGCAGAAGAGGTCGACCGAGGTGGGGTTGCTCAGTGTGGAGTGCGAGCCGGTAGCTGGGTCCCAAATGTCGTACACCGAGATAGCGCCGCCCAGCACCCCGTCGGTGCCGGTGCCGTAGGTCATCACCTTCCCATCGGGGGTCACCGCGGCGTGAATGGCGATGATCGGCCAGGATTCAAGCGGGCTCCAGGAACCGGGACCCAACGTTTCACAGGAGGTCAGCACCGAAGTGGCCATGGCCATGAGCGAGGCGATGGCCAGGCTGGAGCGGCGCCGCGACCGCGTTCCGGTGTGGCGGCGTTCCGGTCGCATAACTGTGTGTGTCGAGTACAGGGGCTCGTCGACGCGCGGTCGAATGGCCATATCTCCCCCTTGTTGTCCGGCGCTGCTTTCGAATCCCACTTCTTGGTCAAGCTGTCTCGGCAGAAACAGTGCAGACCGGGGCGCCGTGCTTTTGTTGTGTGTGTTGGCCCTGTTGTTGCGTTATTGACTTGTTGTTTTTGTGGCTCTTGTTGTGAACATAACTCCCTGCGGCACGCTCCGTAGCAACTTTCCGTCCACCACGACCCCCTGCGGGAGCCCGTTGTCACTCTCCGTCGTCGCCAGTGGGTCCCCCACGAACGTGCTGGTTTGTTTCTGCGTTTGCTGGGCTGGCCACATTTCGGTGCCGGGCGGTGTTCCGGCGTATCCTTCGGAAATGGCCCGCGGCGACAAATCTGGCAAGTCCAAGCTCAAAGAGAAGCCGAAGCCCAAGGCAAAGGCCAAGACCAAACTCGGTCGGCCCCCAGCCTCGAGTTCCGCCGAGACGCGGGGCCGAATCATCGATGTGGCCCGGCGCAGCTTTGCCGAACTTGGTTATGAGGCCACCACCAACCGGTCGCTCGCTACCGAGGCTGGCATCACCACCGGGGCGATCTACCACTATTTCGAATCGAAGCTCGACATCTTTATTGCCGTCGAAAACGAGGTGCAGCGCCGGGTGTATCTCCGGTTCGGAGCCGCCGAGCGTTCGGCCGACACCTTTATTGGCAAGCTTGAGGCAGTGCTCGAAACGGCCCACGAACTGAACCGCGAAGACGCCACGCTGGCCCAGTTCCTGGGCGCGTCGCGTATCGACCGAATGCGGGTGCCGGAACTTGCGGCCGCCCATACCGAGATGAGCGCCCAGCGGGTTGATTTCTTCGATGACATGGTCGCCTTTGGTGTCTCCACCGGCGAGATCGATCCCGCTGATCAGGCCACGGTCAGCGCCATGATCCACACCATGACCGTCGGTCTTACCGACGCGGTGTCGAACAACCTGGTGGCCCACCGCAACGCCATCGACGGTTTCAAGGCGTTGCTCGAGGGCAAGCTGCTCCACCGCCCCAAGTAGGAACGCGGCTGAGGTGAGCTAGAGGTAGCTGGGATCGGCCCGGTCGCGTAGACCGGGTTCGTAGTCGCCCGCCATGGCCTCGGTGCGGTCGTTGATGGCGGACCAGTCCATTCGTAGCTCGCGCCGCGCGATGCGCCAGCGGCCGTCGCGCTCTTCTATACGGTCGATATAGCGACCGTTGAAGGTAAGCAACTGGTCGGGTTGATCCGACCCCTCGCTTGCGGTGCGGAGATGAAAGGCCAACACGTAGCTCTCGACGGCCACGTGATCGTCACGATGGTCATAGGTGATGTTGGAGAGTCGGTGCTGGGTCGCGTCGTAGCCGTCGGCCAGGCTGGGGATAGCTCGCTCAACAAACGCTTCGATGGTGGTTTCCCCCGGCCGTCCATACCCGCTGAGGAGGGCGCCGGGATGAAACGCCGCCTGGACCAAGTCGCCATCGAGGCGGTCAATGCCTCGGGTGTAGGCCAGCAGACATCGCTCAATCTCACGGCGCACTTCCGACGGCGGGTCAGTCGGCAGCGCGTCGGGCGGCACTGGCCCGGGCGGAGGGTCGGTGGTCATTTCGGGATCACCAGGCTTCGGTCGCCTTCGGTCCACATCACGGTGAGGTCGCGGTGCTGGATCCGCCAACCGTCGTCGGTCCGAACCATTCGATCTTCGTAGCGACCGCCAACCATCCAGAGCCCCCCGCCGGCGTCCTTGGTCCCGACGTGTTGGGCCTGGAGGTAGCAGCGGTGGGTGGCGGTATCGCCATCAACAACAACGTGATGATTACCGACCAGGTGTTGGCTGGCCGCCAGTGGGCTGAGCGCTCCCGAACATTTTCCGACGATGGAGTCGCGCCCCTCCAGCGTCACGTCGTCGCCGAGTCGCGCCGTTGCATCGGGAACAAAAACGTCGTCGAGCCGAGCCCAATCGTTCTCATCCAGGGCCCAGGTGTAGCGAATAGCGGTGTCGATGATCGCCTGTTCATCCACCACGCGGTGGTGAACAGTATTGAGATCGTCGCTGTCCATCGCTCCCCCATCTTCCATTATTGCGTCGCGCCATCGCGTCTTCGCTCGAGACTCCGCCACCTTAGACCGGGCACTCAGCACGCGACGCTGCGGATGGTCACCGGTCCCGGTGCCATCCGCAGCGCGTCGTCGGACTGTTCTGCTGGTCCACGGGCTCGACTGTGGTGAGCCCGGCCCTCAGTACGTTCCGACTAGGACCGGCCTAGGCCGCCCGGAAGCGGATTATTGGGGGTGTCGCCACCAGCACGCGTGGCGCATCGGCCATGCGGGTCACCCGGAGGCGCAGGTCGTAGTCGGGTCCGCCGGCGATCAGGAAGGGAAGGTCGCCGTTCATCCCGCCGAGCCGGTGGGTCTCGATCTTCGACTGCCCCACTCGCATCTGCTTCGCCATTTCCGAGACGTCGTACCGCAGGGTGGTGGAACCCATCAGATCGTCACCAAACAGATCGACGAGTGCGTCGATCACCCAGTCAGGCACATCTACTTTTTCGCCCGTGGCCGCCATGCTTCCCAGCTCGCCGGCCAGCACCAGGTTTTCCACCCAGGCTCGGATTGATTCGCGCGAACCACCGTCCATCTCGAAGAGTTGCACGCTCAGCGTTGTGTCGGAGGTGAACCCCTTGGTGCAGTCCCGAATCAGGCACTGGTTAAAGAGTGACCGGGTGTCGCCGCTGTCGACGTTGCCGTACTCGCGGGAACGCTTGGTCACAACGTCGCCGTTCACATCGGTGCTGAAAATGAACATCGGCTCGTCAGATCCGAAGAAGTCGGGGCCGGACTCGTCGACGGCAGTGAAGTTCACCGCTTCGATCTTGAATCGCGGCACCCCGGGAATCGGCCGAGGCTTGGGCCCACCGTCGTCGGGCTGGGGTTGTGGTTTGGGCTTCGGTATTTGTGGGATCGGCGGATCGATTTCGCCTTTTGGCACCGCCCCCGCCGGCGTGAGTGTCGCCAGCATGAGGACCGCCATCACCACCGACATGGCGCTGATCACCGCCGTCCGAAGTCTTCCGGATCCTGATCGGCGGCCCGCAGCGCGAGTCGCGGTCACCGTTGAGCTGGGTGCTGAAGTGTTCCTTGACATGGACATGATGTATCTCTCCCCTGGGCGTGAAGCCCCTTGTTGGTTTCGGGGGCTTAGATGCACCGATCGCACTTCGAGTTCGCGACGTTTCTGAGATATCCCAAAGATTTCTCTACGGTTCGCGCTTCTGCGGCGCGACACTGAAGCCTGTGGGGGATGACACCAGCGAGACAGATACATCAGAGGGAAGCCGAGCGGGTCCAGGTGGCGGGCGGCTGAGTATCGCTGCACTAACCGCACTGTGGAACAACCATGACCCTGCGTTCGATGTCGAACTCGACCAGTTGGCCCAGGCCGCAGCTGCGGGTGACACCGACGCGCTGAACCGGCTTCTCACGACGGTCCATGTCCTCACCCTGGCCCGGCCCGCGGTCATCAAAGTGCTCAGTGAGCCGGATCCGATTGATGAAGCCATGCAGCGCACGCTGATCTCGGTTGAGAAGGGCATGGGTTCGTTTGCTGGTCGTTCAAAGTTCCGCACCTGGCTTCACACCGTGGCCCGAAACGAGGCATTGATGGTGGCTCGGGCGAGCAATCGAACCGAGTCCCGCACGGCGCGCACCCATGAGGAAGACGGGCTGGACAACAGCCCCAACCCGAAGGCCGCGGCCCGCATGAGCTCGGTCATCGCCACCCGAGAGACGATCCGCAACGCCATCGATGTGCTCGACGAGCCGTATCGGACCACGATGAAACTCCGGGTCCACGACCAGCTCGAGTACGCGGAGATCGCCTCGCGCCTTGACGTACCGATCGGCACCGTACGCTCCCGTCTGGCCAAGGCCCAGGACTTGATGAAGAAGCACCTGTTTCCCGCGGGCCAGTAGACCCACCAGATGGGAGCGCGACTGACTTCGACATGACCGGAATTAACCAAGCGGTTAGTATTTGGCCACCTCGTCGCAGGACGGGCTGACCTTCGAAGTTTTTGCGGGTCACATGCAGGGGGAAAGGGGACGATATGGGCGCATTGGATGGGCGCGTGGCGTGCATCAGCGGCGGTACTCGCGGCATAGGACGGGCCACGGCCGAAGCCTTCGTGCGAGAGGGCGCCCAGGTGGTGATCAACGGCCGAAGTGCCGACAAGGGGGCTGCGGCGCTGGCGGAGATGGACGCGGGCGACAACGTGCATTTCATCGCCGGAGATGTGAAGAAGCGGGAGGACTGCGAAGCGCTAGTGCAGGGCACCGTCGACAAGTTCGGCAAGATCGACATTCTCTTTGCCAACGCGGGCGGCGCCAGCAATCATGCCCCGGTCGCCGAACTGACCGATGATGCCATGCAGGATTCCCTCCTTTGGAACTACTGGCACACCTTCTGGACGATGCGAGCGGCGTTGGGCCACATGATCCCTCAGGAGTCGGGCCGCATCATCACCATGTCGTCGGTCGAGGGCAAGGTGGGCAAGCCGGGGATCTCGATCTATGTCGCCGCCAAACACGCCATCAACGGACTCACCAAGTCGGCGGCGCAGGAGGTCGGCACCATGGGGATCACCGTGAACTCGGTCTGTCCCGGGGCCATCGAAACCGACATCATGGCAGTTGAGGGGCCACCCGCAGCCGAGGCGATGGGGCTGACCTACGACGGGCTGCTGGACATGTTTGCCCAGGAATCGGCGATCAAGCGGCTGAACGAAGTTGAAGACGTCGCCGAGGTCTGTGTGTTGCTGGCCTCCGATGCCGGCGCTGGTATCACCGGCTCGATGATCTCGATCGATGGCGGCACCTCGCCGTATTGATGGCTTGTTTGATTCTCCCGACTTGATTCCGACCGGACTACCCCGAGCACCAGAGCAGAAAAAGAGGACCCATGGGAAAGCTTGATGGAAAGGTCGCCTGCATTACGGGCGGCACCCGCAGTATCGGCCGGGCGATGGCCGACTCCTTCCTCGCCGAGGGAGCCAAGGTGGTCGTGAACGGCCGCAATGAAGACAAGGGCGCCAGCTGCTTGGCTGAGATGGACGCGGGCGACAACGCAGCCTTCTTTGCCGGCGACGCGTCGAAGCAGGATGCGGTCGAAGGGTTGATCGACTTTACGGTCGAGAAGTTTGGTCAGCTCGACATCTGTTGTCTCAACTCGGGCGGGGTGCAGATGACGGCGCCGGTGGCCCAGATGAGCGACGAGGAATGGCAGCTCGAACTCGACTGGAATCTGAACCAGGTGTTCTGGGGCATGCGCAAGGCCATGAACCATATGATCCCCCGCGAGACCGGCCGCATCCTGGTGACGTCGTCGGTGGAGGGGAAGCTGGGTAAGCCGGGCATCCCTGGTTATGCCGCGACCAAACATGCGGTGAACGGTTTGGTGAAGGCGGCAGCCCAGGAGACCGGCACCACCGGTCTCACGGTGAATTCGATCCTGCCGGGTTTGATAGAAACCGACATCGTTCGCGAGACCGGACCGGACTCGGCGGTGGCCATGGGTCTGGAAAACTACGACGCTTTGATCGAGATGTTTTCTCAGGAGTCGGCGATCAAGCGGCCCAACACCGTCGAGGAAGTCGCCGCGGTGGCGGTGTTCCTCGCCAGCGACGCGGCCAAGAACATCACCGGGGTGATGTTCCCCGTCGACGGCGGCACGATGCCGTATTAGGTAGGGCGCACCAAGTGACAGCTGCACTGTTAGCCCACCCGCGTCAGGTTGCCTTTGCCGTCGACGACGTATGGGCCGCAGCCCGACGCTGGGTGGGTCGAGGCGTTGGGCCGTTCTTCATCAACGAACACATCGCTGTCACCAATTCCAGGGTCTTCGGTGAGGAGGCCCGCTTCGATCATTCGTCGGCCTTTGCCTGGTGGGGAAAGGTGATGGTCGAGCTGATCCATCAACACGATCCAGGGCCGGCGCCGATTGTCGGCGCCGCCGGCTTTCACCACGTCGCCTTCTTTGTCGAGGAGTCGGGCCGAGTCAACGAGACTCCTGAGCCCGTCGATGACGGTCCCATCGCTGCCGCCCAAGCCGAGTTGGTGGGGCAAGGCTTTCCCGAAGCCCTGTATGCCGAGGCCGGCGGCATGCCCTTCGCCATGCACGATGCCCGTGCCGAACTGGGGCATCTCATCGAGATCTATCCGGCAACCGAGCGCTTGGTCAGCTTCTACGACATGGTGGCTCAGGCCGCAGCCACATGGGACGGCACCGATCCGCTACGAACGCGGTAACTGGGAAAACTCTTTAGCTGAGGCCGCGTACCAGCACCGGAAGCCCGGCCGCTACCAGTCCGATGGCAAGCAGGAGTTGCACCGTTCCCGGCGACAGGCGCTGCGCCGAGTTGGCGCCGACCCGTCCGCCGATGATGGCGCCGGCAATGACGAACGGCAGATAACTCCACCGGGGGTTTCCGGCCACGACGTGGCCGATCGATGCGGCCAACCCGGCGACTGCTCCGATAGCTGAGGTGGTGGCGCTGGCCCGGTGGGGTCGCAGGCGCCGTAGCCAACTGATCACTGGCACCGTTACCAGGCCGGCGCCCACGCCGAAGGCGCCGGTCAGTACTCCGGTGAACGACCCGGCCACCGTCAGCTCGCGCCGTCGGGGTTGGGCTGCGCCGACTCCCTCGGTTTCTGGCACCCTGACCGCCACGACAAAGATGGCGAGTGCCACCAGGAGGGAGCCGATCAAAAGATCGAAGGTGCGTTCCGGGATGCGGTTGGCCAACAGTGCGGCCGAGACGAAGGCCACCGGCACCGAGCCCAGCACAAACCATGTCGCGGTCGGGCGGTCCACCAGGCCCTTGCGGTCGTAGGTGATCGCTCCGGCGGATTGCACAAAGAGAATGGTGATCGAGCTGGTCGCCACCGCTTCTGCTCCGGCGAGGTCGAAGAACAGCACCAGGCCGGCGACCATGGCGAACCCGCCGCCGGCGCCGATGATCGATCCGTAGGTGCCCACGAGCAGGGCCAGCAAAAACAGCCCCACGGCCAGTCCGACATCCACTCAGGCCAAGGGTACCGCTCCCCCGCCACCACGAACTCGGCCGCTCGCCCCCTGCCCAACCGGAGTTGAATGTGCAAGGCTGGGATCGTGTCTGAGGTCTGGATCACGTTGCGATCACCAAACCGCCGCGCCTTGACCGTGTTGGTGGATTCCCCGCTCGTGGTCGGACGCGAATGCGACGGGCTCATCGTGAACGACCATCGGGTATCGCGCCGCCACACCAGTTTTCAGCCGATCGACCATGCCGCTCGAGCCCAAGCGGGGGATCACCTACTGCAGGTGACCGACCTGGATAGCTCGAACGGAACAATGCTGAACGGGACCCGGATCGAGGGCCCTGCCTTCGTTGGACCCAACGACCAGATCACGATAGGGGAAACGGTGATTTCGGTCCGCGCCGCCAGCAGCTCACGCCGGGTCGACACCATGACCACCGAGTTGGTCACCCCAAGCCCGAAGAACCAGAAGACGTCGATCGATCTGGTCGCCGATGCCATGGTTGGCGACAAGACGACTCCACCGGTCATCGCCGACGTCATCGGAGTCGAGAGTCAGCCCGGCACCCTTACCGTGCTCTTCAGCGACATCGAATCCTCGACCGAGTTGGCCCTGGCGATGGGCGACGCCCTTTGGTTCAACCTCCTGCGCCAGCACCACAACCTGGTGGCGGCCCATGTGCGCGCCCACCACGGCCGGATCGTGAAGAACCAGGGCGACGGCTACATGCTCTGTTTCCGTAGTGCCCGCCAGGCGTTGCTGACCGCTATCGGCTTGCAGCGGGACCTGGCCCGGCTGAGTCATTCCGCCAGCGGATCGGGCGAAGACAAAGAGCAGGAGCATCCGGAAGAGAATCCTTGGGCGGCAACTGCTTCTTCTGGTTCTCCCAACACCCGGGCGCAGGAGACGCCGCTCCGGGTGAGGGTTGGCATTCATACCGGGGAAGTGATGATGCAGGACGACGGTGATCTGTTCGGAAAGCACGTGATCGTCGCCGCTCGGATCGGTGCCCTGGCCAGCGGGGGCCAGATCCTGGTGTCGACGTTGGTGAAACAGATCACCGAACCCCGGGCCGACTTTGTCTTTGGGCCGCCTTACGAGGCTGAGCTGAAGGGTATTGATGGGCTCTCAATTGTTCACGAGCTTGATTGGAAACAGTTCGTGGTGGAAGAAATCAGCCCCTGAACTGATGCTGATTCAAGCTTTGTATTGATCTCAGGTGGGGGTTATGGCCTTGAAAGAAAGTGCTTTACTCGGTCGACACGGCTGATTATGTTGAGCCGCATGAACGTAGTTGGGAAGCAGTTCATACCCGTTATTGTCGCGCTCGGACTGTTTTTGACTGCCTGTGGCAGCAGCGGAAACACCGTGGTGGGCGGCAGCTCAGAAGAGCGAGAGGGTGATGCCACCGCCGAGGACGCGTCCTCCGATGGGGAGGCGACGCAGAATGCTTGTCCGGCCGATGGCTGCCAGATCGGTTTCGCCGACGTCGAAAAAGACGGCGACGAGCTCAAGGTCACCTGGGATATCAACTTTGCCCCGGACATGAACAACAACCACGTGCACATCTACTGGGACAACTTTGAGCCGGCGCAGGTGAGCAACGACGCCACCAATCGCAACGTGGCTCAGGGCGAGTGGGTTCCCACCGACTCTGCGCCCACCTTTGTCACCAGTGGGGTGGTGTCAACCGCGGCTCGGGGAGACTCAACATCGCTCTGTGTCGTAGCCGGTGATCGTGACCACAACGTGATCGACGTAGCCACCGAAGTTTGCCGCGACGTCTCGGACCTGCTGTAGAAGAGCCGAAGAACATGTCCGCGCCGGGAGCGACCGAGCCGAAGTCGATCGGCCGTTATGAGCTCACATCCCGTCTCGGCGCCGGTGGCTTCGCCACCGTCTATCGGGCCTTCGATCCAGCCCTTGATGCCGAGGTTGCCATCAAGCTGCTGTTGCCACAGTTCGCCGATGACACCGACATTCGAGACCGGTTTCTGCAGGAGGCTCGACTGCTCCGGCGGGTCGATTCACCCCATCTTGTTCGGGTATATGACCTCGGCGAGCTCGATTCTCAAGGACAGGTAAGCAAACCGGATCCCCCGGCCGACGGCGCCGCC
>CALAML010000278.1 GCA_937925845.1 uncultured Acidimicrobiales bacterium | reverse complement strand
AGCCCCACCGCCGGTGTGGCGGTGATCGCCGGGGTGATCATCATGATGTTGCTGGTGCTGCGACCGGGCAACACCCGGGCCGAGCGTGACAACACCTCGTCCTGGCAGGCCACCGACGAGGCCCGGGCCATTCCGCCGGAGCTGATCCGCCTGCCGGAGGTTCGCCTTGTTCGCTGGGGGCTGATGGCGTTCGGAGCCATCGTGCTTCTTGCTCTGCCCCACGTGTTAGGCACCGCAGAGTCGCTCAAGGCATCGGCCACGCTGGTGTTCACCCTGGTGGTGCTGTCGCTGGTGGTGCTCACCGGATGGGCGGGTCAGGTCTCGCTCGGCCAGACCGGCTTTATGGCGGTCGGCGCGGTGGTTGGGGCCCGACTCACCAACGAATGGGGATTCGATCTGGCGCTGGCCTTGCCACTGGCTGGCATCGCTGGACTGGTGGTGGCGCTCATCATCGGCGTGCCCGCGCTGAGGATGCCGGGGCTGTATCTGTCGGTAACCACGTTGGCGTTCTCTGCAGCCCTGGCCAGCTATCTGCTGAACCCGCTCTTTGCCAACGATGCGCCGGGTTGGGTCCAGGCGCTGACCTTTAACTGGATTCCCGACGGCCGGGTCGAGCGACTACCGCTGCTCGGTCGCATCTCCTGGGACTCGCCCACCAGCCTCTACTACGTGGTGTTGGCATCGGTCGCGGTCGTGTTTGTTGCCGTGCGCGGGGTGCGCTACAGCCGCACCGGCCGGGTTCTGATCGCCATGCGGGAGAACCCCGAGGCCACCCAGAGCTACGGGGTGAGCGCGACTCGGGCCAAGCTCACCGCCTTCGGTTTGAGCGGCTTCATCGCGGGCTGGAGCGGCGCGCTGTTTGTTCACCATCAGCAGGCCTTTGAGGTGGGGGCTTACGGCCCGGGGCTGAGTCTCGGTGTGTTCACCGCCGCCGTTGTTGGTGGGGTCGGCTCGTTGTTTGGCGCGTTCCTCGGCGGCCTCTACTGGACCGGCGGCTTCTTGTTCCTCGAGGGTTCCTGGCGGTTGGTGGCCACCGGTGCCGGGGTGTTGATGATCCTGATGACGCTGCCATCGGGTTTGGCTGGCGGTTGGCAGCGCCTCCGCGATCTGGCCTTGCGGGCCTTCGCTGATCGCAAGGGCATTTTGGTGCCGTCCTTGGTGGCGGACCGGGCCGACACCGAGGCCGGGCTGGCCGCTGCGGTGAGCGCAACCGCTCCGGATGGGGAGGATAGTGCGGCTGCTTCAGGTCGGTCGGCTGGTTTGGCTCAGACAAACGGTCATGCAGCCAACGGAGGCCGCGAGCTCGAAGGCGGAGCCGAAGCTAGGACCGGATCCGGGTCGGAGACTGCGAACG
This sequence comes from uncultured Acidimicrobiales bacterium, assembly GCA_937925845.1. Lineage (GTDB taxonomy): Bacteria > Actinomycetota > Acidimicrobiia > Acidimicrobiales > CALAML01 > CALAML01. The sequence goes on along the minus strand of CALAML010000278.1, from coordinate 27,975 downwards.
GCACAGAGGCCGGCGGCGACACCGGCGGTGGGGCAGACCCCTCGGTGGAGGTGTCGTCGTGACCAGCGTGGAACAGCCGCCGAGCGAGGCCGACGCCGCCGCCGACTCCATCGCCACCGCGGAGGCGGCGCTGGCCTCGACCAGCGAGGGTTCCGGCCGCACCGGCCTGGCCCGGCTCACCTTCCCGCTGCTGCACCCGAGGCGGTTCCTTGATGAGATCACCGGAACCGGTCCGGCCTACGCCCTGCTGGTGCTCTTTGGTCTGAACGCGGTTGATGAACTCGACCGCACCGCCTTCGCCATCCTGGTGCCCGAAATTCGTGAGGAGTTCAACCTGGGGTTCCAGGGGCTGCTCACGTTTGTGGCCCTGGTGATCGCGGCGTCGCTGGCTTTGCAGATTCCCATCGCTGGCCTGGCCGATCGGCACTCCCGGGTTCGCATGGCTCTGATCGGCGCCAGCGCGTGGGCCGTCTTTTCCTTCGGCACCGGTCTGGCTGGCGGGTTGATCATGTTGGGCACCATGCGGGCCGGCTCGGCCATCGGCAAAGCGGTGAACGACCCCACCCACAACTCTCTGCTCGCCGACTATTTCCCCGTCGATCTCCGACCTCGCGTGTATTCGTTCCACCGGGCCGCTAACGCGGTGGGCGCCTTTGTTGGCCCCCTGACCGCGGGGCTGTTGGCCTCGGCCTTTGGCTGGCGCACCCCGTTCCTGGTCTTTGCCATTCCCACGGTGATTGTGGTGCTGCTGGCGGTGAAGCTGCGGGAGCCGGTTCGTGGCGCTCAGGAGCGTCGGGCCATGCATGCCGACGAAGAGGCGATTGCCACCGAGGAGGAACCGCCGAGTTACGCCGAGGCCTGGCGCATGTGTTGGAAGGTCGAGTCGCTGCGGCGCATTTTTGTGGCCATGCCGTTCCTGGCCGCATCGTTGATCGGCTTCGGTTCGCTGGCCGCGCTCCTCTACGACGAGGCTTTTGGGCTCGACGAAAAAGCTCGCGGCTTCGCCGCCGCAGCTACCGAGCCTTTTGCTCTGGTGGGCCTGGTGATCGGTGCCCGGATGGCGATGAAGCTCTTTGCCACCGATCCCACCAAGATGCTCCGGGCCCTGGGTTGGGTGTCGGTGCTGACCTCGGCGCTCTCGGCCGCCTTTGCCCTCGCTCCCAACATCTGGGTGGCCATGGCGATCAACGCCTGCATCGCCATGGCTCTGGCCATTGTTGGCCCGGGGATTCTGGCCGCGCTCAGCCTGGCTATTCCGGCCCGGGCCCGCTCGATGGGCTTCTCGATGAGCTCGCTGTGGGTGCTGCCGGGCTTGTTGATCCTGCCCATGATCGGTTGGATCGCCGACAACTGGGGCATTCGCCAGGGCATGTTGATGATGGTGCCGGTCTTTGTGATCGGCGGGCTGATCATCTCGAGCGCATCGGAGACGCTGCCCCGCGATATCGCTCAGGTGTGGACCACCGCCGCGGCCCGTTCGGAGGTTGCCCACGAACGGCGCCAGGGCCGCTCGAAGCAGCTGCTGGTCCGCAAGCTCGATGTGGCCTATGGCAACGTCCAGGTGCTCTTTGATGTGGACTTCGAAATCGACGAGGGCGAGATCGTGGCCCTGCTGGGCACCAACGGCGCCGGTAAGTCGACGCTGCTCAACGCCATCTGCGGCGTGGTGGAAGCCGACAAGGGGGCGGTCATTTTCGACGGGCGCGACATTACCCATGCCCCACCAAACGAGATCGCCCACCATGGGGTAATTCAGCTGCCGGGCGGTAAGGCCGTCTTCCCGTCGTTGACCGTCGCGGAGAATCTCAAGGCCGCCGAGTGGATGCGGCGGGACGGATCCGACGCCACCGCTTTGGCTGCCGATCGGGATCGCGTCTTTGAGTTGTTTCCGGTGCTGAGCCAGCGGCTGGACGAGCCCGCGGCCAACATGTCGGGCGGTCAGCAGCAGATGCTGGCCGTGGCCATGGCCTTCATCACCAAGCCGAAGTTGTTGATGATTGATGAGTTGTCGCTTGGGTTGGCGCCTGCCGTGGTGGCATCGCTGTTGCCGGTGCTGGATGAGTTGCGGGATTCGGGCGTCACCATCATTTTGGTGGAGCAGTCGGTGAACGTGGCGCTCTCGGTGGCCGACACCGCCTACTTCATGGAGAAAGGGGAGATCCGGTTCCATGGCCCAACCGCCGAGTTGTTGGATCGACCCGACATCCTGCGATCGGTATTCCTCGAGGGTGCCGCAGGCATGGACTCGGGATCACCGGCTGAGCAACCGGTGCCGATGGTCATCGACATGCGAGACGAGGCCGCCGGGCCCGATGACCAAAACGTCGAGACCACCAAGAGCATCAAGAACACCGAGAACACCGAGAGCGCCAAGGACATTGAGAACGCGGTCGACGACCTGGTTGGTGCGACGACTGGCTCAAGCAACGGTTTGGTCGAGGCCTCGGCCACAATCAGCGCCGCCGCTCGACACAGTGACGTCGATGCGGAGTTCGAAGCCGACGCGGCGCCAGCCCCGCTGCAGGTGGAGGGGGCCACGGTTCGTTTCGGCGGAAACCTGGCGGTCGACAACGTTTCGTTCGACCTGAACTCGGGGGAGATTCTCGGATTTATCGGCCCGAACGGCGCGGGCAAGACCACCCTGTTTGATCTGATCTCCGGCTTCACTGCGGCCGACAGCGGCACGGTGGTGCTCGACGGCGTGGACGTCAGCAAATTCGGGCCCGATCGGCGGGCCCGGGCCGGGCTCGGTAGATCGTTCCAGGACGCCAAGCTGTTCCCGTCGCTGACCGTGGCCGAGACGCTGGCCGTCGCTCTCGAGCGTTGGGTCGAGGTCAAGGACCCGTTGGCGGCTGCACTCTATTTGCCTGCGGTGGTCGACAGCGAAGCTGCGGTCGAGTTCCGCGTGGATGAGCTGATCGAGTTGATGAACCTTGGCGCCTACCGGTCGAAGTTCCTGCGGGAGCTTTCCACCGGCAGTCGCCGGATCGTCGATCTTGCTTGTGTGGTGGCCCACCACCCGATCGCGTTGCTGCTCGACGAGCCGTCCAGCGGAATCGCCCAACGCGAGACCGAGGCGTTGGTGCCGGTGCTTTTGCGACTGCGGCGCGAACTCGGTTGTTCGATCGCGGTGATCGAACACGACATGCCGCTCCTGCGCGGGGTGGCCGACCGTATGGTCGCCCTCGACCAGGGCGCGGTGATCGCATCCGGCGATCCCGCGGCGGTGCTGAACGACCCGCAAGTGGTCTCGAGCTACCTCGGCGACAACGAAGTCACCATCGAACGAAGCGGAGGCACGACGTGACCCGCCACCCACCCGACAGCGACCGCCCTCACACCGTTGCCCATGCCGTCAGCACTGCACAAAACACCCTGGAGGAATGATGTCCGACTCACCAAAAGAACCCGAGAGTAATGCTTCATCCAAGGGCCGGGAAGAGCCGGTCCGGTCGGACACTGATGACCGACCGGCCGCTCAGAAATCGCTGGCCGGATCGGGTCGGCCAACGCCGCCGTCGGGAGGTTCGAGTGCTCTGAAGCGCTACGGGCCAATAGCCGCCATTGCCGCGTTGGCCCTTGCGGTGGTGGGCGTTCTGGCTCTGACCGGGGGCGGCGACGGCGACGATGACAGCGATCCGAACGTCGAAGTCGCCGGCGAGACCGCTGACGGCGATGCCACCGGTGATGGCGCTGCTGGTGATGACGCCGCTAGCGACGACTCGGCCAGTGGCGATGACGGGGCCGACGCCGATCCGGGCGACGGCGGCGATGACGCCAACCAGGTTGACGACGACTCCAGCAGTAACGGCGATGAAGGCGACGCCGGCAACGGTGGCGGTGGCGAGGCGCCAGCTTCGGAGCTTCCCGAGGGGGTGATGAGCTTTGAGTATGCCAGGGAGAACGGCATCGATATTGATGCTGCCAGCTTCGGTGAGCGCTGCGATACCGAGACAGGCCTGGTGAAGGTTCCCGATTTCTTCCGGCCGACCTGTTGGTTGCCGTTCGAGGGCGACAACGGTGGGGCCACCACCACCGGGGTAACGGGCGACAGCATCAAGATCATCTACTACCTCGGCCCCGACGACGATCCGATCATCAACTACGTCACGTCGGCCATCGTGAACGACGATTCCAACGAGGACTACGAGGCCACCATGCGGGGCTTGTTGCCCTATTACGAGACCTACTACGAAACCTACGGCCGGTCGGTCGACCTCGAGGTGTTTGTCGGCAGCGGGGTGGCCAACAACGCCATCTCCGCCCGAGCCGATGCCGTGGCGGTGGCTGAGAAGGAGCCGTTTATGGTGTGGGGTGGCCCGGCGCTCACCAACGCCTTCGCCGAGGAACTGCACGCTCGTGGTGTGCCCTGCATCGGCTGCGGGCCGTCCCAGGACAAGGCCTTCTATGACGAGTTTGCGCCGTTGAGCTGGTCGGTGACCATGGGCGGCCAGCAGGCCAACGTGCATGTGGCCGAGTACGTGTCGAAGCGGCTCGCCGGTCGCAACGCCATCCACGCCGGCGATGACCTCAAGGATTCCGAACGGGTCTTTGGCCGGTTGTGGATCGAGTCGAGCGAGGCTTCGGTGATCGCCCATGAGAAGTTCGAGGCCGATCTCAATGCCGCCGGGGTGGAGTTGGCCGAGTCGGTCCGTTTCACTCTGGATCCGGCCAGCATCGCCGAGCAGGCCGACGCCGCCATCGCCAAGCTGAAAGCCCAGGGGGTGACCACGGTGATTCTGGCCGCCGATCCGGTGTCGCCCGGCAACTTCACCCGGGCCGCCACCGATCAGGGCTATGAGCCGGAGTGGTTTATCCCGGCTCCGGTACTGATGGACACCAACGCCTTCGCCCGCAGCTACGACCAGGACCAGTGGGCTCGAGCCTTCGGCGTGAGCACGCTCGCGGTCAAGGTGGAACGTGACGTGGCCAGCTCCTACCGCAAGTACGAGTGGTTCAACGGTGAGCCGCCGCCGGCTGCTGACTCGATCGGCGTGATCGATCCCACGCCGTCACTTTTCTATGCGGTGATCTCCGGCGTGGGTCCCGACCTCACCATAGAAAACTTCGAAACCGCCCTGTTCGCCGGCGCTCCGACCAAGGATGGCATCACCGCTCCCAGCCTGAGCTGGGGCAACAAGGGATTCTGGGATACCGACCGGTTTGAGCCCGACTATCGCGGTATCGATGACATGACCGAGTTCTGGTGGGACCCGTCGGCCGAGGGGCCGGATGAACTGGATCGTGATGGAGCCGGGCTCTACCGCTTTGTCGACAACGGCAAACGCTATCGCCCCGGAGATTGGCCCGAGACCGACCCCAACGTCTTCGACGCCGCCGACACCCTGACCGTACTTAGCGAGGTGCCGCCGGAAGAAGCGGCCCCAGACTTCGACCCAATCAAATAGTCGCCCGCCAGGCCGCCCCGCCTAACCGAGTCGGGCCCGTCCAACCAAGATCTGTGACGCATAGTGGTGTGTCGCCAAAATACTGATGCGGTTTGGACGGGCCCCGACGCCGCTGGCTGCGTTCGCTCGAGCGCCTCCCTACCGGACGAGGTAAGTCGGGGATCTGCGTCCTTACCAGACGACGCCGGATGCCGCCAACCCTGCGGGTTGGGCCCAAACCGCGACACTATTTCAGCGACACACCACTGGAGCCGCGCTTTTGCGGTGCTGGGCGTCACAAATCTTGAGGATTCACCGGGAAAACCTGAGACGACCAACCTGAACCGCTCCGGTGCCTGGACGGAGGTCGGTATCAGGTTGGTCGCTCGTTTTGTTTCTCCCTCGGCCCGGCCTTCGGAGTGCGAGTCTTCCTGGGGATCGGGGGAGGAGTACTTGTTGCTGGCGGACCAGCGGGTGGATCTACTTGATGTCCATCAGGGCGAAGTTGACCCGGGTCTGGCCATCTTCGGCACCATCGAGGGTGAAGGAGACAATGATGATTGAATCGAGCGGGTTGGTGAAGGTGAGACGGGAGTTGCCGGCATCGACCCGCACAGTGTTGATCACCGACCAGCCGTTGGCCTCAGCTGCGGCGACGAACCTAACCTCGGCCGCGGTCGGGTCCTCTGGAGTGAAGCCACCCACAATGCCGTCGTCGCCGAGCAGGTAGGCGTCAGCGACGGCATAGTCAGCCGGGACCGGCACGTTGCTCGGGTACCACTCGGGCAGTTCGAGGTCGGCCGATCCGTCCTCCGAGGTTTCGATGTTGATCACGTCCTGGCCGCTTTCATCGGTCACCACCAATCCGTTGTCGGTGACGGTGCCATCGAAGGTTTCGCTTTCACCGTTTTCGGTGACGGTGAGCGAGCCGCCTTCCTCGTTGACGTCGAGGTCGAGGCCGCTTTCATTGCCTTCGGCGTCGGTCACCTTGATCGAGCCGCCATCGGCGCCGAAGTCGAGTTCGACCTGTTCGCCGTCGGACTCGAAGCTGATGCTGCCGCCGTCTTCGCCGAGGTTGAAGTCCTCAACGTCGGTGCCGGACTCGATGCCTTTCTCAATGCCTTTTTCGATTCCTGATTCGATGAGGCTTTCGGCGCTGCAGGCGCCCAAGAGGCTGACTGCGGCAACCGCCAACCCGGCCGCGGCCATGCGGTAGCGGGGGAGACGTGGCCCACCGGTGGTCTTGCCGTTGGTGGTGTTGGTGGTGAGCAGGTTGCGAAGAGCAGACATCGAGTTGGTCCTTTGGGTGTTTGCGACAGGTACAAACCCATCCTGAACAGATCCGCCCCAAACGTCTGTCACCGGGCCGACACCCAGCCGCCGCCTTGCCAAGAAGCCCAAATACCCGAAATGTCGGCACCCAGCATGAAATATCGACGCTCAGCGCCGACATTTCGGATAGTTTGTGAACAGAATCACAAATACCTGGACCAAGGAGGGCGGTGAGCTTCGCATCAGCGAGGGCAAGCCAGCCCGACCCGATGCCAAGATGAAGGCCGACCCGGTCATGTTTCTGCTGAGTTCGCTGGGTCGGGTGAGCCAGGCTCGTGCCGCGCTGTCGGGCAAGATGCGGGTCAGCGGACGGCGCCCGTGGCGCTTCCTGGGTCTGTCCAAGATTGTGGTCGACGGCGTCTGAACCCCAATGATGGATCAGCTGCGTTAGCTGGGGCCGCTGGTTGGGTCGTTGCGGTCGCGAAGGAAGTCCTGAATTTGGCCGGCCAGTTCGTCTCCTGAGGGGAGATCTTCCGGGTCGACGCCCAGTCCGTCATCGGTTTCGAGTCGCTCGATCTCGTCGTATTCGGCTTCAAGGGCGGCGAGCAGCTGCTGATGCTCGGGACTGTCCTCGACCAGCTCGTCGAGGCGATGGCGGATCTGTTGGACCTCATCGAGTAGCACCCCATCGGGCACATCGACTTCTCCAGTTTCTGCAAGACCGTCGAGGAGCGCTCGGGCTGCGGCCGGATAGGGCATGGCCGAGGCGTAGTGGGGCACGCGGGCCCACAGGCCGGAGGCGGGGATGTTCTTCTCGCCGAATTCCCACTCGATCACGCCATGGATCCCGGCCGGTACTTCGATGGCGGCGTCGATCGAGCCGATGGCGTCGGCCAACTCGTCGGTGGTGGCGGTGGCCGAGAGTTCGGTGGGGCGTGTGTGGGGCACAGGTGCCGGGTAGGCCCCGAGGCTGAGCACAAGGCGTACCCCCAGATCGATTCCGAGCTGCACCACGTCGGCGGCGAAGCTCTGCCACAGATGGTCCGGCTCGGAGCCGGCGAGTAACAGGATGTCTTTGCCGTTGATGTCGCGGGCCCACTTCAGTTCGATCTTGGGCCAAACGATCCCCTGATGGCGGCCGCCATCGAGTTCCATCATCGGGCGGTTGGAGCGATGGTCGAGCAGCAGATCGGTATCGAAGGTAGCAACCGTTTCGAACGACAGGTGGGCTTCGAGCGCTTCGACCGCCGACTGGGCGCCGCCGCCCGCGTCGATCCATCCACCGAGGCCAAGGACGAGCAGCGGCTCGTTCAGCTCGGGCTGATTTAGCAGTTCATGCAAAGAGGCCATCGTGCGCTCTATCGGTTCCTTCTTGACGGTTTGGACCTATTGGGTGGGATCGATCGGCTTGGAGCCGTTTGGGTCGGGTTGGTGTGGGGCAGGGAGACGCGCTCAGGTGGCGGAGAGTCGGTCGACTGCGGCGCGGCCACAGCCTCGGATCTGATCGGCAAAGAAGGTGAGTTCGGTTTCGGTGGCTTCCCGACCCATGACCCCGCCAAGGTATCGGGCGTGGACCCCGGCGACGATGCAGCCCAGTCGGTAGTAGGAAAAGGCGACGTAGTAGTCGACGTTGGACACGTCGAGTGGGCTGAGCTCGGCGTAGCGCGCCACCAGGTCGTCCACCGGCGGGAAACCGTCGGCGGAGGTCGGGTTTACCTCGGGCGGGATCATGGCCGGATCCGGGTCGTAGTAGGCCATGAGTAGACCGACATCGGCCAGCGGGTCGCCGAGCGTGGAGAGCTCCCAGTCGAGCACCGCGGCGATGGTGCCGTGGTTGTCGATGATGGTGTTGGCCAGTCGGTAGTCGCCGTGGGCGATGGTGGCCGCTTGCTGGGGTGGCATCTTTGCCGTGAGGAGCCGGTAGGCCTCATCGATGGCCGGGGCGTCGACCTGGCTGGTTTTGGCGTAGCGCCTGTTCCAGCCTTCGAGTTGGCGGGTGACGTATCCCTCGGGTCGGCCGAAGTCGCTGAGCCCAACCTCGTCCACCGGCACCGCATGGATTGCAGCTAGCGATTCCACCAGCGACCACGCCGCATGGGCCCGCACCTCGGGGGCGAACCGTTCAGCCACATCGCGGTGGTCGACCACCGTGCCGTCAACGTGGTCCATCACATAGAACGGGGCCCCGGTGACATCGTTGTTCTGGCAGCTGCCGAGAACCGTTGGCACCGGCACCGGCGTGTTATCCAGAGCCGAAATCACCCGGGCCTCGCGGCCCATGTCGTGGGCTCCTTTGAGCACCATCCCGGTTGGCGGTCGCCGAAGCACAGCTTTGGCGTGGTTGGCTCCGGTAACCAGGAAGGTGAGGTTGGAGTTGCCGCCGGCAATCTGGGCGAAGTGCAGTGGCGCGTCGATGGCGGGGACATGTTCGGCGAACCAGGTGGTGACGGCGGCGAGGTCGATACCCTCAATAGCGGTATCTGCACCGTCGGCTTGCGTCGCGGTGCCGTCTAGATTGTTATCTGCGGCCGGTCCCGAGGAGGACCCGGCAGGTGAGGCAGAGTTCACCGCCTCACCCTACCGGCGGTGCCGCAAGCCAACGGGTCATGGGCTGGAGTCGCTTCAGCCCTCCATGGCCCCGAGGTCCACCCTTCACTTTCCAGCGAGGCTCCACATGGTTGATGTCACCGACGCCACATTTGAGACTGAAGTTATTGCCAAGTCCCAGCAGGTCCCCGTTGTGGTCGACCTGTGGGCCCCGTGGTGTGGACCATGCAAGCAGCTCGGACCTCTGCTGGAGAAGGCGACCGCCGCGACCGGCGGTCAGGTGATTCTGGCCAAGGTCAACGTCGATGAGAACCCGGCCATCTCCCAGGCCTTCCAGGTGCAGTCGATCCCGGCGGTGCATGCGTTTAAAGACGGCCAGATCGTCGACAGCTTTGTTGGCGGCCAGAGCGAAGACTTTGTGAACGACTTCATCAACAAGTTGGCCCCCGGCGCTGCCGCCCCGAGCGAGGTCGACCAGTTGGTTGCTGCCGGCGATGAAGTCTCGTTGCGGAAAGCTCTCGAGTTGGAGCCGGGTCATCCCGAGGCCACCACCGCCCTAGCTGGGCTGATGGTGGCGAGTGGCCGGACCGAAGACAGTCTGGCGCTGCTGGGGACGGTTCCGGAGTCGCCCGAGACCCGCCGTATTGCCGCGCTGGCCCGCGCCGGCGATGGGGCGACCGATGATGTCGATACCAAGTTGGCCGAACTGTTGCCCAAGGTGAAGGCCGACGACGACGCCCGTCAGGAGTTCATCGACATCCTCGAGCTGATGGGCCCCGGCGATCCACGAACCGCAGAGTGGCGCAAGAAGCTCACCACCACGCTCTTCTAGATTTCGCCTTCTAGATGTCACATCCGTCGGCGGCGGACGGGTTGGCTGAGTAGCTGGCCTGGTGGTTGCCGTTGGCGCCGAAGACTGGGCCGGTGCCGTTGGAGTCATTATCGCGATCGCTGGTGGCAACGGCGATGGCGAGCGTGGCGTCGGCGGTGCCGCCCGGCAGACCTAGCGTGGGTTGCCAGTGGTCGTTGGTTGACACGGCGAGACCGAGCCGGTCGAGTTCGAGGGCCAGTATCACGGTGAAGTAGACGCCGGCTTCATCGACCGGGTCGAGGTGGAGCGAGCAGTTGTTGGCGATCAGGTTCGGTGGCACCGACGCCACCACTGCGGCAACCTCTTCGGAGGGGCCGAGAAACTTGGCTCGAAAGTCGGCGACGGCGTTCACCGGCCCCCAGTAGGCGAAGGCGGCCACCCCGGCGATGGTGGCGGCGCCGATCAGTCGGCGGTCGGCGGTCATGGTGGTGACAAGGAGCCCGGCGAGCATGAAGCCGCTGATGGGGGTGAGGTAGTAGGGGCGGAATCCGGGGGTAACCACGGTGGCCGCGGCGGTGACCGCAACCGCCAGAAGCGAGAGGAACCACACCATGCGGATGGAGTCGGTGTCCACTGAGTCCGTGGAGTCGGTACTGCCGACGGTGCGGAGGGTGGACGTCCCGGGGTTGCTGGTCGGGCGCTGCTGACCCTGCGGTCGACGCCCAAGCCCTACGACGAGCGCGGCAAGGGTGAGGATCACGCCCGCGACAACCGCCCAGGTGGGTTGGGTATCGAGGCGGGCCAGGGTGCGAGGCCACCGTTGGAACGAGCCGGGCATGGACGTGACCTGGCGGGCCACCTCTGTTCCCAGGTCGCTGATCTCGGGTCGAACATTGCTGGTGGATCGGTCGCTGCGGGTGAAGAGGGAGAACAGGTTTCCTCGACCGGCGAACTGATCGATCAGCGGGAGCACCCAGAGCACCCCGAGGGTTACCAGCGAGCCCGCCCAGGGTAGGGCGCTCCATTGTCGGGTTCGAGCGATGGAGGCCAACCCGACGAGCCCGATGGCGATCAGCGGAGCGATGGCGGTGAAGCTCACCTGCATGGCCACCGACCCGGCGCCAAGAAACATCGGGATCCAATTGAGTCGTCCTCGGGCGATGGCCGCCGCGGCCAGAGTGGCGGGGATCAGCGGGTAGATCACCATGAAGGCGTTTAACGGATCGGCGACGAAGCCCAACAGTCCCTGTCCGGCCACCAGCACCGCCGCGGTCTTGATCGGATCGGAGCGGAGGGCTCGAGTGGCAGTCCACCAGGCGAGACCGAGCCAAAGCATGATCCAGGTGATGGCGCCAAGCACCAGCCCACCGGCATGGGAGCCGGTAAGGAAGTAGAAGGGGCCGAGCCAAAGGAGCTGAATCGGGCCGGGTGTGCGCCAGGTGCCTCGGGCCAGTACCCCGGCCTGCACGTCGCCCCGCCACACCCCCCGCAGGGAGAGTTCGGTGATGGTGTAGTCGTCGGCCACGTTAGGGTCGTCGACGCTGAAGTCGCCCCAAAGCATGGCGATGGCGATCAGACCCGGGGCAATGACCGCCAGCAAACAGGCAAGTTGCAGGCTGCGGGAGAACTCAGGTTGACCGCGGCGCGGTGCAGCTCCGACCCCGGCAGGGGTGGCGGGATCGGTCTCGTCGGCAGGGGCGGCCACAGGGCGACCAAACTATCTGCTGGGCCGCCGCGTGGGCCTCATTGCCCAGTGCCATGCTGATCTGTGGTGGGGTTCGGCCTCTATCCTGAAAGTGTGGGTCTCGAGAGAAAAGACGGCTACTGGTTGTGGACCGGTGGTCCGGTGCCTCCCGGTTACGCCGGGATCACGCTTGGCCCGCTGGTATCGATTCGCAAGCGGGCGGCGTCGAACCAGCGGCTGTTGCGCCACGAGCTGATCCACGTTGAGCAGTTCCGCCGCCATGGCGTATTCGGCTTCCTGGCCCGCTACATGTCGACCTATCTCCGGTGGCGGCTGCGGGGTTACGGTCACCTAGGTGCCTACCGTCGGATCCCACTTGAGGTCGAAGCCGACTGGCGTTCGCGGGCCGATCAAACCTTTCAACGCACCGATCGGTAAGAGGCGGTTCAAGGCCGACGTTGTCTAGGTTCGCCATGCCAGCGGCCAGTTTCCGACAGCACGTCAGTTTGGGAAGAGTCGACGCGACTTTCGCCACCGCCAATTCTTCCTCCTGGCCACTTCCGAATTTCCAGGGTCACGGTTGCGGCGGTAGGGTGTCGGCACTTCCCCCTCCTGCGTAACTGCATTGGGAGGGATCATGTCCCCGGAACTGCAAGTGCCCTCAGGCTCCGGCCTGCCTCGTCGGTCAAGTATCGACCTCTCGCCTACTTCGGCCTCAGCTTTAGCGCGTCCTACAAGCGGTGCGCCCGAGCAAGACGCGCCCAAACCGACCGAATCGACCCAGTTGTCCAGCGCGACGGGGACCAAGCCGTTGTCCGACGACCGGGACAAGACCATTGATGCTGCGCCTGGCGAAGTCGGGTCCAGCGAAACGGAGGGTGGTTATCGCGAGCCTGGCCCTGGCACTGTCGAGTCTGGACGTGTTGACTCGGGTGATGTCGACTCGGGCAACGGTGAGCCCACGGCCGGAGGTGAATCGGCTCTGTCACAGGAGGAGGCGCTTACGATCGAGCGCATGACTGGCGACGGATCGTTCTGGCGTCGCGATCCGCGCTCGGTGTTCGATGCCGCACTTGATGCGCTGTGGCTGCATCAGTCCCGGTTGGCGGTCACGGTTGCCGTGGTGGCTATGGCTGCCTTGGCCGGTTGGTGGGTGTTGCGTCCGGCACCCAACGCTCCGGTCGCTGAGTCGGCCGTGCCGTTGACCGCCGGGGCCGGCTCCGATGCCGATGACGCTGCAGGTAGCGCCAACTCGTCGCCAGCCGCCGACAATGGCGGAGCCTCAGGCGGGGCCTCTGAGGACAACTCGGACGGCTCGCCCCGGTCCGGTTCGGATCAAACCGTCGGAAGCACTTCAGAACCGGCCGGCACCGGAACCGGCGCAGTTTCCGGGACTTCGGCAGATGTCGAGGGTGAACCCGGTGAGAGCGCAGCGGGCCGGGTGGTGGTGCATCTCACCGGTGCCGTCGCCCGACCTGGGGTGTTCGAGCTTGATGTGGGTTCCCGGGTGATCGATGCGGTGACCGTGGCCGGCGGGCCCACCGAAGTTGCCGATTTGGCCCGGGTGAATCTGGCCGCCCGGTTGGTGGACGGTTCCCGGGTGTATCTGCCTACGCTCGGAGAGTCCGAGGTGCCCGCGGTGGTGCCGCCCACGCCCGATCGCAACAGCGGGGTTGGCGGGGTCGCTGGTGAAGCATCGGTGCAGCCGGAGATGGTCGATATCAACCTGGCTTCAGAGGTGGAGCTGCAGAAGCTCCCCGGGGTGGGCCCATCGATCGCCGCCGCCATCGTGGCGACCCGCGATCAGCTGGGCGGGTTCCCCACCGTCGACGCCTTACTGGAGGTGCCGGGAATCGGCACCGCCAAGTTGGATCGCCTCCGACCCCAGGTGTTGGCAATCAACTAGAGAAGTCAGATCCGTCGGCCCCGGATGCCAAAAGTTCGCACTTTTCGGGGTCAGACCCCGAAAAGTGCACACTTCTCGATCCGCCCTGCGGGCGTGTCGGCCCTCCGAAGGTGGACGGCAGCTTGGTTCCGAAAGGTCGGTCCCGCCGGTCGGTCAGCGGGTGCGGTTGCGGCCGATCTTGATCGGGCGGGTGAGCACGCGGGTGATTTGGCGTTCGAGCTGCTGGGTGATTTCGTTGCCGGGGCCATCCTGGGTGAGGCCGTAGTCGGCGGCGGCCAGGCCGGTGCGCAGGTGTTTGCCCTTGATGTCCTGGTTGAAGATGGTCTTTACCCCACCGCGTGAGGAGGCGACCGGCACGATGGTGCCGCGGTTCGACCGTTTGGTGATGGCCGGGAAGTTCTTTCCGGCGTTACCGGCGGCGGCGAGGACGGCCAGCATGTCCCACGAGCGCATGTGGAACGAACCGTTTCCGTCGGCTACATGCCAGAAATACACGTCGCCGGACTTAAAGAAGTAGGCCTGGCGAAGAATGTGGTTTTCGGGCAGTCGGCGCACCGCCGGGGAACGCAGCAGCACCTTGTAGCCGAGGGAGTACTCGAGCTGCACGATGGTGCCGGGCCAGTTGCGGAGCACGTTGAACGAATGAGCTACGGATGGCTGATGCACGGTCCAGTGGTTGAGGTTGTACTCCACGTCGACCTGGCCGTTGAAGCCGCTGTATTCGCCACCGGCGAGCACCAGTCGCTTCACTTTGCGGCGGATCAGATCCTTGCCGCCGGGGCTCTTCAGGAGTCCGGACAGGTTGTTGGTGAACCCGGTGGTGACGATGATGACCTGGCCGTCGTTGGCCCGCTCAAGAACCTGGCGCATCACTTTGTGACCGTGGCGGACCGTCTCGGGCCGGATGTCGGACGGGTACTGGCTGGCGATGGGGCTGGTGGTCACCATCCAGTCGTACTGGCCCGCGTCATCTTCTGGATGACCACCCTTGTAGTTGCCGATCGGAATGTTGGGTCGGCCGTAATAGGTGTTGACGGCATCGATGAACTTCACGCCGCTGCCGGTGGGGCTGCGGCGGGAGAGCACTACGGCACCGATCTTCCAGACGCCGGCATCGGCGTAGCTGTGCACCATGCCGAGGGCCATGGCGTCGTCGATGTCGGGGCCCATGTCGGTGTCGAAGATGACGATCGGCTTTTCGGTCTGGACTTGCTTTCGAATTGGTTTGGCGTTGCGACCCACCGCGGCGTCGGCGTTGGTGCCGAGTGGGCTCAGCGACGTGGCGATCAACGCCAGGACGGTGATCAGCCGAAAGAGGGGGCGCGTCAAAGCGGAGAGGGGGGAGGAGGTCCGTTTTGCGCTCGCCAATCGGATCATGTGGTGTGCCGCCGTTTCCTGGTGCTTCTTTGGGGGGGACCAAACAAACGTGGTTGCGCTCGCCAGCTGTTCTCAAGCCCAAACCGGACCTGAAGCCGGTTCGTTCGCCGCTCGATCACAACAAAAGGTCGGTAGAAAGTGTCGCTCAGACCGCCTGGGTTTCGCCATTTGGCCACAAAGTTCCCCGCTAAATCAGGGGACCGGTCGCCTCGGTTGAGCAGAAGGCAAGTGTAGTCAACGCCCCCACCCGGCAGACGTCGCGGCTACCAACCAAAGGCCAAGAAGTGGCGCCGACTGGCCTGGCAGCCTCGTTAGTCGGCTGGTGGCGCGAGCGCGGCGATAAAGAGGGCGCGGCTGTGGGGGAGTTCTTTGGCCAGTCCCTCCCAGCCGAACTGCACTACCGCCATCAGTTGGCCGATCCACAGGTTCACCGCACCCCGTCCGACGCTGATCGGGTCGATATCGGTACGGATCATTCCGGCCGCTTGTCCGTCGGCGAGTCGTTGCCCCACGGCGGCGCGCAGGTCCTCAAGGGCCGACAGTCCCAGGACTTGGCGGGTTACTTCTGGTTCGAGTCCGGCCAAAACTCGGCGGGCAAGGGGGTGGTGTTCGAGGGCGCCGAGCAGGGTGATGAAGAGTTCGTCGGGCCAGGTGTCGCTCGGTGCTTCGGCCCACGGTTCGGCCAGCCCGGCCACCCCTTCGTTGATGACCGCGGCGGCATCGTGGTCGAGGGCCGCTTCAAAGAGGGCCTCTCGGTCTTCGAAGTAGGCATAGGCCAGGGAGCGGCTGACTCCGGCGTCACGGGCGATGGCGGCCACCGATGATCGTTGGTAGCCGTCGCTGCCAAAACGGGCGATGGCGGCATCCAGAATGCTCTTGCGGGTCTGTTCCGCCTTCGGGCCCACGGGGGTGGAGGTCACCCGGCCAGCGTACCGGTCCAGCTCCGGCTCCTCAGCAATGGGCGGCCATGGGCCGGCCACGCGATCGCGCCGACATAACCCGGACCATCGCAAAAACGTGGTGGGCGGTTGGGGCTGTCGGGCAACCTCCAAAATGTGTCGCGTGACACAAATTGACGCATTGACGTAAAGCGTCAAATTGCTTAGGGTGGGGGCACGCCAACAAACTCCTCACCAAATTCCCAGACACGAATCGGCAAGTGCTGTACTTGCCAACACCGGCCACATCGCCAGCGAGGTCCGGGTCGAGTGGGGGAAAAGTCGAAAGTGAGACCGAAGTGAGCATGACCGTTTCCCCCGAGTCCCAGAGCCAGACGGCTGATCTTGACAACGGCACCGCCGGCATCGATACCGACACCGCCGGGGCAACGCCAGCGGCGCAAAGTTCGTTTCCGGTGCGACGGGTTTCTTTCGCCGACCCGCTCGACGGCCTCACCAAACACTTCGCCAAGGACAGCAACATCGTGATCAGTCACCTGCTGGTGCAGCTGTCCACCGTGTTCCCGGCCGGTGAGGAGTTCTTTGTTCGTTCGGTGCGGGCCTTTCGCGACGACATCACCGACCCGGTCCTGCGCAAAGAGATCGCCAACTTCATCGGCCAGGAGTCGGTGCACGGCCGCGAACATCGCGAGATGAACGAGCGGTTCCAGGAGCTCGGCTACCGCACCATGAAGACCGATCGTTGGACCGACTGGCGCCTCAAGAAAGTGACCAACACCCAGTCGCCGATCCTCTGTCTTGCGGTGACCGTGGCGCTCGAGCACTGCACTGCGGTGCTGGCCGAGATGATGCTTGAAACCGATGCCAGTGACTACCTCGGACATCCCGGGGTACAGAGCTTCATGCTCTGGCATGCGCTGGAGGAATCGGAGCACAAGTCGGTGGCCTTTGATGTCTACAAGGCGGTGGGTGGCAGCGAGGAGATGCGGGTGAAGGTGATGCGGGCGATGCTGCGGATCTTCACCGCTCGCGCTGTTGGTCTCACTGCGTGGTCGCTGCTCCGCGATCGCGAGACCTATCGGCGGGGTCGGCTCCGTCGGGATTTGGCCGCTTTCCGCAAGAGCCCACTGCTTGATCGCAAGCGGCTGCAGGCTCTGCTCGATTTCAACCGCCCCGATTTCCACCCCAACGATCACGAGACCGCCCACCTGGTCGATCAGTGGCGCGAAGAACTCTTTGGTCCAGACGGCACCCTCACACCACACCTGGGCGGCAGTGCCCGCGCCGAAGCTGCTGCGATGAGTGGCGCCGCCGCCTCCGCCGCATGAGCGAGACGGCCATCGTCAATCCCAAGCCCAACGAAGCAGCCTCCCCCGACGGCATCGAACATCTCGATGTGTTGGTGATCGGCGCCGGTCTTTCCGGAATCGGTGCCGCCCACCACCTGGAAACGTCGGCGCCGTGGGCCAAGTACGCCATTCTTGAGGCCCGTCACGCCATCGGCGGCACGTGGGATCTGTTTCGGTACCCGGGCATCCGCAGCGACTCCGACATGTTCACCTTTGGCTATTCGCTGCGACCGTGGACCTCGGAGAAGACGATCGGTGAGGGTGCCGACATCCTCAACTACATCCGTGAGACCGCGCAGGAAGCAGGCGTCGATCGCAAGATTCGCTTCGGTCACCGGATCCTGTCGGCGGCGTGGTCATCCGACACCGCTCGTTGGAGCATCGTCGGTGAGAAGGTGGATGCCGACGGTGAGGTGGTTGGGGCGTTTGAACTCACCTGCGGCTTTCTGTTTTCGTGCACCGGCTACTACCGCTACGACCGGGGCCACACTCCCGATTTCGATGGCCTCGATCGTTTTGCTGGCGAGGTGGTTCACCCGCAGGCGTGGCCCGAGGATCTTGACTACAGCGAGAAGCGCATCGTGGTGATCGGAAGCGGCGCCACCGCGGTCACCCTGATCCCGAACCTGTCCCGAACCGCAGCGAAGGTCACGATGCTGCAGCGGTCGCCGTCGTATGTGGCCGCGGCGCCGAGTGTGAGTTACGCGGCCAAGGCCTTTCACAAGCTGCTCCCGGCCGGCGCCGCCGGTCGGGTCTCCCGTGGATTTCATGCGGTCACCGGCCAGGCCTTCTTCGCCTGGTGTCGGAACTATCCGAAGCTGGCCCGTCGGGTGTTGATCGCCGGGATGCGGCGCGAGCTTCCCAAGGGTTACGACGTCGACCGCCACTTCACCCCGGCCTATGACCCGTGGGATCAGCGGTTGTGTCTGGCCCCCGATGGCGACTTCTTCCGGGCCATCAAGTCCGGGAAAGCCGACGTGGTGACCGACACTATCGACTCCTTCACCGAGACCGGCATCAGGCTGGCCTCGGGTGAGGAGTTGGGGGCCGACATCGTGGTCACCGCCACCGGGCTCGAGCTGCTGTTTCTTGGCGGCATCGAGGTGACCGTCGACGGT
This sequence comes from uncultured Acidimicrobiales bacterium, assembly GCA_937925845.1. Classification (GTDB taxonomy): domain Bacteria; phylum Actinomycetota; class Acidimicrobiia; order Acidimicrobiales; family CALAML01; genus CALAML01. The sequence goes on along the minus strand of CALAML010000278.1, from coordinate 9,625 downwards.
GAGCCGCTCGATGCGCCGAGCCGCATGACCTACCGCGGCATGATGCTTGAGGGGGTACCCAACCTGGCCATCGCCATCGGCTACACCAACGCTTCGTGGACGTTGAAGGCCGACCTCACCTGTGCTTATGTGCCGCAGCTGCTCAACGAGATGCGGTTGTTGGGACAATCGATCGCCACCCCGGTCAACAACGACCCGACGGTCGAGACCGAAGCGGTGTTGAGCCTCACCTCGGGTTACATCCAGCGTTCATCCCACCTGTTCCCGCTCCAGGGAACCGAGTCGCCGTGGCGGAATCATCAACGCTACGCCACCGACTACCGAGACATGATGCGCACCGACACCGTCGGCGAGGGCCTGGTCCTTTCGAGTCCGGAGTTGGCGTCACCATCCTCTCCCAAGGAACAGGCCGCAGCCATCAGTCGATCAGGCTGAGGCCATGACGTTGGTGTATTCGGCGATGAGGGCCATGCTGGTCTCGTTGCCGACCAGACCTTCCTGCATGCGGTTCATCATGTAGGTGAGGGTCACTCGGTTGTCGAGATCGTTCAGCACGATCGATCCACCCCACCCGCCCCAGTAACACTTGCGGCCGCTGGTGATGCCGACCATGTTGTCCTCGGCGGCCAGGCCGTAGCCCAGGCCGAACCGTGACGGCACCATCAGCACCTGATCCACCCCGTCGGATTGCACCTCGAAGATTCGGTCGATGGTGGCGGGGGAAAGCAGGGTGACGCCGTGCGAGCTGCCGCCGTTGGACACAACCGCCTGGATCTTGGCCACCGACCGGGCGTTGCCATGGCCGTTGGCAGCGCCGATGGTGGCCGCTCTCCACTCCGGGGTGTGGGCGATGGTGGCGTCGGGGAGGGGACCGGTGAAGGTCTTGAACATCACACTTTCCGGGTCCAGGTCGGGAGGCAGCGGCAGAGGTGGCGGAGGCACGACGTTGCTGATCCTGGAGTGGTTCTCCGGAGGCGAGCCGATGGTGAAGTCGGCATCGAGCGGACCGGCGATGTCTTCGGCGAAAAACTGTTTCAGGCCGCGGCCGTCGATGCGACGGATGACCTCTCCCACCAGGTGGCCCTGGTTGAGGGCGTGGTAGCCGGATGCCGTTCCCGGTTCCCACCACGGCTCCTGGGCTGCGAGCCGGGCGGTGGCTCCTTCATCGTCCAGCACGTCTTCGGGCGTGATCGGTTGGGCCCATGCGGAGACGCCGGAGGTGTGCGACATCAGGTGCCGCACCCTGATGTCTTCTTTGCCAGCGGCGGCGAACTCGGGCCAGTAGCTGGCGACGGTGGCGTCGGGATCAAGCGTGCCGCGCTCCACTAGGAGAAGGGCGGAGAGGGCGGTCATGGTTTTGGTGGTCGACCACACGTTGGTGACGGTGTCTTCGCCCCACGGTGTGGTCTTGTCCTCGTCGGCCCAGCCGCCCCATACGTCGGTCACGATCTCGCCGTCGACGGCTACCGCCAGCGACGCTCCCAGGTCGTAGTCGGCCTCGAGTTGTCGTTCGAGCACATCGGTGAGCGCTTGAAACCGATCATCAGTCTTGCCTTCGAGCTGCATCTGTCCCCCTAGTCCACGGTCGACCTCGCCGACCACGCCCTCGACCGTACTTCAGCCCGCCGAAGCTGTCCCTGCGGATGCCTGGTCGACGATCCAGCCGAACAGCGGGTCGCCTTCGCAGGTGTCGAGCATCTCGGGATGCCATTGCACGGCGAGAATCGGCAGGGTTGTGTGTTCAATGCCCTCAACGGTGCCATCCTCATGGCTCGCCGTCACCAGGAGGTTGTTGCCAAGGTGGTCGACGGTCTGGTGGTGGAGCGAGTTCACCTGATGGCTGGTCCCGTAGAGCCTGCCGAGCGCCGACCCTTCGCTGATGGCGACGTCATGGATCGGCCCGTTGATGGCCACGTCGTAGCGGGCGTGGGCCGGTACGTGCTGGTGCAAGGTCCCGCCCGCATGCACGTTGATCACCTGGAGCCCGCGACAGATGCCGAGCACCGGCAGCGATGCTGCGTTTGCCGCGTCAAGCGTGGCCAGCTCGAAGTCGTCGCGCTCGGTTTCGGCCGGCTCGGCGGTTGGCGCGGGTGTTGCCCCGTAGCGCTCGGGCCACACGTCGGCGCCGCCGGTGATCACAATTCCGTCGAGGCGCTCAACAAAGAGCGCAGGGTCAACATCAAGAGGCAGGTGCACCGGCAGTCCACCGGCGGCCAGCACCCCTCGGGCGTAGTTGGTGTAGTACCAGTCGCCTTCAAGGTCGAGCAGAGCCTCGGGCTGCCCGATCAACTGATGTCCAGTCTTGCGGCGACCGGTAAGGCCGATCAACGGTCGGGTCATGGCGCTGCCTGGTCGGAGCAATCGCTTTCGGCAGCGCCGCCCAGGTTGGCGGTGTGTTGGCTTGTGATCTCACTGTTGGCGGTGTCAGAGGTTGCGATGTGATGGGTCGCGGTGTCAGAGGTCGCGGTGTCAGAGTCGGGGAAGGCGACAGAGTCGAGAAACCAGTCGACGAAGTCGTGACACTGCTCAATGTTGCGGGCTTCGTTTGCCTTGGCATCGGCGAGGAGCGCCTCGCCGTTCTGACCGTGCTGGTTGAGATAGTCGTCGCCGGCGTTGGCGATCCACTGGGCCACATGGCCGGCGTCGACCTCGGGGTGAAACTGGGTGCCCACCACGTTGCCGATGGAAAAGAGTTGGGCACCGGCGTCGGTGTTGGCGAGCACCGTGGCCCCCGGCGGGGGAGTGAAGCGGTCGTGGTGCCACTCCATCCATGGTCCCGGACCGGCTGGGTTGTCGGCTTCGGCGGTGGCGTCGATCGGGTGCCAGCCAATCTCGGTGACCGGCGAGGCCTCGACCGACCCGCCAAGGGCATCGGCAAGTAGTTGGCCTCCGAAGCAGATGCCAAGCATCGGTTGCCCGGCATCGTGGGCGGCACGAATCAGGTCCAGTTCGGTATCCACCCAGCTGTCGATCTCGGCCTTATTGGTAAGCGATCGGATCGATCCCATCAACACCACCAGGTCGTAGTCACCAAAAACCGGGAATGGCTCCGCTTCATTGGGAGCGAAGCGATCCGGCGTCACACAGTGGGTTTCAACAGTCAGGCCCCGTTCAGCCAGCCGGACCGCGACCTGGCCACCAAGTCCATCAGTCTCGTGGGCAACGATCAGTGCCCGTCGAGCGGGTTTGGCCTCGGTAGGTGTTCGGTCATCGTGGCCAGGCATGCCTCCATCGTGGCCCAAAACCCACGACGGTGTTCACCTTACGAACGCCGCCCAGCTCTCTCCTCCAAGGTGAATAACGTTCACCTTCAAGGAGGAGTCGGCGGGAGACCTCCACCTTCGAGGTGAATAACGTTCACCTTGAAGGTTGCGCGAGATTCCCGGGGCTCCTCCAAATCCACCTCCGAGGTGAATCATGTTCACCTTGAAGGAGTGGAGTGATTCGCCGCGGGACGCCTCCACCTTCGAGGTGAATGCCGTTTACCTCGAAGGTGGGTCCCGAGGCGTTGGATCTGGCTGTCACTGGTGGGTGGTAGGTTGGCGATTGAGGACATCGCCGGAGGGATCTGGCCTGCAAGGTTTGGTTGTGGGTTGGAGTAGGCATGGTCGGCGATGGCCGGGCGATGGGTTCCCGACGTGAGTGGTCGGTGTGGTGGTTTGTGGTGGCTGCCGCCGCGCTTTGGACGTTTCGACTGCTGACACCGGTGGGCTCGACCGCGCCCGAGGTGCCGTCGAGTATCGAGGGGGTGGGCGAGTTGGCGTCCGATCCGGAGTGGGTCGCCGGTGCCCTCTTGGCGGAGCTGCGGATTGATGGCCATCGGGTCACGGTGTGGGCTCGGGGGCCGGCGGCCGGGGTGTTGGCCGATCGGCTGATGGGCGAGCGGGTCTGGGTCTCAGGCAACGTGAAGCCGAGGGCGCCTGAAGATGTGCGGGCCGCTCGACGGGGAGTGGCGGGTTCGATGTCGTTGGCCACTGGTGCCGATGTTCGCATTGTTGATAGCGGGAACCCGCCCCATCGACTGGCCAATGCCGTAAGGCGCACCCTGGAACGGGGGACCGCAGGCTGGTCACGGTCCGATCGCAGCCTCTTCCTAGGCCTGGTGTTAGGCGACGATCGGGGCCAGTCTCCGGAGCAGACCGACCGCTTTCGGGCCACCGGTCTTACTCACTTGATCGTCGTATCGGGGCAGAATGTGGCGTTTTTCTTGGTGTTGGTGCGGCCGTTGTTGTTGGGGGTGTCGCGGTGGCCTCGGTTGGTGGCGACGTTGGGCTGCATTGGGTTCTTTGCGTTGTTGACGCGGTTTGAGGCGTCGGTGTTGCGGGCTTCGGTGATGGCGGGGTTGGCGGCGTGGGTGGCGTTTTTGGGGCGGCCGGCGGATCGGTTGCGGTTGGTGGCGTTGGCGGTGGTGGTGTTGTTGGTGGTGGATGGGTCGTTGGCGTTTTCGTTGGGGTTTGGGTTGTCGGTGGCGGCGACGTTGGGGATTTTGGTTTGGGCGGGGCCGTTGGCGGGTTGGTTGGCGCGTCGGTGGGGTTGGCCTCGGTGGTTGGCGGAGCCGGTGGGGGTGACGGGGGCGGCGCAGTTGGCGACGGCGCCGTTGTTGGTGTGGTTTTTTGAGGGGGTGCCGTGGGTGGCGTTGCCGGCGAATGTGTTGGCGGGTCCGGTGGCGGGGTTTGTGATGATGTGGGGTTTGTCGGCGGGGCTGGTGGCTGGGGTGGCGGCGGGGTTGGGGTTGGGGTGGGTGGCGTCGTTGGTGCATTGGCCGACGCGGGTGTTGTTGGGGTGGTTGGAGGGTGTGGCGGGGGTTGGGGCGTCGGTGGGGTTGGGGTCGGTTGGGTTGCGGGAGTTGGTGGCGGTGGTGGTGTTGGTCGGGTTGGGGTGGGTTCGTTTTCGAGTGAGGGCGCGGAGCGCTGCTGGTGGTTGGTGGGTTCGGTTTGGGTATAGCCGGGTGTTGCCGGTGGCGATGGTGGCGACCGTGTTGGTGGGGTTGGGTCCGGTGGTGGTGGAGAGTCGGTGCGCGGTGGTGGAGTGTGTGGTGGCGGTTGAGGTGGATGGGGTGGGGTTGACGAGGTCGGCGGAGGGTGCGGTGGTGGTGGAGTTGGGTGAGGGGGTGTCGCCAGGGGTGGTGTTGGCGGTGTTGCGTCGGTATCGGGTTGTGCGGGTCGATCTGGTGGTGGCTGGTGGGTACAGGTCGGATGGGGCCGCGGTGGCGACAGTGCAGCGCCGTTTCGGTGTGGTGCCGGTGCTGGCCAAAGAGACCTTTGACGTGGCCGGCCGTATCGACGCCACTGTCGGGCGTCGCATCGAACTCGACGACCTGGTCGTCACCGTCATCTCGGTCGAACCTCAACTCACCGTCCAGGTCGTCGCTGGCCGCCCCGACGCTGCTGCCAACCCCGACCCACCCGGCCAGAGTCGGCCGGTCGACTAGGCTCGGCGGCGTTCCAGCAGGCCGCGCCTAAGCGGATCAGACACAGGGGAATCAGCCAATGGCTCATGAAGTTCGTGCCGTCGTCGCCAAGGCCAAGGGCGAACCGGTCACCGTCGAAACGATTCAAGTTCCCGACCCCGGTCCGGGCGAAGCCTTGATCGATGTCCAGGCCTGCGGTGTCTGCCACACCGACCTGCACTATCGCGAGGGTGCCATCAACGACGACTTCCCGTTCCTGTTGGGTCACGAAGCGGCTGGCACGGTCGCCGCGGTGGGTGACGGTGTCACCAACGTCGCTCCGGGCGACTTTGTCATCCTCAACTGGCGGGCGGTGTGTGGCGATTGTCGAGCCTGCAACCGGGGTCGCCCCTGGTACTGCTTCAACACCCACAACGCCACCCAGAAGATGACCCTCGACGGCCAGGAGCTGAGCCCCGCCCTGGGCATCGGCGCCTTTGCTGAAAAGACCCTCGTGCATGCCGGACAGGCCACCAAGGTCGACCCCACCGCGAGCCCGGCCGCCGCCGGTTTGATCGGCTGCGGCGTGATGGCCGGTCTCGGTGCGGCCATGAACACCGGCGATGTTGGCCGCGGCGATTCGGTGGCCGTGCTCGGTTGTGGCGGGGTCGGCGATGCCGCCATCGCCGGTTCGGCTTTGGCTGGAGCCCACACCATCATCGCCGTGGACCTCGACGACAAGAAGCTGGAGTGGGCCAAGGAGTTTGGCGCCACCCACACCATCAACGCCGGTAAAGAAGACGTGGTTGAACGCATCCAGGAGCTCACCGGCGGCAACGGTGCCGATGTGGTGATCGAGGCTGTTGGCCTGCCCGAAACCTACAAGCAGGCGTTCTACGCCCGAGATCTGGCCGGCACCGTGGTGCTGGTTGGCGTGCCCAACCCGGAGATGAAGATCGAGCTGCCGCTGATCGACGTGTTCGGTCGGGGCGGCACCCTGAAGTCATCGTGGTACGGCGACTGTCTGCCCAGCCGGGACTTCCCGATGCTGATCGACCTGTACCAGCAGGGTCGCCTCGACCTCGATCGGTTTGTGTCGGAGACCATCTCGATCGACGAGGTTGAAGAGGCGTTCCACAAGATGGAAGCCGGCGAAGTGTTGCGCTCGGTGGTGGTGTTCTGATGTCGCTTCGCACCGATCATGTGATCACCTCCGGCGTCTTCTCACTCGACGGTGACGACTTCGACGTCGACAACAACATCTGGCTGGTCGGCGACGACCACGAGGTGGTGGTGATCGACGCCGCCCACGACCATCGCCCGATCATCGAGGGCATCGGCGGCCGCAAGGTGAAGGCCGTTATCTGCACCCACGGTCACAACGATCACATCAACGCCGCCGGTGAGTTGGCCGAGGCCGTTGACGCGCCGATCTGGCTTCACCCTGACGATTCGATGCTGTGGGAGGTGGTGTATCCCGACCGTCGGGTCGATGCGCCGCTGACCGACGGATCCAAGATCGAGATTGCCGGTGGCGAACTCTCGGTGATCCACACCCCTGGGCACTCGCCGGGCGGTTGCTGTTTGCATCTCCCGAGCGAGGGCCTGCTGTTCTCTGGCGACACGCTCTTTAACGGTGGCCCCGGCGCCACCGGTCGGTCGTTCTCCAGCCACGAGCAGCTGGTCGAGACCATCAAGGAGCGGTTGTTCGTTCTGCCCCACGAAACCGTGGTGCACACGGGGCACGGTGACTCGACCACTCTGGGAGCCGAGATTCCGAACGTGAGCTGAACTCGGACCCCGTAGAGGGTGTCGGAGGCACAAAGTCGCCCGGCATCCTTGTCCGCTCGCGCTTGGGTTGGAAGAGTAACCCTGGGGGCTCAACACGGCGGCCCTTCCCCGGATGCGGTCCGGGTGGAACGAGGGAGAGCATGTATGTTTCGACACTCGCGCAAGGGGCGCGCACTGGCTGCACTATCGGTGCTGGCCATGATCAGCACCGCCTTTTTCGCCATTCCGGCACGCGCTTCAGACCAGGCGACGCTATCGATCAGCGATGGCTCGGCCAGCGAGGCCAACAGTGCCATTTCGTTCACCGTTTCTATCGATGCGCCCCAAAGCCACTCGGTGTCGGCCTGGTATGTGACGGTCCCCCAGACCGCGTTCCCCGGTCTCGACTTTGAGATGGATGTGCGTTCGATTCATATCCCGGCCGGCCAGACCAGCGCCAAGCTGTGGTTCGACCTCACCGACGATGATCTGGCTGAGGGCGATGAGACCCTCGGCGCTGAGCTGGTATGGGTCAACGGCGCCAACGAGGGTCGCGACCTCGCCGTAGGCACGATCATCGACGACGATGCACCAGCCCCCGCTCCCGAGCCAGAGCCGGAAGCGGGCCCGTTGACCATCAATGTTCTGCACATGAACGACCACCACTCCCATCTCAGTCCTGATGGCAGCAGCGCCGATCTTGGCACCTCGGGTGGTGAGTTCGACTTCGAACTCGGCGGCTTCCCCCAGGTGGTGAACGCCTTCAACGAACTGTCGGGCGACCTCGACAACGTGGTGAAGATCCACGCTGGCGATGCCATTACCGGCACCCTCTTCTACAGCCTGTTCCAGGGCGAGGCCGATGCCGCGCTGATGAACGAGGTCTGCTTCGACGCCTTTGCCCTTGGCAACCACGAGTTTGACGATTCCGATGCTGGTCTGGCCGACTTCCTGACCGATCTCGCTGCAGGCGACTGCAACACGCCGGTGCTGGCCGCCAACGTGGTGCCCGAAGTGGGCACGCCGCTTGCTCCGAACTCGCCGACCGACTTCATTCAGCCCTACGTGATCAAGGAGTTCGACGGTCAGCAGGTGGGCTTTATTGGCATCGACATCGCCCAGAAGACCCAGGTGTCGTCGTCGCCGTTGGAAACCACCCAGTTCCTCGACGAGGTGGAGACGGCTCAGCGCTTCACCGACGAACTTGCGGCCCAGGGGGTCGACAACGTGGTGTTGGTAACCCACTTCCAGTACGCCAACGATCTGGCCCTGGCCTCGCAGGTGTCGGGTATCGACGCCATCATCGGTGGCGATTCCCATTCGCTGCTGGGCGACTTTGGTCCCTTCGACCTTGACAGCGCCGGCGAGTACCCGACCCGCACCGTGAACGCCGATGGCGATCCAGTCTGCGTGGTGCAGGCCTGGCAGTTCGCCGCCGTGGTCGGCGAGTTCAACCTCACCTTCGAAGACGGCAAGAACGTCGGCTGTGAAGGGACACCGCATCTGTTGGTATCGAACTTCACCCGTGAGGTTGAAGTGGATGGCGATGAGATCGACGCCCCGATCGCCGAGCCGGAGCTCTCGGAGATTCTGGCCGTGATCGATGGTCTCCCCTCGGTTGATCTGGCCGTGCCGGATGCCAACGCCCAGGCCATCCTTGATGGCTTCTCGGCCCAGGTCGACGAGCTGAGCCAGCAGGTGATCGGTGAGGCCACCGAGGATCTGTGCTTGCGCCGGGTGCCTGATCAGCCTCGAGCCGGTATCTGCCCCGACGGCACCACTTCGGCCAGTGGTGCTGACATGAACGCCAACGGCGGATTCATCCAACAGATCGTGACCGATGCCTTCCTGGAGCGGGCCTTCCGGGCCGACATCGCCATCCAGAACGCCGGAGGTGTTCGGGTCGATCTGCCTGAGGGCGATGTGACCATCGCCGACGCCTTCACCCTGTTGCCCTTCGCCAACACGCTGGTCGAGTTGGAGTTGAGTGGCGCCGAGGTCGCTGCCGTTCTCGAGGAGGCGGTGGCCAACTTTGCCGACGATGAGGGTTCCACCGGCTCCTACCCCTACGGCTCAGCCATTCGCTGGGACATCGATATGGGTATGGCCGCTGGTGAGCGTTTCTCCAACATCGAGATCCGCGGCGAGGATGGCACCTGGAGTGCCATCGACCCAGCTGCCAACTATGTGGTGGTGACCAACAGCTTCATCGCCAGCGGTCGCGACGGGTACCTCACCTTCGGTACCGCCTTCGACGACGGTCGGGTCGTCGACACCTTCATCGACTACGCCCAGGGCTTCATCGACTGGGTCGAAGAAGATGCCGGAGGCCAAATCTCGGTGCCCGATCCGGAGAACTTCTCCACCCAGAGTTTCACCCCCGCACCAGCGGCCGGGTAACCAGCTGCAAGGAAGTACCGAAAGAAGTAGGCCGTCGCTGGCGTCGACCCCGAAAGGGTCGGCGCC
>CALAML010000277.1 GCA_937925845.1 uncultured Acidimicrobiales bacterium | reverse complement strand
TGGGCCGCACTCCCCCACGACGCCGACAACGACCAGGCCCGCTTGAGCCAAAGGTGCAGATCGTGTTCGAAGGTGTAGCCGATGGCCCCGTGCACCTGAAGCGCGGTCCGGGCGGCCAGGTCGGCGGCATCAGACGCCTGTGCCTTGGCCATGGCTACATGAGCTGAACGGTCGGGATCACCGGCAGAGAGCGATGCCGCAGCTCGGAGAGCCAGCGGCTCAGCGAACTCCAATGCGACGCGGGCGTCCGCTAGCTGGTGTTTCACCGCCTGGTTCACCCCGATCGGTTTTCCGAACTGCTCACGCTCCTTGGCGTACTCGGTGGTGGTCTCAATCAGGGTGCGCGTCACGCCCACCAGCTGGGCAGCGGCGGCCAGGGCGCCGCGATCGCGTGCCGCCGAAACCATTTCCCGACCGCCCAGCACCGTTCCCACGCCATCGGCGAGCCCGACGCGAACCAGCCGCCGAGCCTCCTCCACCGACTCCTGGGCCACCAAGTCGGCGTCATCGCGGGTGACGGCAACCAACTCCGATTCGTCACCGGTTCCCCGCTGAGCCAGGAACAGCTCGGCCGAGCCGCCATGGGGATGGAAGGTGTCGGGGCGCAGAGCAACGCTGACCCGCACCTCGCCGGCAACCGCTGGGGCCACCCACCCCTCACCGGCAGCGCCAGATTCGACCAACGCTGGCACCCCAACGGCCACATGTTCGATCAACGGCTCGGTCAGCGCCGCCGCGCCCGCCTCGATCTGAATCGCCAGCAGGTCGACCTCGGTCATGCCCATTCCGCCGCCGGACTCCGGGGCCAGCATGGCGACCACGCCCATCTCAGCCAAGCGGTCCCAGACGTCACCGACAGCGCCGGTGTCGGACTCCCAAGCGGCCCGTGCCACCTCGGGGCCGGCCCGGTCGTTCAGCAGCGCGCGAACCGTGTCGCGAAAGAGGAGCTGATCTTCACTCAAGGCAAATCGCACGGGCTACCTCCGGGGAAGGCCGAGCACCCGCTCGGCAGCAATGTTGCGCTGGATCTCATTGGTGCCGGCATAGATCGGACCAGAAAGAGAGAACAGATAGCCGTCCATCCACCGGCCACCGTCGACGACCTCGGAGCCGCCCAGCAACTCGGCCTGGGGCCCAAGCAGGTCCAGAGCCACCTGATGGATCTTCACATCCATCTCCGACCAAAAGATCTTGTTCAGACTCGACTCGGCCCCAATGGAACCGCCTTCGACGATCTTGGTGACGGTGGCGTTGGTGGACCAGCGGTAGGCCTCGGCCTCGATGCGGGCCTGGACCACCCGGTCCCGCAGCGCAGGGTCGAGCACCTCCCCAGCCTCAGCAGCCCTGGCGGCCCGGGCCCGGTAGAGGTCCATCAATCGATCGGTGGCGGCAATAAATCGACCCGGGCTGCGCAGGGTCAGCCCCCGCTCCGAACCGGTGGTGGCCATGGCCACCGACCACCCGTCGTTCACCCCACCCAACACCTGATCGTCGGGTACAAAGGCGTCCTCGAGAAACACTTCAGCAAAGGCGGCCAAGCCATCGAGCTTGCCAACCGGGTTCACCGTCACCCCCTCAGCGGTGAGATCGACCATGAAGTACGACATACCCCGATGGCGCTCGGCCTCAGGATCGGTGCGAAACAGGCCAAACATCCAGTCGCAAAAGGCGCCCCGCGTAGTCCAGGTCTTCTGGCCGTTCAGCAGCCAACCGCCGTCGACCCTGGTGGCCTTCGACGAAATGCTGGCCAGGTCGCTGCCGGCGTTCGGCTCGCTCCAGCCCTGAGCCCACACCTCTTCCCCGGTCGCCATCTTGGGCAAGAAGCGCTGCTGCTGCTCCGGGGTACCGAAGTCGAAGATGGTGGGCGCCAACAAAAAGATGCCGTTCTGGGCAATCCGGGTGGGCGCCTCGGCCCGGTAGTACTCCTCCTCGAAGATCAACCATTCCCATAACGACGCACCGCGACCGCCGAACTCCTCTGGCCACGACACCACCGACCAACGGTCGGAGGCCAGACGCCCTTCCCACTGGCGATGGGCGGCGAAGCCCTCCGCCGTGTCATGCGGCGGCAAGGGAGCATCAGGCTTGTTGGCCTCCAGCCAGGAACGACACTCGGCCCGAAAGGCCTCCTCGGTCTCGCTGAAGCCAATCTCAAACTCCAACACGTCAGCTTTCACCTCGCGGGGAATCGGCGGTGGCAAAGCCGCTCAGAATGTCCGATGCCTGAGCCACAATCCGGCTCACCAACTCGTCGCACGACGGCAGGTCATCACAATGGCCCACCACCTGTCCGCCCGACATCACCCCGAGGTCGGGGCGACCGTCCACCATCGACGCCTTCAACAGCATCGGCGTATTGGCCGCCATCACCACCTGCGACCACGACAGCTCACGGTTCTTCTTCATAGCCAGGCCCTCGATGACGATGTCGCGCCAACCGGTTCCCGACTCCTTCTTGAACACCAGAGCGTTCTGCACCGCACGTGGCAGGCTGGTGAAGGTCTTGGTCTTTTCCAGCGCCTCGGTGAGATCGGTACGCAGCACCCGGTGAGGCATGCCGTCGACCTGGGTGGTGCGGATCGTGTCGGTGGTGGCCTTCTCCTGGTAAATGGCCTTGACCGTCTCTGGCACTGTCGAGTCGGAGGTGACCAGAAACCTGGTGCCCATGGCCACGCCCTCGGCGCCGTAGGCCAACGCCGCCACCAAGCCTCGACCGTCGAAGAAGCCACCCGCAGCGATCACCGGAATGTCGACGGCATCAACCACCTGCGGCAACAGTACGGTGGTGGCCACCTCGCCGGTATGACCGCCGGCCTCGCCTCCTTGCACGAGCACTGCATCGACGCCCCACGATGCCACCTTCTCGGCGTGGCGCTTGGCCCCCACCGACGGGATGACGACTACGCCGGCGTCCTTCAGCTTGCGAATCAGTGGCTCCTTTGGCGCCAAGGCAAAGCTGGCCAGCTTCACTCCTTCGGCGATAAGCACGTCGATGCGATCCTCAACATCGGCCTGGTCGGCCCGCATGTTCACACCGAAGGGCTTGTCGGTGCGCTCCTTCACCCCGTGGATGTGCTCCACCATCTCGTCGAAGGTCATGGTGGCGGCGGCGAGAATGCCCAGTCCCCCAGCCTCGCTGGTCGCCGCGGTGAGGCGGGAACCGGCGACCCAGCCCATGCCGGTCTGGATCACCGGATAGTCGATGCCCAGCATCTCGGTAACCCGGGTCTTCAGGGCCGGGTGGACCGAAGCGGCTGAGCCCAAGCCCGGGGAGTCGGTTGAGCTCGCGGATGAAGCTGACATCAGCCCGGCACCTCATTACCTCGGAAGTTCTTTGGGTCGATCACCTCGTTGAGAAGGCGGAGCTCCTCAGCGCTCGGAGCCCGGCTCTCAGGGATATCGTCAGGAATGACCAGCTCGAACCCGGTAGCCTCCACGACTTCGTCGATGGTCACCCCCGGATGCAGCGAACGCACCCGCATCGCATGGTCGGGGGTGTCAAAGTCGAAGGTTCCGAGATTGGATACCACCCGCCGGATCTCGTGAAAGCGCGACTCCGCCTCGCCCAACGCCGCGGCCCGGTCGTAGCCCACTCCGGACACCACGTCGACGGTTTCCACAAACACTCGGTTCGAATGCTTCGGGACCCAGTAACTGGTGACGTGATTGACCGTGTTGCCCGGTGCCCCGCGAACGCCGAGCAGCTGCACCTTGGGTTGGGCGTAGTCGCCGATGCACGCGATGTTCTGGTTACCGAATCGGTCGACCTGAGTGGCACCCATCATCACGTGCCGCCGTCCACTCCACACCACATCAAACAGGTTCCGATAGGGCATCCAGCCCTCGACAACCTTCGGAGCATCAGGGACGCCCATCGGGATGTCGTTGGCGGCCAGTGAAGCCACCCCGTCGGTCATCACGAGGTCGGGCTCGAAGCTGGCCCTCGCCAGGCGACCACCGATGGCCTGCATGTTGCCGATCGCATTGGCCATGATCTCACCGTCGCCTCGAAAGCACTCGGCTACGGCGATGGCGCAGTAGTCGGCCCGGGTTGGTGAGGCCGAACCGTTGGTGGTGTCGTCACTCATGTTGCACTCCCCTCGTCGCTGCGGGCATCCACCGCGGCCAGGTACTCCTCATGAGAGCCGACATCGAGGTAGGTGCTGCGGAACCGGTCCCAGGCCTCGGCGTCGGAGCCGGTCTTGGCGTACTCGGCCTGGAAGGCCTCGTCACGCTCATAGTCGGGCGGACACTCGGTGAAGTGGGCCCCTCGGGGCGCCTCCACCACGCCGTCGATGAAGATGCGGTTGATCCGCAGAGTGTGGATCGATCCCTCCTCAAGGAGTGCTTCGGTCGGCACAATCTTTTCCGCCGACATGAAGCAGCGGTCGCTGGCCATGGCGATCATGTCATCGAAATACATGTCGGGACCAAGAAACTGACCGGTGCCGCGCTCATCGGCCCGGTTCATGTGGATCAGTCCCACATCACAACGCAGCGGTGGCATAGCCACGAAGGTTTCGCCGTCGTCATAGGGGCTGGTCACGGTGCGCAACTCAGGGTTGATCTTCATCACATCGCTGCCCATGCCGGCACGGGTCGGCAGGAACGGCAGGCGCTGGCCGGCAGCCATCAGCCCCATCACAAACATGCCTTCGCCGACCTCCATGGTCTCGATGGCACCGCTCTGACGAGCGGCCCGAAAGTGGGGCTCCAGCGGAATCGAATCCATCGAGGCAAAGGCGTACACCGCCTTGGCTACCTTGCCGTAGGCACAGAGGAGACCCAGGTCGGGGCCGCCCCACGTCACGACAGTGAGGTCCTTGACGTCGGAGCGACAGATCTCGGCCACCAGCGACATCGGCTTGCGTCGTGACCCCCAGCCGCCGATGCCGATGGTCATCCCGTCTTCGAGTTGGGCCACCACCTCGGAATGAGACATGCGTTTGTCGCTCAACAGCACTCCTTCGGCACAAGTTTGGGCAGAACCCGGAGCCCACGCGGCCCGGCCTGCCCCATTCTGTCGCACATCGCCCCAGAACGCGCAGTTGCCCGATTTCGAGCCCGCCGGCAACCAAACAATGTGGGTGAAACCTCCTGAAGCATCGATCGGGGCCCTGCGGACAACTACAGTTCAGACGTGGTTGACAACTCCCCCGAGACCCCCCAAACCGAGCGCGGCGACCCAGCCCTCACCACGCTCTCCGGCACCGTCGCCCTGGTCACTGGCGGCACCAAAGGCATCGGCCGCTCTATCGCCATGCGGCTGGCTGACAGTGGTGCCACCGTGATTGTGGGTGCCCGCAACGAGCCCGACACCCCCGTGGCGGGCAGCTCGACCAGTGCCGGGCCGGTTCTTTTTCGCCACCTCGATGTGAAGGACACCGAACAACTAGGTGAAGCCATTGGTGACATCACCACGGAGCACGGGTCACTCGACCTGTTGGTAAACAACGCCGGTGGGGCACCGCCCACCGATGCCGCCGAGTCGCCCCCGAAACTGCACGAAGCGATCGTGCGGCTCAACCTGTTGGCACCGCTGCACCTGTCGCAGGCAGCCAACCACCTCATGCAGACCCAAGCCGATGGGGGCCACATCATCAACATCGGCTCGGTCACCGGCATGCGGGCGGCGCCCGGCTCAGCCGCCTACGGCGCGGCCAAGGCGGGGCTGATCAGCCTGACCAAATCCCTCGCCGTGGAATGGGCGCCCAAAGTTCGAGTCAACAGCGTGGTTGCCGGCGCCGTACTTACCGACGACGCCCTGCCCTTCTACGGCGGCACCGACGGCGTGGCTGCGATTGGCGCCGACATCCCGCTCGAGCGGATGGCCGAACCACTCGACGTGGCCAACGCCGTAGTCCTGCTGGCCTCGCCGCTGGCCTCCTATGTCAACGGCGCGAACCTGGTGCTCGACGGCGGCGGCGAATCCCCAGTCTTCACCACCAAAAGCCGCACCTAGCGGTGCTGAGAGCGGGCGAGAGCTTCTGTTTGGCGAGTCCCCGCTAGCGTTGACAGATGACGGAGCTGCCGTGGCCGAAGAGGCCCTGGTTGATGGTGAGGCCCACCTTGGCGTCCTCGACCTGCCGGGCGCCCGCCTGGCCGCGCAACTGCCAGGTGAGCTCACACACCTGAGCGATGGCCTGAGCCGGAACCGCTTCGCCAAAGGCGCCAAGCCCACCCGACGGGTTGACTGGACAACGACCACCCAGGCTGGTCTCGCCATCGCGAAGCAGCTTCTCGGCATCGCCCTCCGGGCAGAGCCCGATGTTTTCGTACCAGTCCAGCTCCAACGCCGAAGACAGGTCGTACACCTCGGCCAGGTCCAGATCCTCAGGGCCGACTCCAGCCTCCGCGTAAGCGGCCGCAGCGATCGAATCCCGGAACGTCGGGCCCGGTTCAGCAACGCCGGCGGCGGAGTCGGTCGAGAAGTTCGGCATCTCGATCACTGCGTTGGGATAGCTCGGGGTAACGGTTGAAACCCCGGTGATCCGCACCGGCGACTTCAGCCCCATCTTCGCGGCACGCTCGGCGCTCACCAGAACCATGGCTGCAGCACCGTCGCTGGTGGCACAGATCTCCAGCAGCCGAAGCGGGTTGGCCACCATCGGCGAAGCCATCACCTCATCGAGGCTGAAGGCCTTCTGATAGCGGGCGTTGGGGTTGGTGGCGCCAACGGCGCTGTTCTTCACCTTGACCTGGGCGAAGTCCTCCTCGGTGGCCCCGAAGAGCTCCATCCGCCGCCGGGCGTACATCCCGAAATAGGTCGGGTTGGTAGCGCCCATCAGATGGAAGCGCAGCCAATCCGGGTCGGTCCCACTGCCACCCTCGTTCGGCTTGAGGAAGCCCTTCGGTGTGGTGTCGGCACCCACCACTACCGCTACATCGCAGAAGCCGGCGAGAATCTGCGCCCGCGCACTCTGGATGGCCTGCACCCCGGAGGCGCAGGCGGCATAGCTCGTCGAGATCGGGATGCCGGTCCAACCCATGGCCTGAGCGAAAGTGGCGCCGGCCACATAGCCGGGATAGCCGTTGCGGACCGTGCCGCCACCGGCAACAAACTGCACCTCGGACCAGTCGACGCCCGCGTCGGCCAGCGCCCGCTCAATGGCCACTACGCCGTACTCGACGAAGTTGCGGCCCCATTTGCCCCACTGGTGCATACCCACACCGGCAACGGCCACCGCATCATCGGCGATCGTTTCGACACTCATGACGCTTCTCCTCCGGTGGCGCCCGCTCCCACAGGCTTCCACTTCCACACGATGTACTCGTTGTCGTCGTCCTCGTAGAGCGTTTCGAGGGTGAGCTCCATCTCCATACCCATCGACAAGTCCTCAACGCTGAAGCCGGTGGCGACCTGACCCATGATCACCATCTGCTCCTCGGCCAACTCCACGCAGGCGATGGCAAAAGGCACATGGGGGTCCTGGGCCACAAACGGCGGCGGTGGGGCGTAGGCCGCGTCGGTCCAACTCCAGAGCGTTCCGGTGCGGCTCAACTGCACCTCTTCCAGCTTGGAATCGCCAAAGCCCGGCACCCGTGAGTGCTCGAGCTCCTTGGGGAAGAAGTAGTTCCCCGAGTCGACACAACGACTACCGATCAACGCCGGGTTGGTGTCGTCCATGGTGAACCAACCCTCGACCGCAGGAACACGGTTCTTAGAAGCCATATCCCAAAAGGTAGCCGAGTCGGTGGCGATCTGGGCAACCGTCACTGTTGGAGGTTGGGATCCGGCTCAAGAGCTGAGCCAGGTCCGCATCGAACCAGTTGTCGATCGTCGGCCTGGCTCAGGAGCGTGAGGCCTACTTCACCATTCCGGGTCGTCGTGGTTGGCGTCGTCCTTGATCTCGGATTCGGCAAAACCATCGTCGGGCGTGGCGAACCCCAACAGCTCGTCGACCAACACAAAGCCCAGATACCGCTCAGCGAACTCGCCGACCCAGTCGTCAGCAACCACCTCCGATACCGACTCCACAAACCGTTCGAGGCTGACGACTTCGCACCGATCGTCGAGGCCAACGACGTTCACCACATCAAGGAATCGGCCGGCGACATCGGCGGCCCGGAAGTTCTCGGCCGGGTGCAGTTGCACAAACCAGGTGCGCTCGGCCGGCACCCCAAGCTCGGTCGCCACTTCCCGCAGAGCCAGGTAGTCGAGCCACACCTGCTGCAACGGTGGTGCCGCCAGCTCGTCGGGCCCCGTGGCCACCGCGTCCCATGCCGGGTCGGGATCGACGGCGCCCACTCGAAAGTTCTCGGCGTACCGAACCCGGAAGCCGAGGAGGGAATCGTTGCCGTCGTGACCACGGAACTCCACCAACACATCAACCACACCCGGCACGATCGTCGCGGGCCGCCGCAACTCCACCGCGGTCACCTCGGCGATTCCCTCTTTGGGACCCCCGACTGAGGTGGTGCTCTCGGCGGGTGCCCACAACTGGCTCAGCACCGCAGTCAGCACCACGGGGTCGACGATCAACTCACCAAAGAGGTTGATCAGCATCGGCTGGCTGGCGATCAGCTCCAGCCGCACCCGGTCGGTTGACCAACGGCGATCGGTCTCGGGGTCGCCGACTTCGGCCAGCTCAAGCCGGGCCACGTTGGAGATCGTGTCGGTGAGAAAGTTGGCCAGCCGGTCCGGATCGTCGTCGGGGCCGGCATCGGATCGAGGTTGGGTGGCCGAGCTCAACCGAGCCCCCTTCGGCTTACCATTGCGACTCCCCGGGTCGAGGCCGACCGACTCGCGCCACAAACACTGCAGCAGGCGAGCTCGCCGCTGAAAGGCGTTGTCGCCCTTCACAAACGCGTCGCGGGCTTTGAGTTCTGAACGAAGAAGATCAGCCAAGGGTCGGATGTTACCGCCTGGGGTAGCCATATCGGGCTAACCGGCGCCGCGCACCGGTCGATAGGCTTGCCCTCCTGTCACTGACTGAGGAGACCGTTGTGAGCGCTGCCAAAACATCGATGCCCTACCGCCGGATGGGCAGCTCCGGGCTGAAGCTTTCGGCGCTCTCGTTCGGTTCGTGGGTGACCTTTCATCGTCAACTCGGCACCGACACCGCGCTCGAATGCCTCGAAGCAGCCCACGCCGCCGGGGTGAACTTCTTCGACAACGCCGAGGCCTACGAAGGGGGCGAGTCGGAGCGGGTGATGGGCCAGGCCATCGCCGAGCTGGGCTGGGCCCGCCACACCTATGTGATCTCCACCAAGTTCTTCTTTGGCATCCACGACGGCCCTAACACCCGGATGACCCTCAACCGCAAGTACCTGCTCGAGGCCATCGAGGGGTCCCTCGAACGGCTCGGTCTCGAGTACGTCGACCTGGCCTACTGCCATCGCCCCGACCCCGACACCCCAATCGCCGAGACGGTGCACGCCATGCACGACATGATCGACCGCGGCCAGGCCCTCTACTGGGGTACATCGGAGTGGTCGGCCGACGAGATCCGCGCCGCTCACACCTACGCCACCACACATGGTCTGCACGCGCCGGTGGTGGAACAGCCCGAGTACAACCTGCTGAAACGTCGCCGGGTCGAAGAGGAGTACGCCAGGGTCATCGAAGACTGCGGCATCGGCCTCACCACCTGGAGCCCCCTGGCATCGGGGCTACTCACCGGCAAGTACCTCAACGGGGTTCCCGAAGACAGCCGTGGCGCTCTCGAAGGCTACGGCTGGCTGGCCGAGATGCTCAGTGACGCCGCCCAAAACGCCAAGGTGGCCGAACTCGCAAAGATCGCCGCCGACCTCGACTGCACCATGGCCCAGCTAGCCATCGCCTGGTGCACCCTAAACCCAACAGTCACCTCGGTAATCACCGGAGCCAGCCGAGCCTCCCAAGTAGTAGAAAACCTAGAAGCCATAGCCCTAATCCCACAGCTAACCCCAGAGGTAGTAAGCCGCATAAACGATGCCTGCGGCATCAACAAAGAGGCCAACTAAAGAAGCCCCCAACCTCCAAAAAGTTTGTAGTTCTGGGTCAGACCCCGAAAAGTACAAACTCGCGCAGGAAGGCCAAAGCGCGTCAAGCGGTCAAGGCAGCGCAGCGAGTTGACCGAGTGGAGCGAGGGACGAGCGTCGGAGCCCGCTAGGGCTCCGCACGAGACAAAATCCGCAGCGCGGGTCGAGGAGGCCCCCCAGGGGCCGACGGATCCCGCCTTGCGGCTAAGAACCGAGCGCTTCGATCGCGGCTTCTGTGAACTCGGGTCGGCTCACCATGAAGCCGGCTATTTCGGGGTAGGACTTGTTGTATTCGATCCGCTCCCCGGCGAGATTCGATACGTCGAGACCGGCGGCTCGCGCCACCACCTCGGGGGCACAGGAGTCCCACTCATACATCCAGCCGCCATGCACATACAGGTCGGCCACCCCCGACACCACGGCCATGGCCTTCACTCCGGCCGAGCCACAGGTCGCCACATCGGCGCCGATCTCGGCCGCGACAATCCGAGCCGCCCGCACTGCAGACCGACCCGACAGGATCAGGGGCTTGTCTCGTGCCGTCGGGCGGGTGGTCGGCGACATCAACGTTGAGTACACCTGGTTCTGCCCCGGTACCGACACCGCCCCGGCCACCGGCTCGCCATCGACGACCAGCGCCACATGCACAGCCCACTCGCTGCTGTTCGGATTCGGGTAGTCGTTGGAGCCATCGAGAGGGTCGACGATCCAAACCCGATCGGCATTGAGGCGAGACCGGTCATCGCGCCCCTCCTCAGAGAGCACGGCATCGTCGGGACGAAGGCGGGAGAGCTCCTTCATCAGGAACTCATGAGCGGCCTGGTCCCCCTCCCAGCGCAGGGAGCCGGTTACCCCGCCGCCCCAGTAGTCGTAGCCGTCGTAGGCGCGACGCTCCGAATCGTCCTGGTCCAACACCCGATTCCGCAGCTCGAGGAGCAGCTCACCCGTTTGTCGAGCCAGATCGCTGGCGAGGTGGTGATCCTCGTCGGGCGTCACTCTTCCACGAACTGATTGGCGGTCTCGCCCTGAAGCACGTGCTTAAGAATCTTCCCGGTGGCGTTACGAGGCATCGGATCACTCCTTACCTCCCAGTGTGCCGGAACCTTGTAGTAAGCCAGCGTCTCGGCCACAAACTCCGTCAACTCCGTCACGTCGAGTGGGGTGGACGAATCGGCGGGTACCACCACCGCCTTCACCGTTTGTCCCATCTCTTTGTCGTCGACACCAAACACCGCAACCTCGGCCACTGCCGGATGGGCCTCGATGCGGTTCTCCACCTCACCCGGATGGATGTTCTCTCCACCCCGAATGATCAGATCGCGCTTGCGCGAGGCCAGATGCAGCATCTGGTTCGCCATGCGACCGACATCGCCGGTGTGCAGCCAACGGTCGCCTACCAGCGCAGCCTCGGTCGCCTCCGGGTTGCCCCAGTAGCCGAGCATCACCATTGGGCTGCGCACCTCGATGTTGCCATCGGTGCCGTCGGGCAACTCGTTGCCCTCATCGTCGGTGATCCGCACCTCGACCGTGGCGAGCGGTGGGCCGACCGACTCGGGGTCGAACTGCAGCATGGCGTTGGTGGCATGGCTGATCAGTGCGGCACATTCGGTCAGTCCGTAACCAGATGAGAACGAGTTTTTGGTCTGCGGAAGCGCAGCTTCGGTGGCGGCGATCAGGGCCGGCGTGGAGGCCGACCCACCGATGCCGACATCGGTGACACCGGAGGTGTCGGTGGCCCCGAAGTCGGGGTGATCCAGAATGCGCCAGATATGGGTCGCGGCACCGTTCCAAGCGGTCAGGTTTTCTGACGTGGTGAGCTCGAGAACTCGGCCAGCATCGAAGCGGCCCGTCGTCCAAACCGTCTTGAAGCCGTAAGCCATCGGGGTGAGCAGCGTCGACAACATTCCCGACACGTGAAAGAGCGGAAACGGGGTGAGGCGGACCATCGGCGGAGGCGGCGCCGCTTCCTGACCCTCTCCCCCCTCGGACTCGACCGGCGGGGGTGGCGGGTTGTGGCGCATCTTCAGCAGCATGCTTCTCGCCCCGATGTAGGCCGCACTCTGTTGGAAGGCAAGCATGGCCCGATGGCTCAGCACCGCCCCTTTGGGGCGACCGGTCGTCCCCGACGTAAAGAGGATCGTGGCCGGGTCATCCTCACCGATGGGCTGACTCGGAAGCTCGGGGCCGTCGTCGACGGTTTCAGCCCAGACCGGAGCGAAGTCGTCCAGATCGACCACCGGCATGTCCAGCTCGGCGGCATCGAGACGCTCCCGTCGGCGATCATCAACCGCCACCAGCTTCGGCGAAGTGAGACCGAGGGCGTGCAGGGCCTCATCGGTGGTCCACCATCCGTTCATCCCCACCGACACTGCGCCGAGCGACAGCGCAGCATGGTGCACGATGACCCACTCCGGATTGTTGGCACTGAAGATGGCCACCCGATCGCCAACCCCGATACCGAAGCGATCAGCGAGCAGCTCGGCGGTGCGGGCCACGGCCCGGGCATGGTGGGCGAAGGTGATCCGCTGACCGGTATCAAAGACCATGTACTCGTTGTCGCCATGGTTCATACTCTGGGCGATCAGCTCCCGAATCGACCGCAGCCGATTCACAAACACCGACATCTCGGTGCCCAACACTTCTTCGGTTCCCACCTCGAAGGGCGACCCGGGCCCTTGCAGCTGACCCTCGATTTCGGCCAGACCTTCCAAAGCCGCAGGTACAGACTCAGCCACCCGACGCCCCCAATCAGTTATCGACGACACAGATCGATGGAGCGGCTAGGGCCGTCTCCATCAAGAACAGTGTTGCCAGAATAGTCCGCCGGGGAACGGGCTGGACCGAGGAGAGCCGCCGAACTCTGGCAGCTGGGCGGAGGCCACCCAGAGAGCTAGGCGAGATTTCCGGAAGAAGGCTAGATTTCGCCGGCGACCACGGCACCATTGGCCGATGAGGTTACGCCGCCGCGGACCTCCTCGGTCACGACCAGCACCGACAGGTCCTCGTCAGCCAGGAACGTCTTGATCCCTGGATCATTGCCCAGCACGCCGAGCGACACGACATCGTCATCGTCGTAGATGGCCCACAGCTGGTAGGTGCGGTCGTTGGGCAGTTCGGGCAGGGTCGACCCATCCAAATAGCCGATGTCATCGGCGCCAAAGGCGGCCGGAACCACGAGAGTGTCGTCGGCCTCGCTGATCAGCGACACCGAACGAGCATCGGGATCGTCGAAGATGGCCGAAGCCCGCTCCTCAACACTAGGCGCGCCATCATTGGACGAGCTCAGGACTCGACCGGCGAGGAAGCCACCGATCAGCAACAGGGCGGCAGCTGCAGCCAACAGCGGGGCGCCGATACGGCGAGCCCGGTTTGGCTGGCTGGCCGACGAGGGCGGGAGGACAGATTTGGGGGAACCACCGGGTGTTGACTCGCTCAGCGCCGGCGATGTGCTCGCCGAACCTTCACCTGAGGAAGTTGGGACGTCACCCGGACGCTGACGGGTCGCAGCAGGAGCGGACAGCTCGGGGAACTCCTTCTGCTGGGCATCGGCCTCAGTGATCGGGTTGTCGTCGATCGCTTCCGAGATTCGATCCCAAAGGCCGGCCGGGGCATCGGGTGCAGCATCGGTGGTTCCGACGGCCAGCAGCGCAGCCACTTCGTGGTGGCCATCAACCTCGTCGCGGGCGTCGGCGTTTGAGAGCAGGTAGGCCTCGACCTGGGCCCGCTCAGGAGCTTCGACCGCATCCAGGGCATAGACGCAGAGCAGCTCGTCAAGCTGCGAGGCGCCAGCCGAGTCGTTGCTCGGGGGGTGATTGGCGGTCATGCGGTCACTCCCTCGGTGAGGAGGTCGGTGCGGAGCCGCTTCAGCCCCGCTCGGATTCGACTCTTAACAGTTCCTTCAGCCTCGGACAGAATCTCGGCCACCTCGCGGTAGGTATGTCCTCCAAAATAGGCCAGTTCTATTGGTTCGCGCTCAACCGAGGGCAGAGCAGCGAGGCTGTTTCGTACTCGTTCCGCGGTCACCATGTCCATCACTTCGCGCTCAAGGTCGTACCCGGCCTCCGCGGTCTTGCGATGTTCTGACTCTTCACGTCGCCGCCGGGCCACATCGGCTCGAATGGCATCGACCGAGCGCCCGTGGCACTGCGCCAGGAGATAGGAGCGCAATGCGCCACGGGCGGGATCGAACTTTTCGGGCGAGTTCCACAGCCGCAGAAAGACTTCCTGGGTGATTTCCTCGGCCCGAGCCTGGTCGCTAACCAGCCGTCGAGCCAGGCCGAAAACCGCACCGCCATGGCGACGGTAGATCTCGGCCAGAGCCTCCCGGTTGTAGCGGCCCACGCGCAACACCAATGCGGCGTCGCTGGCGTCGGCGAAACGTAATTCGGTCATATGCAGCCTCTACGGAGCCGGAACAGATCTGGATGAGAAGAAAAGCACAAAACTTCTACCGCCGAAGAAACGTGGAGACCGTTTCCACGTGCGAGGTGTGGCCAAACTGATCGACCGGTACCACCCTGTCGAGGTTGTACTGCTCGATGAGCAGGCCGGTATCGCGGGCCGCGGTGGCCGGATCGCAGCTCACCATCACAATCCGCTCCGGCTCTCCCGCCATCAGCCGAGCCAGCGCTTCCGGCGACATCCCGGCCCGGGGTGGATCCACAATGGCCAGATCGATCGGAACCGGCTCCCACCCCGCCATATCCCGCGGCACCAGCTGTACCTCGGCGCCGGCGGCGTGTTCGGCCAGGTTCACCCGGGCATCAGCCAGCGCCGAAGCCGACCGCTCCACGCCGATCAACGAATCGCAGGCAACGCTGCCACCAAAGAGACCGATACCGCAGTACCCATCGAGCACCCGAGCCCATCGGCGATCGCCACCGGCAGCCTCGGACACCAGCTTCACCAACGCTTCAGCTCCGGCAGGGCCGGGTTGGAAGAAGGACTCTGCCGACACCCGCCACCGCAGGCCAGCCACATCCTCAAAGAGCCACGCTCGACGGCCTCCCGCCAGCTCGGCGGCCGACACCACGGCCAAGTCACCGGCCGCGGCGACAGCGCCAAGGTCGACCCGATCGCTCGGCCCGTCAACCACCACGATCCGCTGACCGGTGGCGATGCTCACCCGCACCTTCACCTCGGTGCTGGCGACAAACCGGCCCTCAGCCAACAACTCAGCTACTGCGGGGTGAGCGACCAGACACCGATCGGGAACCACCGGGTCGTGGCTGGCTCGGGCTCGAAAACCGGCCCGGCCGGAGGGGTCCACCACGGCCCGCACCGTCGTTCGATAGTTCTCCATCGGCAGCGCCACCGTCGGCTCCACCGGAGGTGAGGTGACCCGGGCCAAACGCTCCAGGGCATCGACCACAATCGAACGCTTGGCGTCCACCTGGGAATCGGGTGTGAGGTGTTGCCAATCGCAGCCCCCGCAACCCGCAGCCACCGCACTACACGGGGGCTCCTGACGATCCGGACCGGCCTCCACCACCTCAACCACTTCGGCCTCAGCGAAGCGCTTCTTCGACTTTGTGAGGCGCAGCTCCACCTCGTCACCGGGAGCCGCACCAGCGACAAAGACCACCCGCCCATCGGGAAGTACGGCCTTGGCCCGGCCACCTGAAACCATCGATTCAACGCCAACCCGTGCCGTTTCGCCCCTCAAAAGGCGAGCCTCGAGCGGCTCGGGGGCAGGAACGGGTTCTTCGTTTGGGGCCATCGGCCACCACCGTATCCGGGGCCACTACGATGACGGCCGTCGGGCACGGCGGCCGCTACGGACGCTCGGTGCCACGCGGACCAAAAGTGTGGAGCGACCCATGGCCGAACAGCCCCAGGCAACGAACAACATCGGTACCGATCGGCCGGTTCAGATCGTGCCATCGGTACTGCCAGCCGACTTCGCCCGACTCGGCGACGAATGCGCGGCCCTCGAAGCGGCCGGTGTCGACCGGATTCAGTGGGATGTCATGGATGGCCGCTTTGTGCCCAACCTTACGTTCGGTCCAGACGTGATCGCAGCTTGCCGCTCACGAGTGAAAGTGCCGTTTGAGGCCCACCTCATGATCGAAGAGCCCGACGTGTTGATTCCCCGCTTTATCGAAGCCGGCTGCGAGTTGATCATTGTCCACGCTGAGACCACCCGGCACCTGCACAAGACTCTGGCTGCGGTTCGCGACGCCGGCGCCCAGGCCGCAGTGGCGCTGAACCCGGCCACACCAATCGAGGCGGCGCTGCCCATCCTGGACCTGGTTGAGATGGTGCTGGTGATGACCGTGAACCCCGGCTTCGGCGGCCAGTCGTTTATCACCTCGATGCTCCCCCGCGTGGCCGCGCTCCGGGCCCACATCGTTGACGCGGGACTCGATATCGACATCGAGGTCGACGGCGGCATCAACACCGGCACGATCGCTTCGGCCCATCAGGCTGGTGCCAACGTGCTGGTGGCCGGTAGCGCCCTCTTCAAGGATCCAGAAGGTCTCGAGCACGCGGTCAGCGAACTTCGGAGCCTCGCCACCCCATGACCGGCCCGACGGCTCGCCGCCTCCGGCGCCACCGGTTCTTGGGCCAAACCGTGGCCGGGGCCTTCGCCGCCGCGCTTGCGCTCGGAGCCTGCGCCAGCGACGCTCCTGAGGAACGATCCTTCTGTGACTATCTGGCAGAGTTCGACGGCACCGGCGGCGAACTTTCTGAACTCGACCACGAGGACCCGGCCGGTTTGGCCGCGGCCGCCGACGCACTCCGCGACGCGTCAAAGGCCGCTCCCGATGACCATATGGCCAACCAGGTTCTCGCCTTGGCGGAAGCCTTTGACTACCTCGAACGCAGCGCCGACGGAGATGACCCTGTTGGTGCCGCGACGAAGCTGCGCTCCCAACGCCCCCATCTGATCCGGGCCTCCACCCGCATCACGGTGCATGCAGAAAACGAGTGCGGCATCACTCTCGGGCAGCCGCAGTCGTAGCGACAGTGTTTTACCGACGCATATACCGCTGGCTGATTCCTAGCTGTTGGGGATGTCGCCCTTGGCGGTGATCACCCGATCGACCATCCCGTATTCGTTGGCCTCCTCGGCGGTGAACCAGCGGTCGCGGTCGGAATCTTCCACGATCTGTTCGACCGACTGGCCGGTGTGCAGGGCGATGCGCTCCGCCATCAACTGCTTCACGTAGGAGAACTGTTCGGCCTGAATGGCGATGTCGGAAGCCTGACCCTGTACGCCGCCGAGTGGCTGATGCATCATGATGCGGGCATGGGGCAGGGCGTAGCGCTTACCGGCGGCGCCAGCACAGAGGAGAAACTGACCCATCGACGCGGCGAGCCCGACACAGATCGTGCCCACCTCGGCCTTCACGAACTGCATCGTGTCGTAGATGGCCATACCGGCGGTAACCGAACCACCCGGCGAGTTGATGTAGAGCCAGATGTCCTCGTCGGAATCCTCGGCATCGAGCAGCAACAGCTGGGCCACCAAACGGTTGGCCACATCGTCGTCGACCTGGGATCCGAGGAAGACGATCCGGTTGCGACGCAGCTCGCGGAACTCATCGACCATGAACTCGGGCGCAGCAACGGACATTCTCAGGTCTTGCACAGGGTCAATCGACGACACAGTTCCTCCAGAGGCGATTCCTTGTGCATCGTAGCGGCGCGCGACCGATTCCAGCGCCCTTGACCAAGCGATTCAGCAGTCCAAATTTCGCCCTTGTTTCGCCGCCGTTGGTGCCGATCAGTCGGCCCGATCGCGGCACACAGTCGGGGCGGCTCAGACGGCGAGGATGGCCAACACGGCGAGGATTGCAATGAAGAGAAGGACGATGACAACTACGCCCCGGTTTTCAGCCATTTTTCACGCTCCTCTCGGCAGGTGTCGGTAACAGACGGCTCGCACCGGTCGGCGGTTGGCCGCGGCGGAGCCTGTTTGGTGGGGCCAGCAGTCGTTGGCCCTACTCAAGTATCGACACGCAGAGTGAGCAGGTATCTAAGCGATTTCACCCGGGGTGATTTGCCCCGGGGTAAGAGTTCAGGGGTTCGCGGCCAGATGCGAGAGCAGCGCCTCGAAAGCCCGGGACCGATGAGAGATGAGGTGCTTCTCGTCATCACTCATCTCGCTGAAGGTTCGACCGTCGCCATCGACCGGCACAAAGATGGGGTCGTAGCCGAAGCCGCCACCGCCCCGAGGCGCCTCGGTGATGACTCCCTCGACAACCCCCTCCGCCACCGCTTCGGTGCCATCGGGATAGTGCAGCAGGGCAACGGTTCGGAAGCGGGCGGTGCGCTGCGTCGGGTCGGTGACCTCGGCCAGTTCGGCCAGCATCTTGTCGCGGTTGTCGGCGTAGGTGGCCTCAGGCCCGGCGTAGCGGGCGGCGTAGATGCCGGGCGCTCCATCGAGGGCATCGACCTCGAGGCCGGTGTCGTCGGCCAGGGCCGGCTTTTGGGCGTAGTCGGAAATAGCAACGGCCTTTAAGCGTGCGTTGGCGGTGAGGGTGTCGCCATCCTCGATCACTTCGGCAACTTCATCCGGGCGAGGCAACAGCACCACCCGCGAGCCGAGGATGGCGGCGATCTCGGCCGCCTTGTCCGGGTTAGCGGTGGCGAGCACCACCTCGAGGGCATCGCTCATCGGCCAGTCCCTGCTACGAGCGTGGTGCGGGTGCTTCGGCCACCACGGCCTTCTGCAGCTCCACGATTTCGGCGATGCCGCCTTCAGCCAAATCCAGGAGTTGGTTCAACGGCTCGCGTCCAAAGGCCGCACCCTCGGCCGTGCCCTGCACTTCGATGAACTCGCCGGCGCCGGTCATCACCACGTTCATGTCGACGTCGGCGGCCGAGTCCTCCACATAGGGAAGGTCGAGCATCGGCACACCGTCGACGATGCCCACCGAGATGGCGGCACAGAAGTCGGTGAGTGGGTTGGCCGTCAGCAGACCAGCCTGCACCTGACGCTCAAGGGCATCGTGCAGCGCCACATAGCCACCACAGATCGACGCGGTGCGGGTACCGCCATCGGCGCGAAGTACGTCGCAGTCAACCACCACTTCCCGCTCCCCCAGCGCCTCCATGTCGCACACGGCGCGCAACGAACGAGCGATCAGTCGTTCGATTTCAAGGGTGCGCCCCTTGGGCTTGCCCGCCTTCGACTCACGACGAATGCGTTCCTGCGAGGAGCCTGGCAACATGCCGTACTCGGCGGTGACCCAACCGGTGCCGCGACCGCGCATCCAGCGAGGAACGTCCTCGTCGATCGAAGCGGTACACAGCACGCGGGTGTTCCCAAAGCTCACCAGTACCGAACCGGCAGCGGCATCGGTGTAGTCCCGCTCGAAGCTGATCGGGCGAAGCTGGTTGTTCTCTCGGCCATCCGAGCGCATGTGGTCTGTCCTCCGAAGTCGTGCCGGACACGTTGTCCGCACGGCACCCTATCGCTGCAAATGCGGAGAGGGGAAGGCCAGATCGCTGATGCTGTGGTCAGGCGGCGGCGCCGGCGAAGCTGACGCTCTTGGCCGCGGCCAGCTCGGGGCCGAGGAGGCGACGGCCGAGGTCTTCAAACCATTCGACGTCGCCGCTGGAGTAGAAGCTGTGGGTGCCGGTACCGCTGGCGTTCTGGGCTGCACGCATTCCACCAAGGCGGCGGTACACCTCGAAGGCGGTTTCGTCAGCCGACGACACCAGCACCACGTCGCGGCCCATGACTTCACCGATGGTGCGAGCCAAGAACGGATAGTGGGTGCAGCCAAGCAGCAGGCTGTCGACATCGGCCTCCACCATCGGTGCGAGCAGTCGCTCGGCGAGCACCCGCACCTGTTCGGTATCGACCAGGCCCCGCTCGACAAACTCGACAAAGCCTGGACAGGCCAGGCTGGTGAGATCGACACCAACGCCGGTGTGGCGAACCGCCTCTTCATAGGCGCCCGAACCGACGGTGCCGACGGTGCCGATCACGCCGACCCGACCGCTGCGGGTGGCGCTGACCAAAGAGGTGGCCCCCGGCTCGATCACGCCGATTACCGGAATCTGAAACTTCTGCTGAAGCTCGTCAAGCGCCGCCGCTGACGCGGTGTTGCAGGCGACGACGAGCAATTTGATCTCGTGATCAACGATCAGATGCTCGGCGATCTGCATGCTGAAGCGACGCACCTCGTCCTGCGGGCGGGGACCGTAGGGGTATCGGGCGGTGTCGCCGATGTACACCAGGTCTTCCGAAGGAAGCAGGTCAATGAGGGCCCGAGCCACGGTCAGGCCACCAAAGCCGCTGTCGAACATGCCGATGGGGCGCCGATCCACTGGAGCGAGGCTAGCGGGTCGCTCCGGGGCGACCGGGTCATGTCCCACAGTTAGGCCAGCGGAGCCGTTTCGCATCCGCCTCAGCTCGGCGATCTCGTAGGTTCCGGTGTGCTCCGCGTAGTCGGAGACTGGCATTGGCGTGGTCATCGTTCTGCTGGTCCTGTCGGGGAAGTGTTGCCTCAGGAATGCAGCGCAGGTTCCGCATCCATCGTCTCTATCCGTTCGGCGTTCTAGAGACCGCCTAAAGCGCCAATACGGCATTGCAACACGACCGAAACATCAGCCGGGCGCGAAGCGATCCGCGAACGGTGAGACCGGAGTCACGCCGAGTCGGCCAACCGACCAGACCCGACCAGCCTGGGTCAGAAGTAGATGACTTCTTCGGCCCGCGCCGCAGCTTCTTCCAGAGTGCCCGACCAGGCGTTGGTGGACAGGTACTTCCAGCCCCCATCACACACGATAAAGACAACGGTTCCTTCGTCGATGCGACTGGCAGTTCGCACTGCCCCCGCCAAAGCAGCACCGGCGGAAATCCCAGAAAACACGCCAGCCTCGGCCGCCAGACGGCGGGTCCATTCCAGCGACTCAACCGGGCGAACGATGCGCTTGCCATCCAAAAGATCGACCCCGCCCCACTTGTGAAAGATGGGCGGGATGAAGCCGTCGTCGAGGCTCCGTAACCCCTCCACCTTCTCACCCGCCGGTGGCTCGACCGCCAACACCGCGATATCGGGGTTCTGTTCCTTTAGGTAGGTGCCGACGCCCAGCAGCGTTCCACTGGTACCGAGACCGGCCACAAAGTGGGTGATGTCAGGGACGTCGGAAAAGATCTCCGGACCGGTGGTGTCGTAGTGGGCCTGGGGGTTGGCTTCGTTGGCGTACTGATGGAGAAAGACCCAGTCGGGATTTTCGGCGGCGATCAACTCGGCCCGACGCACCGCACCGTTGGACCCCTCCTCGGCCGGCGAGTCGATAATCTCGGCGCCAAACACCTCGAGCAACTGTCGGCGCTCGACCGATACGTTTCCGGGCAGCACCACCTTCAGTTGATAGCCGCGGATGCGGCTGATCATGGCCAGTGCGATCCCGGTGTTCCCCGACGACGGCTCGATCAGCACCCGCCCGGGCTCGAGCACACCGTCGGCCTCGGCCGCCAGGATCATGGCCCGAGCCACTCGATCCTTCACCGACCCGCCAGGGTTTTGTGATTCGAGCTTGCCCAGGATGCGGACCTTCGGGTTGGGGCTCAAACCGCTGAGGTCGACCATCGGCGTATTGCCGATCAGGTCGAGTACCGACTTCATTACGGTCACGCCGAGCGGACCCCAGCCGGGTTTGGGTCAAGCTGTCCGCCAGCGACCGCCGGCAGGATCGCCACCTCATCGCCGGAGGAGACCGCCGTATCGAGCTTGCTCAGGTAGCGCACGTCCTCGTCGTTCACATACACGTTTACAAAGCGAGCGATGCTGCCGTCGTCGGCCAGAAGATGACCACCGATGCCGGGGTACTCGCCCACCACGGAGTCGACGACCTCGCGAAGGGTTGACCCCTCGGCTTCCAGGGAGGACTGGCCTCCGGCATGGACCCGAAGCACGGTTGGCAGGCGAACAGTTACAGACACGGGTGGCTCTCTTTCGCGAGATGGTGCAGGCGTTTCCGCCATCCTACTCCAAAAGGCCCAAAAGCTGACCCGAGTAGTCGACAATGGAGGCCAGGGCTAGGCTCAAGCCGTGGCGAATCCTGAATTGCACCTGCCGCGTCAGGCCCTGGCGCTCATTACGGGCCATGCCTACGATGGCCTGCCCAACGAGGCCTGTGGGCTCCTGGTGGGCCCGGCAGCCGGAAGCCCCACTGTCACCCGCTTCGAACCTTGCGAGAACGTGGCCGCATCAAGTCGAATCTACGAGGTGGCGCCGCGCGACCTGTTGCGGATCGACCGGGAGGCTGAGAACGATGGTTTGGAGATCGTTGGCGTCGTCCATAGCCATACCCATACCGAGCCCTACCCTTCGCCCACCGACGTGGCTCAAGCGGCTCACCTCGACTCCCGCTGGCACTTCGTGATCATCTCCCTGGCCCAGGAGATGCCCCGAACCCGCAGCTACCTGATCGATGGCGAACAGATCACCGAAAGCGCAATCGCCGTCATCTGACCACTACCCTTCAGCGGACGATGGCCGCCAAGAAAAACAAGAACAAAAACCCGAAGAAGGGCGCTTCGAACGCGGCCGATGCCAAAACGGCAAAGACGGTCGTAGCCACCAATCGTCAGGCCCGCCGCGACTACGACATCGTCGACACCATCGAGTGCGGCATGGTGCTGCGAGGCAGCGAAGCCAAGTCGCTTCGCGAATCCAAGGTGACCCTCGGTGATGCCTTCGGTCGTATCGATCGCGGTGAGATGTACATCATCGCCCTCCACATCTCGCCCTACAGCCACGCAGCCCATCACACCGGCCACGACCCGGACCGCCACCGCAAGCTGTTACTCCACCGCCACCAGATCGACTCCTGGCAGGAACGCCAGGACCGGGATCGTCTCACGCTGGTGCCGCTTTCGCTCTACTTCGTTGGGAACCGGGCCAAAGTCGAGATGGGTTTGGCGCGAGGCAAAAGCCAGGTCGACCGGCGGCGAGACATCGCCAAGCGGGATTCCGACCGAGACATCGCCAAAGCCATGTCTGACAACCTCCGCCGCCGCGGCTAGTCGGATTGCTCGAAGTGCTGGGCTGCGGCCACGGTGAGCTTCACTCGACTATCCATGTCGAGCTTCATGTACACCCTGCGAAGGTGAGACTCGATCGTGCGGCGAGACACGCCACGGTCGAGGGCGATCTGGGCGTTGGTCATGCCAGTACTCAGTAGCCGCGTCGTCTCCAACTCCGCAGCGGTCAACGCGCCCCAACCCGATACCGGCCGGGCCGACACCTTCAGCTCGCCACCAATTTCCTCCAACGAGCCCGCCAGTTGCGCGGCCAGGTACGTGGCGCCGCACGCGGTGAAGATCTCGTTCGCTTCGTTGGCGGCGACGGTCGAAGACTTGGTATCGCTCTCTCGCAGCCCGGCCACGGCAGCATCAGATAAACAGCGAGCCAACTCGATCCGATAGGGGGTAGCTCGAAACAGTTCGGCTGCGGACGCATAGTCGCTTGCCTGCTCGCTCTGCATCGCCCGCATCCAGGCCGCCAACGCCCGATCCACAACCAACCCGCTGCGATCAGCAACTTCGTTCATGGCGTTGGCCACAGTGGCGAGTCGATCATGGTCTCCCGTGTCTCGAGCCAGTCGACCGATGGTCGGCGCAAGCGTCGGGAAACAGATCTGGGTGTCGAAGGCGTCAAAGATGTCCCAACCACCGGCCAGCTCAACCAGCGCACCGGGCGAATCTCCGGCGGCCTCCGCCACCAACGCACGCGACACCAACATCATGTCGGAACACAACGGCGAACCCCCGGCGCCCCAGGCCGCGAGCGCAGCATCCGACAACTCTTTGGCCTCGGTGAGCTCTCCCCGATGATGAGCCACCACCGCCAGCGTGGCCCGGGCCCACATCAAGGGCTGCACCGAATCGGTGGCCAGGGCCAGCTGCACCGAACTCTCAGCTTCCGCCTGGGCCACATCCAGATCACCCCGCCGATGGGCAATAGCCGCGGCCAGCGCACTGAAGAGCGGTAGCGACCACTCGATGGTGAAGCGATCGGCCAACTCGCGACCCCTCGCCACCATCTCGTCCGCCAGCGCAAACTCACCGGCATCGAGCGCGGTATGGCCGAGATGGAAGGCCGGAATATACAGGTGGGCCAGGCCGGTCGAGTCACGGTCGGCCACCTCGACCGCCGTCCGACCGGCCTTCAGCCCCTCGGTCAGCTGGTTTTGGTAGCTCGAAATGCGTCCGATGATGGCGAGGCCGCAGCTGTGGCTCACCGCATCGTCCAACACGACTCCAAGCTCCGAAGCGCGGCTCGCCGCTTCCACGGCGCCGACATAATCGGCGATGCCTACACGGCAATGGGCGGCAACGGCGTGGATGCGAGCCCGGTCGAGATCATCGACCGCTTCCTCCAGCGCCACGCCGAGGGTCTCCACCGCACCCGGTCCATCTCCGGTGAGCACCGCCAGCCCCGCCTGTCGGGTCCGGAGCTCCGGACGGGCCTCGTCGGGAATCCGCTCGAGCAACCAGTTCAACACCTGGCCGGCCTCGTCCATCCGGCCGAGCGATGTGAGCGCGTCCATCCGCGCCCGCTGGAGCGGCAACTGCTCGGCCAAAGCCGACCCGGAGATGGCGATGGCCCGATCAAGAAACTCAAGGGAAGCTTCCGGCATCACCGGCGCGGTGTCCTCGGCGGCGCGACGTAACCATTCAACCGTCGAGGCATCTCCGCCAGCATCGGCCAATACCAGATGGGCCCCGATCACCACCGGCGAGGCGCTTCGTTCGGCAAGTACCCTCGCCGCCTCGCCATGCATGGCCACCCGCACCGCCGCGCTCATTCCCTGATAGATCGACTCCCGAAGCAGATCATGGCGAAACTGCAGAAGGTTGCCGTGCTCCACGAGCACCTCTCGTCCCAGCGCCAATCCGATGGTCGAAGCCAGGGTGGTGGCACGCTGGTCGAGCATGGCGGCGACGTCCGCTAGCTGGAAGCTACGGCCCAACACCGATGCCGGCCGGAGGAAGTCGACCACCTCGGCTTCGATCCCTGCGAGTCGGGTGGCCACCGCCGACTGCAGCGAGGCCGGAAGGCGCTCCGTCTCGACATCGACCACACCGTTGCGGGCGATCAGGTTCGACTCGGTCAGTAGCCCGTTGACGTACTCGGTAACCAGCATGGGGTTCCCACCGGAACGGGTGGCCTGGGCCAGCAGGCTCGGACCAGCCGAGCCGCCGCACAGGGTGTCGAGCATCTCCCGAAGCTCATCCTGATGCAGACCCACGAGCGGGTAATGCACGGCGCCCACCGAGCCCAGCCGTTGCTCAAGGTCGACAACCTCTCCGCTCCGAGCGGACGCCATCAGCATCAGCGGTTGAGTGCCGGTGAGCGACATCATGGCCTCAACGGCACTCAGCGCCCCGGCGTCGGCCCACTGGAGGTCTTCGAGCACCAGGAGCATCGGGCCCTGCGCCACCGCATTCTCAACAAACCCCATCAACGACTCGACCGCGGCAAAGCGGCGGGCCTGAACACTGATGCCGGTGTAAGGCGTACTGGCCGATGCCGCTCCCACCGCGGCTTCCAGGTCGGCCACCGTCGCCATCGGCTCAGGTCCACTGCTCAGCAGGTCGGCGATCAGTCCATAGGGTTGGCTGCCGGTGATCTCACCGGCCACCGCCATCCGAGTGGCCAGGCCAAGGTCCTGGGCCAACCGAAGCGACTCGCGAATCAACGTTGACTTTCCAATGCCCGGTTCGCCGGTAACGAGCGCGCCGGAACCAACGCCATCAACCGCGAGTCGGCCCAGTTCATCGGCCAGCGACTGACGAGTCGCAGCTCGCGACGCGCCCGTTGGCTCGGCTAGCTCCACAACTTCTCCCTGATGTCTCCCCAGACGTGGTGAGGGAAAGAGTAACAAGGTTCCGCAGTGATGATGAAGCCGAGTTGAGCCACGAAGTGGCTCGGGAGTTTGACCGATGAAGTGCCGGGAGAAACGCTGGTGGAGACCTAGGTTTCTCGCTTTCTGCCGGCCTGGCTTAGCTAGCCTGGGCGAAATGCTGGGCCGCGGCCACCGTGAGCCTGGACCGGCCCGCGACCTCAAGCTTGAGATAGGCGTACCGCAGCTGACACTCAACGGTTCGGGTGGAAACGCCGCGGTCGTGGGCGATCTGAGCGTTGGTGAGACCCTGGCCCAGGAGGCGTACCGTCGAAAGTTCTGCCGGTGTTAAGCG
Organism: uncultured Acidimicrobiales bacterium; assembly: GCA_937925845.1. Taxonomy (GTDB): domain Bacteria; phylum Actinomycetota; class Acidimicrobiia; order Acidimicrobiales; family CALAML01; genus CALAML01. The sequence continues at coordinate 5,295 of CALAML010000277.1, read as the reverse complement.
GGTCCACTGGTCGGTCGTTACCCGGTGGCTGTTTGCCGTTGGTTCAACTGGTGCTGTTGCGAGCGTGGTGTTCTCGCTCCGGCCGGTGCTCATGGTGTTTCCTCCCCAGGAACTACTTGGTGTTGCTGTGTCACTGCCGAGTCGTAAAGGCGCGACCACAACCGTGTAGCGACGACAGTAGAAAGCGGGGCGTAACAGCGGCGTTACGCCAGACATACTCGAGCTGGCGAGAGCCTTTCCTCAGCATGGACTCGAAATACCATCGATGCCAGACTGGACCGGTGACCGGGGGAAGCGGGGAGAGTGTTGAGGCCAAGCGCGCCGTCGCGCTCGTCCCGGTGATCCGACTGCTTGGGCCAGTGGAGTTGATCGGCCCGAGTGGAGCACTCGGTGGAGGGGGCCTTCGCCAACGGGCCCTCCTCACCCGCCTGGCTTTGGACCCGGACACCACCATCGAACGAAGCCAGCTCCTTCACGATGTGTGGAACGGCGTGGCGCCAAAGTCGGGAGCGGGTGCGCTTCGGGTCCAGGTCCAGAGGCTTCGGACCCTGCTCGCCGAAGCCGGCCTGGGCGATGTTCTCGAGACCCGCCCCACCGGATACTCCCTGGGTGTCGATCCGGCGGTCATCGATGCCTTTCGAGCTGCGGACCTGGCCGAGCAGGCCATCGCCTGTAGCGTGCGTGATCCACATCGGGCAGTAGGCCTCTTCGCCGAAGCCGACACCCTGGTGCGCGGTCGACCGCTGCAGGGGCTCGAGGACCTGGACTTCGCGAGGAACGCGGCCGCCGAAATCTCTGAATCGATCGGTACCGCCAGACGCACCTACGGTCGAGTGCTCCTCACCCTCGGCGACTTCAGCGCTGCGGCAACGGTCCTGCAAGCCGCAGTCGATGCCGACCCGCTCTCAGTCGAGGCGGTCAGCATGCAGATGCGGGCGCTGCGCCTCGCTGGTCGACCTCGCGACGCTCTGGCCGCAGCCGATCGGCACCACCACGAGCTGACGGAGGTAGGCCTAATCGCGTCGGAATCGATCCGGGTTGAAGAGCAGCTCGCCCTGCACCACGAAGACGATGACGATATGACGGCCGACACCGCGATGATCGGTCGGGAACAAACGTGTGCGGAGCTGGCGGGTCATCTCGACGCGGTAGCCGCCGGCGCTGGAGCCGTCGTGGCTCTGGCCGGACAGTCAGGTATCGGGAAGTCGTCATTGCTGTCGTGGATCACCGATGCGGCCGAGCGACGCGGCGTCACCGTGTATCGATCCGGCGGACAACAGTTTGACTCCAAAGCGCCGTGGCATGCCGTGGCCGACCTCTTTCCAACGAACGAGGCAGCCCACGCGGTGCTTGATGACGCGGCTCGATCGCTGCTGGGTAGCAGCGATGACAGGTCAGCGGTTGTGGACGACGCCGCGGCCTGGAACCGAACCAGCGTTGCCGCCAAGGTCGCTGAGGCTTTCACCTCCGGCCTGACTGGCCCGGCGGTGGTGATCATTGACGACGTCCAATGGGCCGACCCCGCCTCACTCAGCCTTATTCGAACCCTGGCGCTTTCCAGCCGCAGCTCCCCTGCGTTGATCGTTGTCGCCGGCCGACCCGTTGGATCCTGGCGAGACCACCTCGCCGCTGCCAGCCCCACCCAACTATCACTGGCGCCGCTCAGCGCGGTCGACTCGATCAATGTTGCCGAGTCGGTCTTGGGGGCCACGCTCGGACCCGAATTGGCTCGGGTGGTGGAGGGCTCTGGTGGGCTTCCCCTTTTCATCACTGAGACGCTCCGAGGTTTGAGACTCGAACAACGGCTGCTGGTTACCGACACCTCGGTAGGCCTCTTGGGCGAAGGCATCCCGGCCTCGGTTCGCGAGCTGGTGGACCGACGCCTCAGCCAGCTCTCCGATGAGGTCCGCGCCGTATGCGAGCTCGTAGCGGTGCTCGGTCCGAACAGTGAGATCGAGCGGTTGAGCCGCCTGCTCGGTGAAACGGTCCTGGAGGCGGCCCGCCGGGTTGGCGACGCCGTGGAGGTCGGACTGCTCGACACCGATGGGGCTGCGGTGACCTTTCAACATGCGATGGTGGCCGACGCCGTCTATGACGCCATGGCCGACTCGGTAAAGGCGGAGCTTCATCGACAGGCGGCAACATTGATGGCCAGTGACGGCATGCCCGTCACCACTGTGGTGGCCCACGCCACCCTGGCCGCAGGCCTTCCCGGCGATAGCCAGCTGGCCCAGTGGTTTCGCGCCGCGGCGGACTCCACCTCGGTGCTCGATCCCGAGACGTCGCTCCAGTACTTCACCCGAGCCCGTGAGCTGGCCGATGCCAGCCCGGATCTGACCTATGAGGTGGACCGAGGGCGGGTTGAGGCGTTGGTGGCCGCCGGGCGAACCCAGGAAGCCACCGACCTCCTGCTGACGCTCGTCGACGTGGTGCCGACCCGGATCGGTGACACCACGCTGCGCCTCGCGGGCCTCTACCTGGCCGACAACCGCCCCGCCGATGCTCTCGCTGAGCTACAGCGGCTGATCGACCGATGGCATGAGATTGCCGCTGCGGTTCGGACCGACCCTGGAGGCCAGGATCGACAGCTGGCTCGCCTCCATGCGGTTGCGGCCCTTGCGTCGGTGGCCATGTTGGATCGGCCGGCGGCCATCGCCTCTGCGGAAACGGCCGACTCGCTCGGGGTGCTCGCTGGTGACCTGGTGGCGAGATCGATCGCCAACTCGGTGCTGTGCCGAGTGGCTTCGTTCGAGCTGGACCGCGAGCGGGCTCTGCGTTTCGGACGGCTCAGCATCGAGCTGGCCAACCTCGACCGCACTGGCCAGGCCCACGGCTACCAACCCCACTCGTTGCTAGCAATGGCCGCCCTTGACTTCGACGCCCACCACGAGGTGGAACAGGCCCTCAACCAGGGGCGGGCAGTTTCGCAGACGCTCCACACCCCCTGGGCCGACCCGATCTACGACGGCCTCAGCATGTCGTTGCACTACCGCCGAGCTGAGGCCGACCAGGTAGAGAGCGACGCGGCCCGCATCCTGGCGCGCTCGGAACAAATGGGAACCGGCCCGGTCGACAGTTGGGCCCATGGCCTTCGCGCCCTATTGGCCATGAGAGCCGGCGATGTAGATCAAGCCAACCAGGCGGTTGAGTCGGCCCAGGAATCGGCCGCACGCTCCAACAGCATGGGCGGCGACTACCTTTCGGTGGCCCGAGCCCACCTGCTGGCCCACCAGGGTCGGGCTCAAGAGGGGCTTCACCATCTCCGCGAGGTCTGGGACCTCACCGTCGCCGTCGGCGTTCGGCCGATACTGCCGGTTGTGGCCCCAAGCCTGGTCCGTTTCGGGCTTCACCACGGGGATCGGCCAATCGCCAAAGAAGTGGAAACGGTGTGCCACGACATCGCCGCCGAAACCGAGACGCTCGCCTACCGATCGTTAGCGCAGCGAATCAGCGGACTCGTCAACGGTGATGTTGGCGCACTCGAGGAGGCGGTTCGGCTCTCGGAACTCACTGAACGCCCCTTCGACACCGCCGACTGCCGGATGGACGCAGCGGCCATCATCGAAGGCAAACCAATCCCGCTAGCGCTCGCCCCGGCTACAGCGAAACAACCCACACGCTGAAGTACTCCCGGACCGGTATGATGGGAGCTTCACGGGGCTGATCGGTTTCGACGTTGAGATCGTTGGGTCATTTGTGCGACCAGACTTGCTCAGAGTCTTTAAACAGGGCACCAAAGAAGCGCCAACTCTAAGGCTGACTTCGCTCTCGCTGCCTGAACCTAGGTTTAGGTAGTTTGAGCAAATCGGGACTGATGCCACACACGTGGATAGGCACCCGGGGCCAATTCACCGCAGCCTGGCAACAGAAGCGGAGAACGACCGCAGGGAAAGACCGCTGACGGCACGAAAGTGTGTTGACATCCAGGAAAGACTGGGCGGTGAGGGGTAACCCTCAAGCAACCCGGTGCCGTGGCGGCCGTAAGCCACAACCTCGGGGATGGTCGTAGCGCAGGTTTCTCGCACTTGGCGGACGTGGGTTCGATTCCCACCAGCTCCAAGAGTGCTCAATCCAAAGGCTTGAGCATTGTTGGAGCTGCCCGATCCCCGTGGTAGCAGGGCGGCTGCTTGGTTGTGCGAAGCTGATATCATCGGGATATGAGTAAGACATCTGTGGAGATCGATCGTGATATCGCATCACAAGCGGCGAAGATCCTCGGTACGTCGACGCTGCGGGACACGATTGACGCCTCCATGCGCGAGGTGGTCAACGCAAAACGCCGGCTTGAACTGGTCACCTTGCTGACCGACTCCGATCGCTTTGCCATCGATACGGATGACGCCTGGGGCGGAGACGACTGAAGTGGCCCGCGCCACTTACCTCGCCGACACAAGCGCATTTGCACGAATCGCCAAGCCCGCGGTTGCCGCCGCGATCGGGCCCATCGTGGCCGAAGGGCGGGTGGCGCTGTGTGCCCCGGTCGTCTTCGAACTGGGCTACAGCGCCCGGAGCGGTCGCGACTATGACGCGATCATGAGCCGCGTCGATGCCTTCGAAATGGCCCCTACCACCGATGGCGATTCCCAACGGGCTCTTGAACTGCAGCGCCTGCTTGCCGATCAGGGCGCCCATCGAGCCGTGTCATTGGTTGATGCGCTCGTAGCCGCCATTGCCGAGACACGGGAGCTAACCGTGCTCCACTACGACTCGGACTTTGAGCTTCTGTCGCAACTGACGGGACTTTCTCAAGCGTGGGTCGTACCCCCAGGATCAGCGGACTAACGCGCCAGCCGCGGACTAGCTGGTGCGGAAGTATTCGGCGGCGGCGACGGTGAGGCCGACCCGGCTGTCCATATCCAACTTGGTGTACACCCAGGTGCGACTCGATCGTGCGGCGGGAAACCCCCCGTTCGGTGGCGATCTCGCTGTTGGTCAAACCCCCGGTTTTGAAGCGAAACGTCTCGGTTTCTCTGACAGTGAGAATTGCTAGTTTCCAGCTGTTAACAACCCGACTACTGTCGGTGCACGCAGTGCCCTGCTGGTGGGGTCTGCAATTACCCGGAAGGTAATCCCCCTCATGACCCCGTCCCGCTTTCTTGCGTTTTTGGCCGCGCTTGGTCTTGGCTTGCTCGCCGCCCTCGGTATGGGTGCCGGCGCAGCTGACGCCCAAGCCCCCCAAGGCCCCGTGTCGTGCAGCGTCGAACTGAACGGCAACAACGCCCTCATCCGCATCACCCCGGCCGCGCCGATCGGCACCTACAGCATCTACCGGATGGGTCGAGCCATCCCCACCGA
>CALAML010000276.1 GCA_937925845.1 uncultured Acidimicrobiales bacterium | reverse complement strand
GATGCGGGAATCGACCGGCGAGGTTGAGGCCGCAGCCGAAGGTGAACTTCCAGAGTTGATCCAACGGGACCACATTCACGCCGACCTGCACTACCACACGGCCCGATCCGGAGACGGGCGTTCCAGCGTGGAAGAGATGGTGCAGGTGGCAGCCGACGCCGGCCACGACTTCCTCGCCATCACCGACCACGGCGTGGACCTCGCCATCAACGGCTCGACCGCCGAAGAGATGCTGGAGCACCGCGATCACATCTCCGAGGTGCAAAAGGCCCACCCGGACATGCTGCTGCTGTGGGGTTGTGAGCTGAACATCGGCGCCAAAGGTGGACTCGACTACGACGACGACTTCCGGGCTCTATTCGACTACACCGTGGCTTCGGTTCACTCACACTTCGACCAGAAGCCGGTGGTACAGACCAAACGACTGATCGAAGCCATCTCCGACCCGACCGTCCATTCGATCGGTCACCTCAGCGGCCGCTACATCGGCCGCCGACCCGGGATCGAGTTTGAGGTCGACGAAGTGCTCGACGCGTTGAAGCACTTCGACGTGGCTCTGGAGGTGAACGGCGCGCTTCAGCGACTCGACGCCGCCTCCGATGTGGTGCGTCGGGCCGTCGACCGCGAAGTGAAGCTGGTGATCAACACCGACAGCCATCACACCTCCGAGCTGGGCCGGATGGAGTACGGCGTGCAGACGGCCCAGAGGGGTTGGGCTCCGAAAGAACTCGTGCTCAACACCTGGGACCGCAAGAAGTTCCTGGCCTGGGTGCAAGACCGCCCCAACCGCGGCTAACCACCGATGCCCCCCTGACCAGTCGTTGGCCGGAGTCGGCCCGTAGCATCAGGTAATGAGGAACGATGCCATCAACGAGGCTCGCGCCGATCTGACCCGGTCCAGCTTTCGGCTGCTCAACTCGATCGTTGAGCCGACGGTGCGGGCTGGCGCGGGCAACCCCTTACCGGTCGGCTCGGGAGCTCTGATTCTGGAAACCACCGGACGGGTTTCCGGCAAGACCCGCCGGGTGCCGCTGCTCGCATCGCGCATCGGCGACCGGGTCATCGTCAGCACCGTACGCGAAGACTCGCAATGGCTCAAGAACATCGAAGCCGACCCCGACGTCCACATCTGGCTCTACGGCAAGCGCCGCCCCGCCAAGGCCAAGGTGCGCCGCGGTCCACTCAACGTCGTGTTCCTCGAACTCTGAACTAGGAGACTGACGCCGGGCGCGCCACAAACAGCGCGTTAGGCGTCACTAATCCTGGTGGTTTGGGGTTGGGGGGTGGCGATCCAGGCTCGATGATTGAACCCAAGCCCTTGTCGGGCCTATGCGGGGGCGACGTCGAAGACAACTTTGATGGTGCCGCTGGCTCGGTCGGCGGCGGCGGCAAAAGCTTCCGTGGCCGCGTCGAGGGGAAAGCGCTGGGTGATCAGGGCGGTGGCGATGTCGGGGTTCTCGGCGAGGAGTCGGGCCGCGGTCTCAATCTCGCGTTCGGCACCGTGGCGGCCGTACATCATTGATGGAACGATCTCGACCTCACGCAGCGCCAGCGATACATCGATCTCGGCAGGAGTCCACGGGGTGCCGACCAGTCCGATACGGCCGCGGGGCCGCACGCTGGCCACCGCCTGTTGCAACGAGCTGGTGATGCCCACCGCGTCCATCACCACGTCGTAGTTGCCGGAGCGGGTCTCGCCGCTGTCAACCACGTTGGCGCCAAGGGCATCGGCGGCAGCCTGCTGGTGAGGATGGCGGGCGGCGATATCACAGGAATGATGGCGGCCCCGGAGGACCGCGGCGACGGCTAAGCCGATCGGGCCCGCACCCAGGACACATATCCGATCGGAGTCGGTGACCCGGGCCCGGTTCAACGCATGCTCGGCCACCGCCAGAGGCTCCACAAGCGAAGCCGAGGTCAGGTCCATCCCCGACGGCAGCGGCACCAGGGTCGATGCTGGCACCATCACCGTTTCGGCCATGCCGCCGTCGGTGGCGATACCGACCATCGTGGGACCGGCCGAACACAGGTTGTAAGCGCCGTCGCCGCACTCACGACAGGTGCCGCAACCAAACACGGGCTCGACCGCCACTGGTGTGCCGTCGGGGGTGCGCCCGGCAAACTCGTGACCCAGGATGAGCCCTTCGACAAAGCCCGAGTCGATCAGGTGAAGATCCGATCCACAGATCGAACTCGACACCACCGACACCGCTACCAGATCGGTGCCGGCGTGATTGCCATCATCAGCGGCGCCGGTCGGATCGTCGGCGTCAACAAACGCCGCGACTCCGTCGACGACCCGCACCGCCTTCACGACTTGGCCTCGCTGCCCCAACTTTGAAGAGTGGCGAACACATGGGCGGTTTCATTGACCGACTTCACCGTGCGCAGACCGGTCGATGCCGCGGCGATGCGCATGATGCCGGTGTAGTCGAACTGGGGTACAAACGGAGTCTCCAGCTTCCACAGGTGCTGCAGGTAGGACGCCATCACCATGCCGTGGCAAAACACCGCCACCGTCTGGCCTCGATGCTTGGCGATCAGATCATCAAAGGCGGCGACGACCCCATCTCGGAAGTGGTCATAGCCATGTTCGAAGATGCTCATCGGGTTCTCAGCCAGCGCCTTCATAAAGTCGTCGTCGAGCGACATCTCCTCGGCTGGCACGTACACGCCGCTGTGTTCATCGGCTTCCCGCAGGTCATCGCGCTCGGTCACCTCAAGCCCCTTGATCTGTGCCAACGGCGCAGCGGTAGCGGAGGCTCGAGCCATGGTTGAAGAAACGATGTGGTCTATAGGTTCGGAGGCCAGTCGTTGAGCTACTGCAGCAGCTTGCTCGAGGCCCAACGACGATAGCGGCGGGTCGGCCGTTTCATTGGAGCGTTCCGGGCGGCCATGTCGAACAATGATGAGATCCATAACTGTGGAGAGTCTGCCCCAAATTTGGCGATGACCCGAGCTGCAACCCGATCGAATTTTGCACGAGTCCGTCCGGAGGAGCAGCGTTGCAGTGGATGCGGCGGTCAAGAGCGGAGACAGAACCGAAGCGTCACCCCGGGATACTGTTGGTGAGATCGAGCCAAAGGACCGAAGCCATGCCGGACCACAACAGCCCCTTCGAACCTGCAAGCATCGAACCCGCGCCTGCAAGGAACCAGCCGGCGGTCAGCGGCGAATCGGCAAACGAGGGCGCCTACCGAAAAGCTGGCTGGCGCTTTTCGGTGTTGGGCGATGTCCGTGTCGACGGCGTGAGTGGCCTCGACGACAATCTGAAAGTTGGCGCGGCACTCGGCTCGGCGCTGATCGACCTGACCTCGGTTGAAATCGGTGACCTCGGAGTCGACGTACGCCTGGGCGTCGTCGGCGGGGGAGCGACGGTGGTTGTCCCCGACGGCACCACCGTGGTCGATTCCGCCACCGTGCTGCTCGGTTCGACCAACGAAAAGCTTGCTCCCGCGAGCCCGACCGCAGGCGAGGTGCGCCTCACCGGCGTCGTGGCTCTCGGTGATCTCAAGGTGTACTCCGCGTCAACCCGGCCGCCGAGCATCGGTGACCGACTCCGAAAAAGATTCGGCAAAGACAAGTAGGCGAGCAGGCTCCGACCACCCAACTAGGACGCAAGTGTTGGCGTTCTATCCTGGCCTCACCACGTCACCCCCTGACGAGCCCGAACCGGGTGCCAGCCGTGGAGTGCGAACGGTGACGGCGGGGTGGCGGTCCCGGATCCGAACCCGTGGCTGAGTGTCGGCCGGTCGGCGGTCGGGGTTATCCGTCAGTCGAAGGGCAGATCGAACAGCTTGATGGCGTTGCCGCGGGCGAGTTTGGTGACCACCTCAGGTTCGAGATGACCGAACAGCCGCTGGGCCGTCTCGCGCGAGTGCGGGAAGGTGCCGTCGCTGTGGGGATAGTCGGTTTCAAACAACACGTTGTCGACGCCCACTTCGTCGAGCAACTTCATCCCGGCGGTGTCCTTGAAGAAACACGAGTAGATCTGGCGGTGGTAATAGAACGACGGCTTCTCCGGGAGGCGAAAATCGGCCTGGGCCCACTGATGCGTGACGTAGTTGTCATCGGCCCGCTCCAGGTAATAGGGGATCCAGCCGATCTGGCTCTCGGCGTACATCAGCTTCAGCTCCGGGAACCGCACCAGCACGCCGGAGAAAAGGAAGTCGATCATCGATGCGGCGCTGTTGGCCGAAATCATGGCTGCGGTGACGATCGTGGGGCAGTCGTCGGCCGGTCGCACCGTGCGGGTACCGGAGCCGATGTGCATGGTGATGACCGTGCCGGTCTCCTCACACGCCCGGAAGAAGGGATCCCAGTGGCCGGTGTGAATCGACGGCAGACCGAGCCAGGCCGGTAGTTCGGAGAACGCAACCGCGTTCACGCCGCGGGCCGCGTTGCGGCGAATCTCGGCCGCAGCCAAGTCGGCATCCCAGAGCGGCACCAGACAAAGCGGCAGCAGTCGGCCACCCGAATCGCCGCACCACTCATCGACCATCCAGTCGTTGTAGGCCTCGACACACAGCTGAGCCAACTCCCGATCGGAACGCTCGGCAAACAACTGGCCACAGAACCGCGGGTAGTTGGGGAAACACAGCGACGCCTCAACATGGTTGGCGTCCATGTCCTCCAACCGCGCCTTCGGCTCGAAACAGCCGGGGCGAATGTCTTCATAGGTGACACCCTGCATCGTCACTTCTTCGGGTGGCGTCCCGGCGCAGGCGATCATCTCTTTGATCTGGTAGCGATGATCCTCGTAGTGCCACCACGCTGCCATCTTGTCGCCAGTGCCAGGCTCTTCGACCCAGGCGCCATCAACCAGCTTCATCTCGCCCTGAGGGGCGTACACAATCTTCGGGCCACGCTCCTTGAAGCGCTCGGGGAGCCGGTCCTGCCACACGTGGGGCGGTTCCACCACGTGATCATCGACGCTGATGATCCGAGGGAAATCCGCCAGAGAAGCGTCGTCGGCAGCCGACGGGGCAGCAAGATCGGTCATGACCCAACGTTAGCGGCCCAACAAAACCGAAGTACCAGCCACACCACAACCAAAAAAGTTGGGGTCTATGGGGGGCAGACCCCCAAAGACCCCAACTTTTGGTTTGGCAGTGTCCTACTTCTCGGTTTTGACGTCCTCGACTTCGATGATCTCGGTGGACTCGGCGTGGGCATCGATGTCGACGTCGGCGCCAGCTTGGCTGGTTGTGGAAATGGCGGAGGCGACAAAGAGGATAACACCCACGATCATGGCGATAGCGAAGGCGGCGCAAAGCAGCTGGTCGCAGGCTTCACGCACCTCTCGGCGGCTGGTGATTGTGGTGGTGGTCGGCAGGTTGTTGTTCGTCACCCTTTGACCATCTCAAGAAGCGGCCGCCCCAACAATGGGGAGGGCTCCCCCAAAATCGGCTCCAAGCAGGGCGAAGCCAGGCCCAAATCCAAGATCTGTGACGGCTAGCGCGCCAAAAACGGCGCGCTGGGCGTCACAAATCTTGAGAACGGTTTACCACTTGTCGGGTTTGGCTCCGACTCGGTCGTACTGGGCTCCGAGGATCACGCCGAGCTCTCGGGCTTCGCCGTCTTCAAGGTGGATGCCGGGTCGGCCATGGGCAAAGCGGTAGTTGCACACGATGGCCAGGTCGCCCTTGCGCCAATCGATCGGAATGCCATGACGGCCGTAGATCTCGACAAACTCTCGCAGCTCGTCGCGGCTCATCTCGCTGTCGTCACCGAAGGTGAGGTGCAGCGGCCGCTCATGATGGGGCAGATGCTGCACCAGCGGCCAGGTGTCGAACCACATGCCATGGTCGGCGACGCTGCAGTACAGCAGGTTGCGATCCATCTGCGGGAAGTATTCGAACGCCGATACGTAGTAGCGGGTCTTCAGCAGCCGGTCGGCGCCCCATTCGGTCACCAGGCCACGAGCCTGGGCCCGGGCCACCGCTTCGTCGGGATCCTCGGTGTCGAGCGACTTTTGCCAATGGTTGTACACGCCCTCTTCGACCCGATCGACAAACGCGTCGCGGTCGGTCAGGTTGCGGTGGTAACACACGCCGAGCTCAGCCAGCTTCTTGCCGAAGTCGGAAGCGAGCAGTTCGTCGGTCACGGCGACACTGTCGCTTACAAAGGTGGCGCCCTTCTCTGGCACGGCTTCGGCGGCCAGGAAGCTGAGCATGCGGGTCGACTTGCCCACATAGGCCATCTCGTGGTGATAGTGCAGCCATGCGGTCAGCGGCGCGCCGACTTCATACACGTTCGGCTCAATGTTGTCCCGAGGGTTCGAACCGCCGGCGTAGTCCATCTCGGTCTCAACCACGATCTTGGCGAACTTGCGCATGGCCGCAAGCTCGGTGAGTCCGGTGTTCACCAGATGCACAAGACCCACCCGCTCGAAGGTTTCCCGCATCCGAACCGCCAGCTCCGAGTCCTCAGCCAGATCGGCCTCGCCCATCTCGTACTCGGAGCAGTCGATCGTGAATGTCGCCGGGTCAAGGGCCGGGGTTCCGGTCCACCAGCTGGGTTCGATCAGGTCGGGCAGCGTGGAAGCGAATTCGCCTTCGGCGACCCGGTAGGCGATGGGGCTTGAGAGAGCCATGGGGAACCTCGATTATGAAGAGAACATCAAGATTGGATGTGTGGGATCGGGCCGCTCAGGTGGGTGCCTTGGCCCCCGGTTTGAACCTGGTCCGAAACAACTGGTTCGGGAAGTGTAGATCGTTGAACGTGTATCGGCCGAACTATGTTCCCACCCAAGAGCCAGTTTGGCTGAGCCGAGGGCATAATCGCGCCTTTTTCGGGAGAAACCCCCGGAAAATCAGCATTCCTGCCGCAGTTGGGACCGAGCAAACCCGGGTGGTCAAGGGACCGGGCCCGACGATGTTCGGCATTCGGTCGACCTGGGGCTCAGCAAAGCTGCAACACTCAGATCATGACCAACGCGGCCCCAACCCCTGCGCAAGTACCCGATCTGACGACGGTCGACTTCCACTTCGACGTGATGTGTCCCTACGCCTACCAAACGGCCAAGTGGATTCGGCGAGTGCGTGAACAAAACGGGCTCACCATCAACTGGCGCTTCTTTAGCCTCGAGGAAGTGAATCGCAAGGAGGGAAAGAAGCACCCGTGGGAGCGGGAGTGGAGCTACGGCTGGTCGATGATGCGTATCGCGGCAGTGTTGCGACGCGACTCCATGGAAGCCTGCGACGCCTGGTATGAGCGCTCCGGTCGGGCGCTCCATGAAGAAGGCCACCGGCCCCACGACCCCGAAGTGGCCCGCCACCTGCTCAGCGAGATCGGCCAGGACCCCGGTGCTGTTGACGCGGCCCTCGCCGACCCCACCACCCACGACGACATCAGGGCCGAACACCAGCGGGTGATCGATGCCGGGGGATATGGTGTGCCCACCCTGTTCTTTGGCGATCACTGCCTCTTTGGTCCGGTGGTGATCAACCCGCCCGCAGGCGACGCGGCCATGCGGCTGTGGCAGGCCGTCACCGCCTGGGTCGAGTTCCCCGACCTGTTCGAGCTCCAGCAACCCAAGACCCAGGACATCCAGATGCGGATCGCCGACACGTTCCGCCCCTACCTCGAGGCCCGGGACTGGGTCTCGATCGATCGAGGTGTTGAAGTCGAGATCGACCCCGACCAGGGCTTCAGCGCGGCGGAGTAAACCGCCTTGAGTGAGGGGCGACTCGGTGCGCTGAGCCTCACCGGACTACCCGACCACCCAACTAGGCGTCTGCTGATAGGTCGGCCAGCTCTTGTTCGAGGTTTGTCCGAGCGGCCCCGGCCCAGCGGTTCCGGCCGGTAGTGGTGGCGAAGATGTGGGGCCGGTCGAGGTAGGCCTGTAAGACGCGGGGTCGACCGAGCCGCCAGTCGTCATCGCTGACATGGCTGTACTCCTCGCGCACGCCGAGTCGGTAGCGCTCGTAGTGCTCTGGGCTGGCCCCCAGAATGGCCAGGTCGGCGTCGAAGAGGATGGCGGAGGCAAGGTCCGGCGGGTCGGCGTGGCCTGCGGTGCCCTCGATCATGACTGCCACCGTCGCCGCTCGGTCGGCCTCCCAACCCAGCTCAGCCAAATCGTGTCGGGCCAACTCGGCGCTGGCGGCCTCGTTGTCGCTGGCCCTGGGGTCATAGATCACATCGTGGTAGAGGGCGGCAGCCATCATGGCGCCAAGATCGATCCGGTTGGCGGTGTCGGTCGCTTGGCTGGCTTGGTTGTCGCCATTACCTTCGTCGCCTGCTCCGTCGAGTGTGGGCTCGTCGGCTTCGGCCCGGGCCAGATCGGAGACGTGGCTCAGCACCGCGTCCACATGAAACAGGTTGTGATAGGCCCGGCCCGGCTCACAGTAGTGTTCGACCAGCCGATCGAAGCGGTGGTCATGGACACCGATGTGGGTCCGCCACACTAGCCGGGTAAGCCCACCGGGCTTTGCCGCGTGGTCGCCGCGTCGTCGATTCTGTTCAGCCTTGACCGCCTTGCGCTCAGCTGGCGTACAGCGCAGGCCGGCGGCCCGAAGCCGAGTTACCAACTCCCGACTCGAAACCGCAGTGGCGCCGGCAGCGATGGCGTCAGCGCGATAGACCTCGGGCAGGTCGTAGTGATCGCCGTGGAAGAGTTGGCTCGGTAGCTCAAGCCGACCAGCAAAAGCATGCAGCTCGTCGAGCGACACGTCCGAAACCAGGTGGCACCAGAGGTGATCCCGAAAGGTCCAACGCGCATCGTCCACCAAAATGGCCACGACCCCAACATAGAGCCTGCGACCAACACCCCGGCGGGGTTATTCGACTGCGGCGGCGACGCGCTCGAGGGTTGCTTCCATGCCGGCCCGGTTGTGTTCCGCTCGATCGGTTACGCCGGAGATCGACATCGACATCTCCTTGACCTCTTCGGAGCGATGGTCCTGCCAGGACTCGGTGACCCGACAGCCAGCCTCGGTCGGCTCGATGCTGTAGGCCCAGCTGGCAAACACGTAGTCGCCCACCCGGCAGTCGAAGGCAAAGCGTTGGTTCTCCACACACTCCACCACCACCGCTTCGGTGGTCCACTCTTTGTCTCCGTTGCGGTTGTGCCCGGTAAAGACCGCCCCCACGGCCGGACCATCGGAGCCTTCGTTCCACGCCGCGGCGTGGGTCTCGGGCGACCATTCGCCCATTCGGCTGATATCGCTCACCGCGGCAAAGACCGCCTCCGGGCTGGCAGCGATGTCACGAGAAACTTCAAGATCTGGAGTCATAACCGACAAACTAGTCCGCCCCAGGGTCGCTGGCTGACCCGCCACCAACCTTAAAGCCATCACCACCAACCGACTCCTCGAGATCGAAACCCGCCTCAACACCACCCCAAGACGACTCTTCAACGGAGACACCGCCCTTGAGCGCTATCGTCACCGGGCAGCGATGACCGACTGAACTGGCCCTGACCCCGAAAGACCCCAACCTTTGGTTAAGCGCTGCGGCTCAATCACTGCTGGTTGGTTGGACTGTTGCATGGGGCTGAGGGACCAACCGGGCGTGATCGTTGCTGGTCCGAAGAGCCCATCGCAACTTCTCGGGCATCGCCCTTAGGGGCCACCGCTCGCCCGCTAATCCAGGGAGTTCCGGCCAGGTAGGTGAATCCCACAGGTCCGATCGGACCCTTGTTGGAAGTGTGACGCCTGTCCACTCTCGTTACATGCCGCAAAATTCAGGGGAAGTAAATGGGGTCTCCCACGGAGACGCCCAAACATTGACGATGCCACCAGCGCCGGACTCCACCACCGGTTCGATGCCGGTGCCGCCGCACCAATCCGGCCCGGACGACCCGGCGCCAATCGCCGCGCCGCTGAGTCTTCCGGTGACAGAGGCGGCCAAGCGTAAGTCCAACGTTCCGATGATCGCCGGCGGTTTGGTGCTGATGATCCTCGCTGCGCTGGTTGGTGCATCGCTCTTCGCCGGGGCCACCGCCAGAACCCAGGTGCTCACGATCAACAAGGCGCTCGACCCGGGACACGTCCTCACGAACTCCGACTTGGGAGTTACCGAGATTGCCGGTGGCACCGGCATCCAGGTGATTCCCGCCTCCGAGCGGGAGTCCCTCATCGGCCGAACCGTGACCTCGCCGCTGCCCGAGGGCTCGATTGTGCATCCGGGCTACTTCGACGCCGATACCGCCCTGGTCCGTACCAAGGCGGTTCACATCGGAGCTGAGTTGGCGCCGGGCGAGTTCCCGAGCAACAACCTTCCGGCCGGAACCGACGTGACGCTGTACCTCCTCGACGATGAGGGTGCGCCAGTTGAACTCAACGCCGAACTGGTCGAGGCCGAACCGGCCCGCTCCGGTAGCAACATCCTCGTCACCTTCGAGGTGGAAGAGGCCGACGCCGGACTGGTGGCTGGAGCCGCGGGACGCGACGACCTTCGATTCGGCGTGGTGCAAACCCGCACCGTCGATGTCCTGGCTGAAGACTCGGCCGACGAAGAAGACGGGGACCAGCCCCGATGACCATCGTCGCCCTCACCGGCCTCAAGGGGAGCCCCGGGGTAACCACCCTGGCTACCGCCCTGGCCGCAACCTGGCCCCGCCAGGATGACTCGCCGA
Source organism: uncultured Acidimicrobiales bacterium (assembly GCA_937925845.1). Taxonomy (GTDB): domain Bacteria; phylum Actinomycetota; class Acidimicrobiia; order Acidimicrobiales; family CALAML01; genus CALAML01. The sequence continues at coordinate 6,296 of CALAML010000276.1, read as the reverse complement.
TACTGCTGATCGAGGCCGATCCGGCAGGCGGAGTCCTCGGACCCCGCCATCACATCTCGGCGGAGCCGTCGCTGGCCTCCTATATGGCTGATGCCCGCCGTGGCTTCGACCCGGCGATCGCGGCCGGCAACTCCCAGGAACTGGTTCCCGGAGTACGCGCCCTGATCGGCCCCGTCGACCCCGCAGTTGCCGAACGCTCGCTCAGCTGGGGCGCCTCGGCCCTCGCCGACGGCCTCGTGGCCCGACCCCACCTTCCGGTGGTGGTTGACCTCGGCCGACTCGATGCCGTTTCCCCGGCCGCACCCCTGGCCCAGGCCGCCACCGAGACCCTTCTGGTGATTCGACCCTCGCTCGAACAGGCCGCCATCGGTGTCCACCGAGCCCGATCCCTCATCGAGCTCGGTTGCCGAGTCGGGCTGGTATGTGTCGGTACCGGCCCTGACGATCCCGGAGATGTGGCCCACGCCATGGGCATCGGTCTGGCTGGCGTGATCCCCGAAGCGGACAACGCCGCCGCCATCCTGCGTGATGCCTACGCCGGCAAGCGTCGAGCCCGCCGCACCCTGTTGTGGCAATCGATCAACGCCCTGAGCGAAGGCGTGGCCCAGCGGGCCGCGGCCGCAGTTCACGGCATCCCGATGCCAAACCAGACCGGTGCCGAACCCAACATGGTCGAGCCGAACGTAACTCCCTTCGGCGCGGCACAGGCAGGGGAGTGGGCTGGCGAAGGATCGGCCCCGGTAACCGATCTCGAGCCACCGCCGACCAGCTACGCCCACGGCGAGTCCATAACTCAGGCGCCGGCGTTCGCTCATTCGGCTCAGCCCACACCGGAAGCTCCGGTCGAGGCGGCGATCAACCCGATCATGCCGCCCCAGGGTCCACCGACCATGGCGGCCCACAACGGCCAGCAGTCGTCGACGGCGTCAACAACTCCGACTCCACCGCCGCCGCCGCCGGCGCTCCCTGCAACAGAGGAGGGCCAAGCATGAGCGGACTGAACGCTTTCGATTCAGCACTGAGCCGAGTGCGCAGTGCGGTAGCCGCCGAGCTTTCAGACCGGCGCCGTATGAGCCAACTCGAGTCCAACGCTCCGCTCAGCGAGGCCAACGAACGGGCACTCGCCGAGTCGCTGGTCTGGAAAGAACTCGACCTGGTGGCTAGAAGCCGAGCCAGCAAAGGTGACGCAGCCTTCGACGCCGCCACCGAAGAACTGATCCTTGAGCGGGTCATCGCCGATCTCTTCGGTCTGGGTGCGCTCGAATACCTCCTGGCCGACGAGACCATCGAAGACATCTTCATCAACGGCTGCGACAACGTGATCGTGGCCCGATCCGGTGGCGCTCGCGAACGCGTCGGCCGTATCGCCGAGAGCGACGCCGCCCTGGTTGAGCTGCTCAACACCTGGGCGTCGCGCCTCGGCCGCACCGAACGGCGCTTCGACACCGCCAACCCCCGACTCGACCTGAAGCTGCCCGGCGGCTTTCGCCTCCACGCCATCATGGAAGTGTCGCCCCGACCGACTGTGACCATCCGTTGCCCCCGCCACACCAAGGTGAGCCTCGGTGACCTGGTGGGTCTCGGTTCGATGGATCAACACCTGGCCGACCTGCTCGGTGCTGCGGTGCGGGCCCGATGCAACATCATCGTCGCCGGCGGTACCGGCGCTGGAAAGACCACGCTCCTGCGGGCGCTCATCCACGAGATCCCGCCCGAAGAGCGACTGGTGACGGTAGAAGACACCTCCGAGCTCAACCTCGGCATGTTCCCCGAAGCCCACCCCAACGTGGCCGAGCTCGAAACCCGCGACGCCAACGTTGAGGGCAAGGGCGAGATCACCATGGCCCAGCTCACCAAAGAATGCCTACGGATGTCGCCCGATCGAGTGATCGTGGGCGAGGTCCGTGGCGCCGAGGCGCTGGCCATGCTCAAGGCGATGAGCCAGGGCAACGACGGCTCGATGTGCACCCTGCACGCCGAGTCCTGCCGCGGCGTGGCCAGTCGTGTTCGCGGCTACTGCGCCGAAGCAGCCAACCAGTTGCCGATGCCGGTGATCGACGGGTTCTACCGAACCGCAGTCGACGTTGTAGTCCACCTTCACAAGACGCTCGACCGGCGACGGTGCATCTCCAGCCTGGTGCAGGTGACCGACGAGGGCACCGACGGCATCAAGTACAACGACCTGTACGTTCGCGACGGCAACGGCCGAGCCCAACTGGCCTCGCTGCCGGGCGGCCTCCTGCGGGAACGCCTGGTAGCTGCCGGCCTCGACATGGATCGCATGGCCTGGTTGCTCGACCAGCAGAAGGCCATGGCCTCGGCTGCTGGAGGTCCCCGATGATCGGGGCCTTGATTGGCATCTTTGTGGTGCTCGGCGGCGGGTTGGTTGTAGCCGGCATCCGCGGCGCTGAGCTCGGCAGCGGTGGTTCGAAGTCGCAAGACGGGACCTCAGCCGAGAAGCCAAAGGGCGGACCGGCGATGCCCGAAATGCTGATCCAACGATTGCTGATCACTGGTGTCGCCGGTTGGTTGGCCTGGATCCTCGCTGGCTGGCCGGTCTTTGCCGCCTTTGTCGCCGGGTGCGGCTGGGTCTCAGTAGATCTGCGACTGGCCAAGCGACGGCGGCTGGCGACCATGGAACGGGTCGAGGCAGTGGCGAGCTTCGCCGAAACCCTCCGCGATCTGACCGCTTCCGGCTCAGGCCTACGTGAAGCCATTCGCCTAGCCGCTCGGGTAGCTCCGGCGGCAATCTTTGAAGAGGCCGCAGAACTCGCCGCCGGTCTCCAGCGCCAGCAGCCCGCTCCGGTCCTTGCCAAGTTTGCGGATGATCTTGGCCTCCCCGAGTCCGACCTTGTGGTGCATTCACTTCTCGTAGCCATAGGTCGGGAGGGCGGTTCGGTTAGCGAGGTGCTGACCGGTGCTGCTGAAGGTGCCCGGGAACGAGCGGCCATGCTCCGTGAAGTCGAAGCGGGTCGAGCCCGGACTTCTTCGGAAGCCAAAACGATTTCCGTGGTGTCCGCCCTAATCGTGTTTGTTTGTGTCGCCATGGGCGGCAGTTTGGTCGAGCCCTACGAAACCATCGGTGGCCAATTGGTTCTCGCCGTTGTGCTGGCCATGTTTGGCGGTGCTGGCATGAACATGTACCGCCTGGCTCAGTTCAAGCCCACCGGCCGCGTCGTCACCTCAATGACGTCCGCGGTCAACGTGGCGGAGCTTGCCGACTTCGAGGCGGAAGCGGTGGAGGTGGCCACATGATTCTCGGCATCGGCATTGTCATCCTACTGAGCCTTGGCCTGGCTGTGATCTACCGGGGCTTCAACGCCTCGGGGCCCACCATGGCCGATCGGCTGGAGGAATACCACACCGCCCACCATGCGGGTCCTCCGCCGCTGTCCCTCAACGACCGGCTCGCACAGGCTTTGCTCTCGGTGAGCGGCACCGATCCGAAGCAGCGGACGCGGGATCTCGCAGTGTCCGACACCAGCCTCGCGGTGCACGCTTCAAGCACCCTCACCGGTGCGGCATCGCTCGGCTTTCTCGCCTTTGTTGGCGCCACCCTCAGCTTCGAGGTGCAGTTGCTGCTCGGCCTGGTCATCGGCAGTGCCATCGCCTTCGGCGTGGTGGTCTTGTCCGAGAAGAACCTGGCTGACAAGGCCGTGGCCCGGCGTGAAGAATTCCGGGCCTCGCTGTCGACCTTCATCGAAATCTCAGCAGTACTGATCGCCGGAGGCGCCGGCGTAAACAGTGCCCTGCTTCGAGCGGCCGAATCCGGAGACAACTGGGCCTTCCTGTTACTCCGCGGTCGGTTGTCTTCGGCCAGTATCCGCGGGGAGAGCCCATGGGGCGCCCTCGACCGACTCGGCGACGAGATTGGCGTCCGTCAACTGATCGAGTTCGGCGGTTCGATGTCGCTGGCGGCGGCCTCCGGCGCCCGCATTACGGAGTCGCTCAGCGCCAAGGCCAGGACGGCCCGCAAAGCGGCGCTTACCGACGAACTGGCAGCGGCCGAGCGGGACAGCCAAAAGATGAGCGTCCCGATTGCCATCATGACCTTCGCCTCAATGCTCTTCATCGGCTTTCCGGCCGTCGCCACCCTCTTCTCGGCGGCGGTATGACCCTCTCACCTCAACCAGCAACCCAAGAGGCCACGGGTTCACCGTGCGCCTCCCCGCAAACAAGAAGTTCCAACAGTCCAAACCAAGCCAGTGCAAAACAAGCCACTGCAAAACAAGTCAAAGCAAGTTCACCGAAAGGAACACACAACAATGAATGCATACAGCAAGGTAGGAATTCAGCTCCACCAGGCGATGGTGTCGACGATAGCGCGGGCCCAGGACGACCGAGGCGAAGTCTCGTCGTACCTGATCCTGGTGGGTCTGCTCGCAGTGGCGGCTCTTGCTCTGGGCACGAAGTTCAGCACGTTCTTCACCAACCTGATGAACGACACCTGTTCGTCGGCCAACACCACCTGCTAGAGCCTTCCGATACAGATCACCCGGTCCGGGTCTCGCGCTGTGCGGCATGGCGCGAGACCCGAGGTCGGGGCGACCGCGGTGAGGTCGTCAACACCCTCTTGATGACCCTCACCGCGATCTTTCTTCTGCTCTTCGTGCTCAACGTCGGTATGTATTGGCTTGGCCGCACGATCGTGCAAGCCGCAGCCGCCGATGGCGTAGCTGCAGCTCAGTCGTTCGGAATGGATCGTTCCGAAGGCGAAAATGCCGCTAACGACACGCTCAGCTCGTTCAAGCTCCTTGAGCCGCCGAGCCCGGGAGCCAACACCACGCATGTGGTGCGTAACAACAGAACCGTCAAGGTGACGGTGCGGGCCCAGGTCCGCTCGTTTATCTTCCCATCGTTCGGCGTGATCGAATCCGTGGCCGAGGGCCCGGTTGAACGCTTCTACACCCCTGACGAGCGGGGTGGTTGAAGTGGCGCAAACCGACCAGAGACCACACCCGAAACGCCTGCGCGGCGACCAGGCCGCTTCATCGGTGGTCACGCTGCTGCTGATTCTGCCGCTGTTCATCGGGGTCATCAACATCACGATCATCACCGGGCAGCTGATGGTGATCAAGGGTGATCTACAACAAGCGGCGCGGGAAGGCGTTCGCGCCGCCTCGTTGCGCAACAACCCGACCAGCGCCGACGCCGCCGGGAAAGCCGCGGCGCGCGAGGTGCTGAACGACCAGGGGGTCAACTGCTCGAGCCCCGACGCTGGCCTGGCCAGCTATGCCTTCGGCCCGGGACAGACCATCAGCTTTCAAGTGAGCTGCCAGGTACCGCTAGCTGACCTCGGCGTGGGAGTCCCCTTCCTCGGCAACAAGCTGATGGGCGCAACCTCCTCGGAGCGTCTCGAACGGTTCCGGGAGTACGACTGATGTACGGCCGTTGTGAACGCGGCGATGACCGCGGCGATGCAGTGTGGATGCTGGTGGTGCTGGCGTCACTGATCGCAGTGATCGGACTGGTGTCGGAAGCGGGCCAGATTCTCTCGGTCAAGCGGGAGGCGGAACGAGTGTCGTTCGAAGCGGCCCGAGCCGGGGCCGTCGAAGTGTCGCTCAACTCGCTCTACCGCGGCGACGAACCGTATCTCGACCGTGACGCGGCCGAAGCCGAAGCATCCAGCTGGGTGTCGAGCCGGGGATTCACCCCGACCATCGACTTCCACGAAGGCGATCCCAACCCCCGAGTGATCGAAGTGACGGTTACCAAACAGCACACCTTCCTGTGGGGAATCTTTGGAACCGGAGCCACGATCGAAGCCTCCAGTAGAGCGGTGGCGGCCGATGGCGCATCAGCCGCCGGAGCCGGATGACCGGCCAACACCCCTGCCCAACCACCGGGAGACTCCTGTGAACCAACTCAAAGCACTCAATGCCAGCGCCACCGTCGCCGCGGTACTCGCAGCACCGGTGATCGTGGCCATCGTCGCCGCAGTCCGGCTCAACGGTGATGGAGCGTTTCAGACCCTCGACTCCACGTCCACCCTCGCTCAGATCTGGCTTTGGATGGCGGTGATCATCACCCTGCTGCTCGGTGGCCGACTGATGGCCAACTCTCTGATCGATGTCCGCTCGCGTGGCCTCGGCGCAGTGGCTTCGGTGTCCCCGGCGCGCACGTTGGCCTTGGGTCTTGCAGAGCAAAGCCACTTCGGCGCCGGACCCGGCCCCGATGACGTGGCGCCGGTGGAGGGGCTCATCGACCTGGCCCAGTGGCAGGCTCCGATCCGAACCCCTGAGTTTGCCGTTCCAGAGACCCCGATCACAGAAGTTGTCGATACCGAAGCTGATGCC